>CAZGNA010000237.1:0-3910 GCA_964526945.1 uncultured bacterium
ACCATCTTCAAGTATACCACAGGGGAGCTTCGTCACCTGCGCCCCACGGAAGTCTTGACGCTTCCCGCAACCAAGACCGCGGACCCACCCGCACCTCCCGGGGACGCGCGGAGGGCCGCGGGCTGCCCCTCGTTGCCCACGAGCCCCACCCGCCCAACCCGGGGTACCCACGCGGCGCAGGATGTGCCACCTTGGGGAGAGAAGCCGCCCTGGCATGACAGAGCGGTTCTCGGCGCGACCTGGCGACCAGCGAGGTCCCCGCGGGGACGCCGCGGGCCGCGGCGACCCGGCACACCAGCCTCCCGCGCCGCCCGGCGGGGAACCCGCCCCCGGGGCACGCGCCCTCCTGGAAGTCGCCGCGCTGTTCCTGCGCCTGGGCGCCACCGCCTTCGGCGGGCCGGCCGCCCACATCGCCATGATGCGCGATGAGGTGGTGCGGCGCCGCCGGTGGCTGTCCGACCAGGAGTTCCTCGACCTGCTGGGGGCCACGAACCTCATCCCCGGGCCCAACTCCACGGAGATGGCGATGCACCTGGGCTACCGCCGGGCGGGATGGCCCGGGCTGATCGCCGGCGGCGCGGCGTTCATCGTGCCGGCACTGGTGATCGTCATGGCGCTGGCCGCGGTCTACGTCCGGTACGGGGCCACGCCGCAGGCGACCTGGCTCTTGTACGGCGTCAAGCCGGTGATCATCGCCGTCGTCGTGCAGGCCATCGCGGGCCTTGGGCGGACGGCGGTGCGGGAGCCGCTGCTGGCAGGAGCCGGCGCAGCGGCGCTGTGGCTCTACTTCCTCGGGATCGACGAGATCGCGTTGCTGGTCCTCGTGGGCCTGACCGTGATGCTCTGGAGGAACGTCGGCCGCAGCAGACTTCGCAAGCTGGTCTCGGGGACGGTGGCCGGGCTGGCGGTGCTGGCGGTCGGGGCGGCCGCCCTGGCGCCCGCGGTGCTGGCTGCGGCGGCGGGCGCCGCCCCGGCGGTGCCGTTTACGATCTGGCGTCTTGTCCTCGCCTTCCTCAAGATCGGCTCGGTGCTCTACGGCAGCGGGTATGTGCTCCTGGCCTTCCTGCGCGCGGACTTCGTCGAACGGCTGGGCTGGCTGACCGACCAGCAGGTGCTGGAAGCGATCGCCGTGGGGCAGGTCACGCCCGGGCCCGTCTTCACCACGGCGACGTTCGTCGGTTACGTGCTGGGCGGCGTACCGGCCGCGGTCGCGGCCACGGTGGCGATCTTCCTTCCGGGCTTCGTGTTCGTCGCCGCCAGCCATCCCCTCATCCCCCGGCTGCGGCGCTCGCCCTGGGCCGGCGCGCTGCTGGACGGCGTGAACGTGGCGTCGCTGGCCCTGATGGCGGGCGTGGCATGGACGCTGGGGCGTGCTGCGATCACCGACGGCCTGACCGCCGCGCTCGCGGTCGCCGCCCTGGTGCTGCTGGGGCGCTCCCACGTCAACTCGGCGTGGCTGGTGGCGGGAGGTGCGGCGGTAGGAGTGTTGAGCGGGCTTGGCAGGTAGTCGCGATGAGGTGTGCCGGCTGCGCTCCCGGTACAACGCGGGTCACCGCGGCGTGCGCGGGTACCGCGAGCGTCCCGTAACGGGTGCGGCAACGGGGTTACCCTGCGCTCCCCGCTGCCCGGCGCAGGCGATCCATCACCGCCCGCCCCAGACCCCGCTCCTCGATCGCTTCGACCACGATGGCGTCCAGGTCGGCCTCGTCGAGCTCGCGCAGCTGCGCGAAGAGCCTGGCGGCCACGACGGCGGGATCGGCACGCGGCCCCATCACGCGCACGACGGCGCCGGACGGCACGGCCGCCGCGTGTTCCTCGGTGACCATGACACCGACGCGCAGCCCGCGGTTCCACAGGTCGCGCACCGCCCCGGCCACCGCTTCCCCGATCCGGTCGGGCGACGCTTCCACCAGCACGACGCGCGTGCGAGGCGCGTAGTGCCGGTAGCGCGTGCCCGGCGCGCGCGCGAGCACCGGGGCGCCCGGCGGTGGCAGCGCCACCGGCCCGAGGAGGTCGCGCAGGGTCTCGACGGCCACACCGCCCGGCCGCAGCACCGACGGCGGCGAGGTCGTCAGGTCGAGCACCGTGGACTCCACGCCGACGGGCGTCGGGCCCCCGTCGAGCACGAGCTCGATCACCTCGCCCAGGTCGGCCAGCACGTGCTGGGCCGTGGTGGGGCTGGGCCGGCCCGACCGGTTCGCGCTGGGCGCGGCGATGGGACAGCCGGCGGCGCGGATCAGGGCCAGCGCCACAGGGTGGGCGGGCATGCGCACGGCCACGGTTCCAAGGCCCCCGCGCGTCACCAGCGGCACCTGGGGCGCAGCCGGCAGCACCAGGGCGAGCGGCCCCGGCCAGCACCGCGCCATCAGCAGGCGCGCGGCATCGGGGAGCGCGGCCGCCAGCCCCTCCACCTCGGCGGGATCGGCCACGTGCACGATCAGGGGGTTGTCGGCAGGCCGTCCCTTGGCGGCGAAGATCCGCTGCACCGCCTCGGGGTTCAGGGCGTCGGCGCCCAGGCCGTAGACGGTCTCGGTGGGGAACGCCACCAGGCCACCGGTGACGATGACCTCGGCGGCTTCGGCGATCGCGCCGGGGTCGGGTGCAGCGGGATCGACCGGCAGCAGCCGTGCCGGCATGGGCGCTACGCCGGTGCCCAGCGCAGTGCCGCCGCGGCGGCGCGCGCACGCTGCAGGGCCTCGGCGGCGGAGGCCCCCAGCGCGGTGAGGTGCCCCAGCTTGCGCCGCGGCCAGGACTCGGCCTTCCCGTAGAGGTGCAGGCTGACCAGGGGATCGGCCAGGGCGTCCTCGACCCCGGTCAGACGCACACGCCCGCGGTGCTCGCCCAGCAGGTTGACCATGGCGGCCGGCCGCAGGAGGTCGGGCGCGCCCAGCGGCAGACCACAGACGGCGCGCACGTGCTGGGCGAACTGCGAGGTCGCGCACGCCTCGATGGTGTAGTGGCCCGAGTTGTGGGGCCGCGGCGCGAGCTCGTTGACCAGCACCTCGCCGCGTTCGAGCAGGAACAGCTCGACGGCCAGCACCCCGACCAGGTCCAGCGCGCCGGCGATCGACTCGGCCAGCCCCTGCGCCCGCGCGGCGACCGCCTCGGGCACGTCGGCGGGCACGCTCACCTCGTGGAGGATGCCGTCGCGGTGCACGGTGCGCGCCACGGGATACGTCACGACGGCGCCGTCGGCACCCCGCGCCACGAGTACCGCCAGCTCGGCAACGAAGGGCACGACCCGCTCGACGACCAGCGGGCCCCGGGCGAACCCGAGCGCACCGGCTGCGCGCAGATCGTCCGGCTGCGCGATGCGCACCTGGCCGCGACCGTCGTAGCCGGCGTAGGGGATCTTCACCAGGCACGGCAGCCCCAGGGCGCCGATCGCCTCCTCGAGGGCGGCGGGCGACGCGGCCTCCCGCCAGGGCGCGACGGGGAACCCGTGGCGCGTCAGGAACGCCTTCTCGCGGCTGCGGTGCTGGCAGACGGCGAGCGTCGCCACGTCGGGCCGCACCGGACAGCGCGCGGCAACGGCGCGCGCGGCGTCGAGTCCGACGTGCTCGACCTCGAACGTCACGACGTCGGCGCGCGCGGCGAGCGCCGTGTGCGCGTCGAGGTCGTCGAACGTGGCCACCAGGTGGTCGTCGGCGACCGCCGCGGCCGGCGCGTCTGCTGCGGGGTCGAGCACCACGACGCGGTAGCCCATGCGGCGCGCGTCCAGCGCCAGCATGCGCCCGAGCTGGCCACCGCCGACGACACCGAGCGTCGCCCCCGGGCCCAGGACGCCCGGTGGGGTCCGCGTGGGGTCGCCCACAGGCGCCCGGGTCACGCGCGGTCGGCCTCCCGGACGGCCTGCGCCTGTGCCCGGGCATGCTCGCGCAGCCGTGCGCGCACCGTGGCGTCGCTGACG
>CAZGNA010000238.1:0-3899 GCA_964526945.1 uncultured bacterium
AGGGTGACATCTTCATAGAGCCGTTAGGGTGACAGGATTACTGGGCTACGACAGCGCGGTGTGCAGCGCGGTGGCCCGCCCCACGCGGGCCAGTCACCGGTCAGCATGTCGTGCCGCCACCGCGCCCGGCCCGCGCGACCGCCGGACGCAGGACGATCACGCCGGCTCTTCGATCACGACCTCGTCCCGCCCGTCCTCCTCGACGAGCCGGACCGCGACGTGCTCCCGGCGACTGGTGGGCACGTTCTTCCCCACGTAGTCGGCCCGGATGGGCAGCTCGCGGTGTCCCCGGTCGATCAGCACCGCCAGCTGGATCGTGGCCGGCCGGCCGGCATCCACCAGGGCGTCCATCGCGGCGCGGGCAGTGCGGCCGGTGTACAGCACGTCGTCCACCAGCACCACGTGCCGGCCCTCGACCGGGAAGCCCGCCGGTTCCAGGGCACTCGCCGACGCGCGCGCCGCATCGGACGTCTCGACCGGCCCACCGGCATCCGCGGCCAGGCCTGGGCGGTGCGGCCGGTCGTCGCGGTACCGCGTGACGTCCAGCACGCCCACCGGCGGGGCGACCTGCTCGATTCGCTCGATGGCCGCGCCCAGCCGCGCCGCCAGGTGCACGCCGCGGGTGCGGATGCCGACCAGCACCAGGCGCTCGGCGCTGCGATGGCGCTCCAGGATCTCGTGCGCCATGCGGACGAGCGCGCGGCGGATGTCCGCGGCGTCCATCACCCGCGCTTTCTCGCGCCGGGTCGTCACGGCGCACCCTCCGGGCACCGCAGCCGCCTGGTGACCGGCACCGCTCGCGTGGCCCGGGCGTCGAGAGCCATCGCGCGGCGCACCGGCGCCCTCACTGCGCCGTCGGCGCCCCGGCCGCGCCCGCGCGCAGCGCCTGCAGGACCGCTGCCAGGTCTTCCGGCAGCGGCACCTCGAACTGCAGGGCCCGGCCATCCCGCGGGTGGGCGAACGCCAGCCGGTAGGCGTGCAGCGCCTGGCGCCGCAGCCCCCAGGGGTTGCGGCGCCGGCCGTAGACGGGATCGCCCACCACGGGATGGCCGATGTGGGCGCAGTGGACCCGGATCTGATGGGTGCGTCCCGTGACCAGACGCACCTCGAGCAGGGCGGCGTCGGGAAAGGCCTCGACCACACGATACCGCGTCACCGCGGGGCGGCCGTCGGGGCGCACGGCCATGCGGGTGCGGCGACGCGGATCCCGACCGAGCGGCGCCTCGATCGTGCCGGCCGCCGGCACCGGTACGCCCCAGACCAGGGCGAGGTAGTCACGGGTCGCCCGCTTCGCCGCGATCTCCGCCTGGAGGGAGCGCAGCGCGACCTCGGTCTTGGCGACGACCAGCAGCCCCGAGGTGTCCTTGTCCAGCCGGTGCACGATACCCGGCCGGTGCACGCCGCCGATCCCCGGCAGGTCCGGACAGTGCGCGAGCACGGCGTGCACCAGCGTGCCCGACGTGCGCCCTGCGCCCGGATGCACCACGAGCCCTGCGGGTTTGTTGACCACCAGCACGTCGGCATCCTCGTAGACGATGTCCAGCGGCAGGGGCTCGGGCTGCAGCACCGCAGGCGCAGGCGGCGGGACGACCAGCACGACCAGGTCGCCGGCCCGCAGGCGCGCAGCAGGACGGAGACGCCGCCCCGCCAGACGCGGGACGGTGACGTAGCCGGATGCGATCAATGCCTGGATGCGCGCCCGCGACAGCCCGGGCGCCCGCGCGGCCAGGAACGCGTCCAGGCGCTGCCCGGCCGCCGCCGCGTCGACCACGTAGGTGTACCGCTCCTCGATACCGTCCCCGCGCCGGCTACGGCGGCGTCTGCGGCGCGGGCTCCACGCGCACCGCGGGCCCGCGGCGCTGCAGCCAGCCCAGCAGCAGACCGCTGGCCACGGCGACGGTGCCGCTGGCGAGCTGGCCGAGGGTCAACGGCCCGGCGACCGCCGGTGCCTCGACGAAGACGTCCACGAAGAACCGGGCCACCGCCTGGAGGAACAGCGCCAGCACGAAGAGGGTGCCGTCGGCCAGGGCCTGGTCGCGCTGGCCCCGCAAGATCACCAGGATCGCTGCCGCGGCCACGGCCAGGTAGATCTGGGTCGGGTGGCGCCGCTCGAGGAACAGGTCGATCGCCCAGGGCACCCCCGTCGGCTTGCCGGGGAACAGACCGTGCAGCAGCGCTCCGATCATGGCGATCCCGTAGCCGACGATCAGCGCCGGCGCATAGGCGTCCAGCAGCGCGCCAAACGCCACCTGCCACCGGCGGGTGTACAACCGTGCGAGCACCACGCCTGCCGCCAGCGCCCCGTAGTAGACCAGGCCACCGTCCCGCCAGATCGTCAGCATGCGCCGCGGCTCGCCGGCGAACACCTCGAGGTTGACCAGCACGAACCCGATGCGGCCGCCGACGATCCCCGCCACGATGGCGTAGAGCGCCAGGTCCAGGGTGTGGGTGGGGTCGATGCCCAGCCGCGCGTACGCCGCCCGGCGCGCCACGACGATGGACGCGCCGAAGGCCAGCAACAGGAACAGCCCGAAGGCCGAGATCGGCACGCCCCAGACGTCGTACAGGATCTGCTGCACCGATCACCTCCCGGGGTGTTCCTGGAGACGGTCCCCGCTACGGGCCGCCGCGCGGGTGATCCCGGTCCCGCCGAGCAGCCCGGTGGCGAGGAGCACACCGCCTGCGACGATGGCCGCATCGGCCAGGTTGAACACCGGCCAGCGGTGCAGGTCGATGTAGTCGATGACGTAGCCCCAGCGCAGGCGGTCGACCAGGTTGCCTGCGGCCCCACCCAGCACGAGCGCACTGCCCGCCCCCACCTGCCAGCGCTCCAGCGGGCCGCTGCCCCTCCACGCCACCAGGAGTACCAGGCAGCCGGCCACGAGCCCGAGGACCAGCGGGGGCAGTCCGGGCAGCAGCCCGAACGCCACGCCGCGGTTGTGCACGTGGGTCAGGGTCAGGACACCCGGGACGACCGGCACCTCCACGCCGGCCGGCAGCGTCGCCGTGACGCCCGCCTTGATCGCCTGGTCCGCGATGGCCACCAGGCTGGCGGCGAGCAGGCGCCCGGGCCAGCTCCGACGTCGGGACGACGGCTGCGACAGTGCCCGGTGGACCTCCGCCGGCCTCCCGGCGTACAAGCTGTACCGATCGCGGGCGCGAGGAACCCGGAGGCGTCCCCGACGATACGCTAGCGCGCGTTGGCCTGCTCTTCGCGCGCCTTGCACTGGATGCACAGGCGAGCGTACGGGATGGCGCGCAGGCGCTCGATGTGGATCGGCTGCCCGCACAGCTCACAGGTGCCGTAGGTGCCCTCGTCGATGCGGCTCAGCGCTTCCTCCACCTGGGTCAGCAGCGCCTGCACGCTGTTCTCGATGGCGAAGCCCTTCTCCCGCTCGAAGGTATCGGCGGCCACGTCGGCGATGTCCTCGTCGTAGCCGCTGGAATCCACGCTGATCTGCTCGACCTCGGGCAGGTGCTCCTCGATCGCCTCCAGCTCCTGCGTCAGCCGGTCGCGCTCCTCCTCCAACAGGTGGCGGAACTCCTCGAGCTCGCGCTTGGTGAGGGGCCGTGCTGCCGTCACGACCCGCGGTGCCGGCTTGATCGGCGTCGGGGCGCGCGACGCACGGACGGGCGCCCGCGACGCGCCAGCCCGCGGGGCCTGGGCCCGACGCCTGGCCTGGCCCTTCTTCGCGGACGGGGCCGCCTTGGTCGCCTGGCGCTGCGCGGTCCGGGCCCGAGCGGCCTTATTCGGCATGATACGGCCCTCCTTCACCCGCTATGGGGGCTTGAGACCGCGCCTATCTTACTCAAGAGCCTCCGCACTGGCAAGGGGGACTGGACGACGGGTAGTGTACGGTAGTCTGTGTACTTTCGTTGGGGACCCTTTGAAGGGTCCC
>CAZGNA010000239.1:0-3869 GCA_964526945.1 uncultured bacterium
GTGACAGATTCACTGAGCCGTTAGGGGGTGACAAAATCAATGAGCTATTACAGCGCTGCACACCGCGCTTGACAGCAGTGCGCGGTGTGCTATCGTGGGGCTCGACGAGCTGGTCGATGCGGGCCGCGACGCCCGTACCTCGTGACGAGGTGCGGGCGTCGCGCCGTTTTCCACGGAGGGATCCTGCGATGGGCGAGCACCGCGACGATCCGATGCGCCTCTGGGTGGGCACGTGGCAACCGGAGCCGCTCGGCCGCCGACCCGGCGAGCAGGCCAGCGATCACGGGGCTGCGCCTCAGGGCGCCGGACGGTCCGGCTCACCGCCGGGCAGTGCGGGGGAGACCACCAGCGTGCGCTCGTTGCTGTAGGTGACCTGTCCGGGGCGCCCGCCACGCACCCGCCGCACGTAGCGGCGGCGGGTCACCACCACCGGCACGTGCCCGGCATGCCGCCCGCGACTGTAGTACGCGGCCAGGCGCGCGGCGGCTTCCACGACGGCCTCGGGCGGGTCGGCCGGGCCCTGGACGATCACGTGGGCGCCCGGCGCGTCCCTGGCGTGGAGCCACAGGTCGTCAGGACGCGCCACCGCAAACACAAGGCGGTCGCCCTCGCGCGCGCTGCGCGCGACCAGCGCGCAAAAACCGTCGCCCAGCGTGTAGACGCGCCCCGGCCCGCGCGGAGCGGCCGCCGGCCGACGTGGCGGGTGCGGTCTGCCCTCTCGTAGCTCCTGCGCCAGCGCGTTGAGATCGTCCTCGTGCTGGGCCCGGGCGATGGCCGTGGCCACGCGCTCCAACCAGGCCCGCTCGGCCTCCAGCTGGGCGCGCCGGGCCGGGACGTGGCGCGCCGCAGCCTGGGCCTTGGCGTAGCGGCGGAAGTACTGCTGGGCGTTCTCGACCGCGGTGCGCGCGGGGTCGAGGGGAATCACGGTGGGCGTCCCGTCGAACCCCGGGACCTCCACCGATGCCGCGCCGCGCGGCACGTGCGCCTGGTAGGCCAGGAGCAGTTCGCCCCACTGCCGCAGGCGCGCGGCGGTGGCCGCCTCGTCCATCTCGCGGGCGAGGGCGGCGAGCGCATGCTCGACACGCATCCTGGCCCGTGCCACGGCAGTCGCCAGTGCCCGGCGTGCGCGGTCGAGGCGGTCCGTTGCTTCGGCGCGCGCGGTCACCGCCTCGACGGCCGCGCTCATCGTGGTCAAAGAGGCGGCGAACCGTGCGTAGAGGCGGAACGGGAACGGGGCGTACGCCACGGGCGTCGCGGCGTCGCTGTAGAGCATCGGCGCGAACCGCCCTGCGGCGACGTCCGCCGCCAGCGTCGTCACAGCCGCCACCACGGCGTCGGCGCGCGCGGGGTCGAGCGGTGCGTCGGGGGGCACGTCCGCGCGCAAGCACAGCTCGCGGGCCAGCGCGGGGCCGATGCCGGCCACCGCCTCCAGCAGCGTGCGCCACGCAGGGGCCTCGGGGCGCTGTCGTGCGACCGCCGCGAGCGCGGGGGCGGTCAGCGTGGCAGGGGTCGGGCGGGTCTGGAGCGGCGGGAGGTAGGGCCGCTGCGGGCGCACCTCGCGCCCGGGACCCGCCACCGGACGCAGGACCCCTACCACCAGGCCGTTGCACGCCAGCACGAGGTTGGGATGGCGCCCCGCGAGCTCGGCGTGGAGCTCTATCGGACCCTCCAGCGTATCGACCGCCAGCGTCGCCAGGCGCTCGAAGGGCGCGGCGGTCACGCTGCGGACGATCGCCCCGACCAGACGGCTGCGCACCAGCCCCGCAAACGCATCGGCCTCCCCCGGAGGTGGGGTGGTCACCTCGACCAGTCTGGCCCACCGCGGTCGTGCGCACGCCAGCAGCAGACGGGTGCGCCCGCCCCCGCGCACGGCCAGCACCAGCGCGCCCGGCCCGGCGCCCAGGACGCGCTGGATGCGGGTGCCCACCACATCCTGCAGTTCGGCGACGACCGCGGCCAGCACCACGCTGTCGAAGGACGCGGAGGGGGAGGTCAGGACGCCCATGCCGTCTTGCACGATACGGCCTCCTGCGTCGTCCGGCAACCGGCGTGGGGCCCCCGCGTCCGCACCCTCGCCGAGGCGCGGCGCGCGGTCGCCGCGCTCCGGCGTCCGTGGATCGACCGGGGTGGCGGCGTGCGGGCAGGAGGTGTCTTTCGGCGGGCCGAAGTGTGAGCCCGTGATCCGCAGCATGACCGGATTTGGCGCCGCCGCCGTGTCGGTGCCCGGCGGACGGCTGGCGGTGGAGATGCGCTCGATCAACCACCGCTTCAGCGAGATCCAGATCCGGTTGCCCCGGGAGCTGGCGGGGCTGGAGGATCGGGTCCGCGCCCTGGTGGCGGCGCGGATCCTCCGCGGGCGCGTCGAGGTCAGCGTCACCCGCGAGGATGCGGGCCGCCGCGCGCGCGTGGTCCGGGCGGACGTCGACCTGGCCGCGGCGTATGCCCAGGCGTTGCGGGACCTGGCGCGCGCGGTCGGGGCCGCAGGCGAGCTGACCATCGACCACCTGACGGCCCTGCCCGACGTGATCAGGGTGGACGAGGACCGCCCGGCCCTGGACGCCGTCTGGCCCCCGCTGGAGGAGGCCGTGCGGACCGCGCTGGACGCCCTGGTGGCGATGCGGGCGGCCGAGGGCCGGCGGCTGGCCGACGACGTGCTGGCGCGACTGGAGGTCCTCGAGCGGGCGGCCGAGACCGTCGCCGCGCGCAGCCGGGTCGTGGTGCAGACGTACCGTGACCGGTTGCGGGCGCGTCTCGGTGAGCTGCTGGGCGAGGTGCCCGTCGACGAAGCGCGGATCGCGATGGAACTGGCCGTCGTGGCCGACCGTGCCGACATCACCGAGGAACTGGTGCGGTTGCGCAGCCACCTGGCCCAGTTCCGGGAGACGGTGCTGAGGGAGGACGGCGCGGTGGGCCGCAAGCTGGAGTTCCTCCTCCAGGAGATGGGGCGCGAGGTGAACACCCTGGGGGCGAAGGCCAACGATCTGGAGATCACCCGGCAGGTCATCGCCATGAAAGCGGAGCTGGAGAGCCTGCGGGAACAGGTGCAGAACGTCGAGTGAGGAGCACGCAGGACCCATGGAGCCGCGCCTCATCAACATCGGATTCGGCAACATCCTCGCGGCGAATCGCATCGTGGCCATCATCAGCCCTGATTCGGCGCCGGTCAAACGCATCATCCAGGAAGCGCGCGAGCGCGGTACGCTGATCGACGCCACCTACGGCCGGCGCACGCGAGCGGTCGTCATCACCGACAGCGGGCACGTGGTGCTCGCGGCCGTCCAGCCCGAGACCGTCGCCCACCGCTACGCCGCGCGCGACGACACCGGGGACGCCGCGGAGTGAACGGCGCGCGGGTGACCGTCGCCGTCGGCGGTCCCATTGGTGTCGGCAAGACGACCGTGGCACGCCTGCTGGCCGAGCGGCTCGGGGTGCCCTTGATCTCGGCGGGGGGCGTCTTTCGCGAGGTGGCACGGCGGCGGGGCGTCTCGGTCGTCGACCTGAACCGCCTGGCCGAGGACGATCCGTCCATCGACCGCGATCTCGACCGCCTGCAGGGCGAGCTGGCTCGGGCGGGGCCGTGCGTGGTCGAGTCCCGGCTGTCGGGCTGGATGGTCGACGCGGACCTCAAGGTCTGGCTGGATGCGCCGCTGGCGGTGCGCGCGGCGCGGGTGGCCATGCGCGAGGGGCAGCCCCCCGACCGCGCCCGCCAGGCGTTGCTCGAGCGCGAGCAGAGCGAGTGGTCGCGCTACAAGGCTCTCTACGGCATCGAGTTCGGCGATCGCACCCCCTACCACCTGGTCATCGACACGAGCCGCTGGGACCCCGAGGTGATCGTCGACGTCCTGGAGCGTTTGGCACGAGCGCTGCGG
>CAZGNA010000240.1:0-219 GCA_964526945.1 uncultured bacterium
AGCGGCCTCGGAGGCCGCCACGCCTTCCGCGGCCAGCCGCGCCGCGAGCAGGCTCGTCGCCGGCCGCCAGGTCACCACGCCGAGCGCGGCCCCTACCACCGCGAACGCGGTCGCCACCGTGACCACCGTCGGCCGGGGCCTGCGGGCCCACACGCTGCCCGCTGCGGCGGCCGCCGCCACCACGCCCAGCATCAGGGCCCAAAACCCTGCCGGTTTCGC
>CAZGNA010000240.1:241-3807 GCA_964526945.1 uncultured bacterium
AACCGGACCACGAGGAACCCAAAGACCTCCATGGGCACCAGCCGCAGGGCGCGCTCCCACAACGCGCCCGCGAGCACCGGCACCCCGCCGGTCCCCCAGCCCGCGACCAGCGCCCAGACCAGGACCACACCGGCCCCGGCCCCGGCCAGCGCCCCCCACGTCCGGCCTGGCTGTCGCATCCGCGCCACCTCCACGCGGGTCCCCCCACCGATCCGGCGCGATGGCCACCCACCCGTCCGCAGACGCGGACGCCCCGGCCGACCGCCGGGGCGCCGCGACCACTGCGGGGGAGGCCGGTCAGGCCCGTTCCCCAAGGCCCAGCCCGTCGATCTCACGCTGGCGCTGGGTGGCCAGTTCCACCAGCCAGCGGGGATCCTCGTACACGTAGTCCTTGCGCAGGGGGTGACCGACCCAGTCGTCGGTCATCATGATGCGGCGCAGGTCGGGGTGCCCCTCGAAGACGATGCCGAACAGGTCGTAGGTCTCGCGCTCGTGCCAGTCGGCGCCACGCCAGACGCCGGTCACGCTGGGCACCACGGGGTGTTCTCGCGGCACCTTCACTTTCAGCAGCAGCTCGTGGCGCTGGGCCATGGAGAACAGGTGGTACGTGACCTCGAAGATGCCCTCTGCCGGCCAGTCCACCGCCGAGACGAAGGAGCAGTAGTCCAGGTGAAACGGCGCCTCGTCGCGCAGCGTGCGCGCGACCTCCACCAGCCGCCCCGCCGGCACCCAGGCCCCCGGGACGTGGTGTGTGAACACCTGGCCCGCGCCGTGCCCGCGGGCGGGCGCGGGGCGCGCCGCCATCCCGCCGGACTCCTCCCCGGGGTGCGCATCGGCCTGCGGGGGATGCGGCCGCGGGAAGGGCTCGATCTCCGGGAAGCGGCGCTGCAGCTCGTCGACCAGCGCCCAGCTCACGGGCGGCCTCCCAGCCGCACCACGCCCCGCGCAATCGGCTCCTTGGGCGCGGCGCGCCGCAGGTCATCGAGGGTGTAGAGCAGGTTGGCGCGGTTGTAGGTGCTGGCCTCGTAGTGGGGCACGAAGACGATGGCCTCGGTGGGGCAGACCTCCACGCACAGCCCGCAGTAGCAGCACTTGTCCATCTCGATGTCGAAGCGCGTGAGCACCCGATCCTTGCCCCGCCCGGTGGCCTCGATGTGGATGCAGCGGTCGGGGCAGACCCGCTCGCACTGGAAGCAGATGATGCACTTGTCGCTGCCCGTCTCGGGATCGACCGGCAGGGCCAGCAGCCCGTGCCAGCGGAGCGCGACGTTGACCTTCTGCACCGGGTACATGACCGTGTTCTTGGGCCCCAGCAGCGCCCGCCACGTCACCCGGAGCCCGGTCAGCAGCCCGTCGATCGCCTGCCAGGCCCGCGCCGCCAGCGCCGATGCACCGTTCCGGTGAGGGACGTCCTGCATCGCGGCGCCTCCGGTCACCGGTCCACGTCGGAGAGCACGATGTCCACGCTGCCGAGAATCGCGATCACGTCGGCCACCTTCCAGCCCCGCATCATCTCCGTCAGGGCGAACAGGTTCGAGAACGACGGGGCCCGGATCTTCACGCGGTAGGGCGTCTCGTCGCCGTTGCTCACCAGGTAGACGCCCAGGTCGCCCCGGGGCGACTCGGTGCGGGCGTAGACCTCGCCCCGCGGGAGCTTGACGGTCACCTGCACCTTGCTGCGGATCTCGCCCGGCGGCAGCTTCGCGATGGCCTGCTCGATGATGCGCACCGACTGACGCATCTCCTCCATGCGCACCAGGTAGCGCGCCCAGCAGTCGCCCTGGGGGAAGACCGGCACGTCGAAGTCGACCTCGCCGTAGGCCTCGTACGGAAAGGCCTTGCGCACGTCGAAGGCCACCCCGGACGCCCGGGCCACGGGCCCACACGCGCCCATGGCGATGGCCGCCTCCCGGGGCAGCACGCCCACGCCCTGGGTGCGGACCTGGAAGATCGGGTTGCCGGTGAGCAGGTCGTGGTACTCCTGGAGGTGGCGGGGGAACTCGGCGCAGAACGCCAGCGCCCGGTCGGTCCACCCCGCCGGCAGGTCCTCGTAGACGCCGCCCGGGCGGAAGTAGACGTGGTGGAGCCGCCCTCCGGTGGCCTGCTCGAACAGGTCGAGGATCCGCTCGCGCTCGCGGAAACAGTAGAGGAAGACGGTGGTGGCGCCCAGGTCGATGGCCCACGTGCCCAGCCAGACCAGGTGGCTGGCGAGGCGCTGGAACTCCAGCATGATCGTGCGGATCCAGCGTGCCCGCGGGGGGACCTCGATGCCGCCCAGGCGCTCTGTGGCCAGCAGGAACGCCTCCTCGTTGGCCAGCGCGCTCAGGTAGTCCATCCCCCGGTCGGTGAGGGCCACGTTCTGGAGGTAGGTGCGGTACTCCATCATCTTCTCGACCGACGAGTGGAGGTAGCCGATGTCGGGCTGCACCTCCACGATGTTCTCGCCGTCGAGGGTCACCACCAGGCGCAGCACCCCGTGGGTGCTGGGGTGCTGCGGCCCCATGTTGAGCATGAGTTCCTCGGTGCGCAGCGCCACGGCGACTCCCGGTCCGGCGCCGTCAGGCCTGCGCCGCCGCGCGGCGCAGGAACGGCTCGGCTTTGATCTTCTCCTGCAGCTTGAGGATGCCCTCGATCAACGCCTCCGGGCGCGGCGGGCAGCCGGGCACGTACACGTCGACGGGCACCACCTGGTCGATGCCCTTGAGGATCGAGTAGTTGTCGTAGTAGAACGGGCCGCCGCAGGTGGCGCACGACCCCATGGAGATCACGTACTTGGGCTCCGGCATCTGCTCCCACAGCCGCCGGACGATGGGCGCCATCTTGATGGTGCAGCGACCGGCCACGATCATCAGGTCGGCCTGGCGCGGCGTGGCCCGGGGGATGACGCCGATGCGGTCGAGGTCGAACCGGCCCGCGAAGGCGGCCATCATCTCGATGGCGCAGCACGCGAGGCCGAACGTCAGCGGCCACAGGCTGGCGGCCCGCCCCCAGTTGAGGAGGGACTCCACCCTGGTGAGGATCACGCGGCCGCCGGGCAGGCCCTCCAGCACGTCCACCGCCACGTCCAGCGGGAGGAGCTGCGAGGGTCGCGGGGTCACCGGCTGGGTGCTCATGCCCACCTCCTACGGGACCTCAAGCCAGACGTCCTCCCCCTCCACCATGACGGGAAACGTTCGCACGGGTCGCCCGGGTGGCGGGGCGACCACCGCGCCGGTGCGCAGATCGAACTGCCCGCCGTGCCAGGGACAGGTGACCACGTGCCCCTCGACGTCGCCCTCCCCCAGTGGCCCCCCGCGGTGCGTGCACGTGTTCTCCACGGCAAACCACCCATCGGGCCGATGGAAGAGCGCCACGCGCGTCCCGGCCGCGTCCACGATCGTCGCGTGACCCTCCGGCACGGCCCCCGTCGCAGCGACTCGCACGCGCGGCATGTCGCACCCGGTGCGCGTTGGTGCACGATTCGCGACTATCGTAACATCGCCCCCACGGGACGTCAAAGACCCTGGCGTGCGCGGTAGTGTACGGTAGTCTGTGTACTTTCGTTGGGGACCCTTTGAAGGGTCCCC
>CAZGNA010000241.1:0-3793 GCA_964526945.1 uncultured bacterium
CGGCGGCCACCTGCTGGGCACCGACCGCCTGGGCCGCGACGTCGCCAGCCGGCTGCTGCACGGCGGCCGCGTGGCGATGGCCGTGGGCGCCACCGCGGTGCTGATCGGCGCGGGGACGGGCGTGCCACTCGGCCTCGCGGCGGGTTACCGCGGCGGGGCGCTCGACAGCGTGGTCATGCGCGTCATGGACGGGCTGCTGGCGTTCCCGGCCCTGCTGCTGGCCGTGATGATGATCGCGGCGTTGGGCCCGGGCCACGTGCAGGCGATGGTCGCCATCGGGATCGTGCTCGTCCCGATCTTCGCGCGCTTGAGCCGCGCGCAGACGCTGGCCGTCCGCCACCAAGAGTTCGTGCTGGCAGCGCGCGCGCTTGGCGCGCCGGAGGGGCGCATCGTCGCCCGCCACGTGCTGCCCAACATCGCCGGGCCGCTGCTGATCCAGGGCACGGTGGCGTTCTCGGGCGCGGTGCTGGCCGAGGCGTCGCTCAGCTACCTGGGCCTGGGCACGCAGCCGCCCACCCCGTCGTGGGGCGGCATGCTGCAGGAGGCGCGCGACGTGCTCTTCATCGCGTGGTGGATGGCGATCTGGCCCGGGGTGACCATCGCGGCAGCCGTCCTGGGCCTCAACCTGCTGGGCGACGGTCTGCGCGACCTGCTGGATCCCCGGCTGCGGGGCGGGGCCGGGCCGTGAGCGCGCTGCGCGAGCTGGCGGCGCGCGCCGCCGCGGCCGTGGATCCCGACGAGGTGGTGGCGCTGACGTGCGCGCTCGTGCGCATCCCCAGCGTGATCCGTCCGGGGGACCCCGCCGGCACGGAGGCCGCGGTCGCGGCCTACCTCGTCGAGGACCTCCGCGCGCGGGGCCTCGTGGTGTCGACCTCCCTGGCAGCCCCCGGCCGCCCCAACGTGGTCGCCGACTGGGAGACCGGCCGGCCAGGCCGCGGCCTGATCCTCGAAGGCCACACCGACGTGGTGACCGAGGGCGACCCTGCCGCCTGGACCTACCCGCCCTTCGACGCCGTCGTGGCCGACGGGCGCATCTGGGGCCGCGGGGCGTGTGACATGAAGGGCGCGCTGGCGGCGGCGATCGTGGCACTCGACGCCGTCCGCCGCACCGTGCCCGACCTGCCGGGACGCGTGCGGCTGGCGGCGCTCGCCGACGAGGAAGGCCTGATGCTGGGCGTGAAGGCGTTCGTGCGCGCCGGGGGCTGCCGGGGGTTCGACGCGGCGGTGGTGTGCGAGCCCGAGGAGAACGAGGTCTGCCTGTACCAGAAAGGCGCCATGCGCGTGCTGGCCACGTTCGTCGGCAAGATGGCCCACGGGGCCATGCCCTACGCGGGCGCCAACCCCATCCCGTGGGCGGCGCGGTTCGTGTTGGGCCTGGGCGAGCTCGAGCGCCAGGAACAGGCGCGCGTGGGCAGTCATCCGTTCCTGCGCCTGCCCTACGTGACGCCCACCACGATGCGCGCCCCGGTCCACGGCGAGCCGCAGTTCAACGTCATGGCGGGCGAGGCGCAGGTCACGGTCGACGTGCGCACCGTGCCCGGGCAGGACCATGCGGCGGTGCTGGCGGCCATGGAGGCGCTGGCCGAGGGCATTCGCGCCGGCGACCCGCGGGCGGCGATCCGCCTCGAGCTGGTCGAGGATCGCCCGTGGACCGCAACGCCCGCCGACGCACCGATCGTGCAGGCGGTGGCGCGGGCGTGCGAGGTGGCGCTGGGCCGGCCCGCGCGCTACGGCGGTGTGCCGGGCGCCACGGACGGCACCTTCCTGCACGCGTGGGGCGGCCTCCCGATCGTCACCATCGGACCGGGGAAGCGCGAGCTGCCCCACCAGGTCGACGAGCACGTCGCCATCGACGAGCTGGTGGCGGCGGCCCGTCTCTACGCGGCGACGATCGTGTACTATCTGGGCGACGAGGACGCGCCGTAGGCGCCACGCGAGAGCGCGAGAATAAGGAGGATGACCTTCGTGGACTACCGACAGCTCTTTCGGCTGGACGACCGGGTGGCGCTGGTCGCTGGCGGCGCCTCGGGCATCGGCGCGGCGGCCGCCCGGGCCCTGGCGGCCCACGGCGCGCGGGTCGTCGTCGCCGACCTCAACCTCGACGGCGCCCGGGCCGTCGCTGCGGCGATCCAGCAGGACGGCGGGCAGGCCGAGGCCGAGCCCGTCGACGTCACCGACCCGGCGAGCGCTGCCGACGTGGTCGACCGTGTCGTGGCGCGCTGGGGCGCGCTCGACATCGCCGTCGTCACGCCCGGCATCAACGTCCGGAAACCGCTGCTGCGGTACACCGACGAGGAGTTCGACCGCGTCGTGCTGGTCAACCTGAAGGGCAACTTCCGACTGATGCGGGCAGCCGGTGCGGTGATGGCCCCGCGGGGCCGCGGCAGCATCATCGTGCTGTCGTCGATCCGCGCGCTCGTCATCGAGCCCGGCCAGGGGGTCTACGCGGCCACGAAGGCCGGGCTGCTCCAGCTGGTGCGGGCCCTGGCGGCCGAGCTGGGACCGCAGGGCGTGCGCGTGAACGCCGTCGCACCGGGCGTGGTCGAAACCCCGCTCACGGCGCCGATCAAGGCCCACCCCGAGTGGTACCGGGCCTACGCGACCAAGCCGGCACTGGGCCGCTGGGCGAGCCCAGACGAGATCGCCGGCCCCATCGTCTTCCTGGCGTCCGACGCCGCCAGCTACGTCACGGGGTCGCTGCTGCTGGTGGACGGCGGCTGGACCGCCGTGGACGGTCGGTTCAGCCCGCCGCTGTGAGCGCCGCACCCGGGCATCCCCGGCGACCAGGATCACGACGCGCACCCGCGACGACGTGGAGGTACCCGCTGTGCGCGCCCCACCCGGGCACCGCGGGCGACCCGCCGTGAGCGCTCGCGGCCCGGATACGCCCGGGCACCCCGGTGCGGTCGCCTACACGGAGCGCGCCGCCGGCCCGCCCGCGCCCGCAGCGGAGCTCGACGCGAGCATCGTCGTCTCGACCTACAACTGTCGGGACCAGCTGGCGGCGTTGCTCGCCGATCTGGCCGCGCAGGAGGGCGCGTTCGAGATCGTGGTGGTTGACGACGGCTCCACCGACGGCACGGCCGAGATGCTGGACGGGCTGGCACACCCGCACCCGGTGCGCGTCCTCCGTCAACGCAACCAGGGGCTCGCCGTCGCCCGGAACCGCGCCGCGCGCGTGGCGCGGGGTCGCGTCCTCCTCTTCCTCGACCCCGACCTGCGGCTCGCGCCGGGGCTCGTCGCCGCCCACCTCCGGCACTACCGCGACGGCGCGCTGCTGGCGGTCCAGGGCCGTACGGTGCAGGACCCCGCCACGCTGCGGTCCACCTTCATGCGCGCCTACTACCTGCTCCCCGACCTCGCGCCGCGCCGGCGCGACGACCTCTCGTACGCCCACGTCGCCGCGCGCAACTTCTCGGTGGCCCGGGAGGCGTTCGCGGCGGTCGGCGGCTTCGACGAGGCGTTCCGCGGGTATGGCTTCGAGGACCTGGACCTCGCCTACCGCCTGAAGCGCGCCGGCGTGCGCATCGTCTACGAGCCCGCGGCGGTCGTGCGACACGTCCACGTGCTCGACCTGGCTGCCGTGATGCGCCGGCAACGCGAGGCCGGCCGCAACGCCGTCTACCTCTGGCGCAAGCACGGCCGCCCGCACAGCCTGGCGCTGCTGGCCGAGATCCATCCCGTGCTGCTGCCGCTCAAGTGGCTGGTCTACCGGACCGGCGTGGGCGCGCGGCTGGTGCGGGCGGTGCTGCCGTGGGCCGAACGACGCCAGCTCCTGCCGCTGTGCAGTGAA
>CAZGNA010000242.1:0-3710 GCA_964526945.1 uncultured bacterium
GAGTTCCTCCGCGGTGCCGCGCAGCACCTCCTCGTGGACCTTGGTCAGCTCCCGCGCCAGCAGCAGGCGGCGCGCGCCCAGCACCGCGGCCAGGTCGCGCAGCGTGGCGTGCACGCGGTGGGGTGCCTCGAAGATCACCAGCGCCATCGGCAGGGGCGCCAGGGCCGCCAGCGCGCGTCGACGCTCGGCCGCGCGCGACGGCAGGAAGCCGACGAACGCGAATCGCTCCACCGGGAAATCGGCCAGGGCCACGGCAGCCGTCACCGCGCTCGGCCCCGGGACGGCCACCACCGGCAGGCCCTCGGCCGTCGCCGCGGCCACCAGGCGCGCCCCGGGGTCGGCGATCGTCGGCATGCCCGCATCGGAGACCACCGCGACGTCATCGCCCTGGCGCAGCGCCGCCAGCAGCTGGGGGATGCGTGCGCGCTCGTTGTGCTCGTGCAGGCTGACCAGTCGTGCGGCGATGCCCAGGTGCGCCAGCAGCCCGCGGGTGCGACGGGTATCCTCGCAGGCGATCAGCGCGGCCTCGCGGAGCACGCGGGCCGCGCGCGGGGTCAGGTCCTCCAGGTTGCCGATGGGGGTGGCGACCAGGTAGAGCGTCCCGGGCATGAGGCTACGCGCCGGCGGCGCCCAGCGCGGCCGCCACCGCCTCCTCCGCCGTGTGCGCGTGCAGCACCGGTGCGGCCTGCCCGGCGATGCTGGCCTCCCAGGTGCGCAGCCCCACCACGCGCCGGCCCGCCCGCAGGGCGTGCCCGATCTCCGACAGCGTGCCCGCGCCGCCACCGATGGCGATCACCGCCCGGGCCGACAGCACGATGATCACGTTGCGCATCTGGCCGCTGCCGGTGGCGATGGCCACGTCCACGAACGGGTTGGCCTCGCGCGGATCGTCGCCGGGCAGCACGCCGATGGTGAGGCCACCGGCGGCGCGCGCCCCGCGACAGGCGGCCTCCATCACGCCGCCCAACCCGCCGCAGATCAGCCCGCAGCCAGCCTGGGCGATCCGTCGCCCCACTTCCTCGGCCAGGACCCCGTGCGCGGGGTCGGCGAGGCGGCTCTCCCCGATGACGGCAATCAGCGTGCGCATCCTACGGCATCATCGGCGGGCATCCCGCGCCGGCAGCGCTCGCAGTGGGCGGCACCGGCGTCCGCCTCCCACGGCAGCCGCGGCCACATCGCGCGCCACCCGCACCGGTCTCCACCGCACCACCAGCCGCATCTCACGGGCGGGACGTGGCGGCGGCCGGCGCGGGCGCCAGCAGGCCGTCCAGCACGAGCAGGGCGGCGCGCTTGTCGAGCGGTTCGTTGAGGTTGCCGCACTTGGGCGACTGGATGCACGCGGGGCACCCGCCAGCGCAGGGACACGCCTCGATCACCTCGCGGGTCGCCGCCATCAGCGCGTCGATCAGCCGGTAGCCGCGCTCGGTGATGCCCACCCCGCCGGGGTGCCCGTCGTAGATGAAGATCGCAGCACCGCCCACCTGCGGGTGGTGCGGGTAGGACACGCCGCCGAGGTCCCACCGGTCGCACATGGCGAACAGCGGCAGCACGCCGATCGCCGCGTGCTCGACGGCGTGGATGGCGCCGGCGACATCGCCCCCGGCGTCGCGCACCCGGTGCTCGAGGTCCGCGGGGATCGGCACCCACAGCGCCGTCGTGGCCAGCGTCCGGGCGGGCAGATCCAGCGGCATCACGTCGATGGTGGTATCGGTGAAGAGCTGCTTGCGCGCGAACCCGATGACCCGGGTCGTGATGTCCACGTCGCCGAAGTGCAGCGCGGTGGGCCCCCAGGGCCGGGCCGCCCGCACGGCGCGGATCGTCAGGTCGATGGTGGTGCGCGGCTGGGTGTAGTAGTCGGCGGCCGCGGGCTCGACCTCCACGAGGCGGGCCTCCAGGTCGAGCGCGCGCACCAGGTAGGTCTCGCCCTGATGGAGGTAGATCGCCCCGGGGTGCGTCTGCTCGAAGACGCGGGCTTCGTCCACGGTACCGAGCGTCACCCGCCGCGGCCCCACGATGCGGAAGGTGGCGCCCGAGGCCGTGCGGACGTCCACGTCCTGGGCCGGATAGCGCTGGCGCCCCACGTAGTACCACCGCCCCCGCCGCGCCACCAGCTCGCCGGCCTCGACGAGCAGCGGGAGCAACTCGCGGGTGCGCTCGCCAAACAGCGCCGTATCGCCGTCGACCAGGGGCAGCTCGGCCGCGGCGCACCGGAGGTGGCGGGCCAGGATGTAGGGGTTGTGCGGGTCGACGATGGCATGCTCGCACGGCCGCTCGAAGAGGTAGTCGGGATGGCGAACGAGGTACTGGTCGAGCGCGTCGTCCTGGGCGATCAGGACGGCCAGCGCCGGGGCGGTCCCCCGCCCGGCCCGCCCGGCGCGCTGCCAGGTCGACGCGATCGTGCCCGGGAAGCCCACCAGCAGCGCCGCGTCCAGGCCGCCCACGTCGATCCCCAGTTCCAGCGCGCTGGTCGCCACGACGCCCACCAGATCGCCGCTGAAGAGCCGGCGCTCGATCTGCCGGCGGTCCGCCGGCAGGTAGCCGGCGCGGTAGGGGCTGATCCGCGCGGCCACCTCGGGTGCCGTCTCCCGCAGCCGGCGCGCAGCGTAGCGCGCGATGAGCTCGGTGACCTTGCGCGCCTTGGTGAAGGCGATGGTGCGCACCCCGCGCGCCACGAGCTCGCAGAACAGGGCCGTGGCCTCGCCGAGCGCGCTGCGCCGGCCCGCGCCGTCGACCAGCGGCGGGTTCCACAGCGCGAACCACCGCGGGCAGGTGGGCGCGCCGTCGGCGACGATGGGCGTGACCGGCACGCCCAGCAACCGTTCGGCGAACTCCTGGGCGTTGGCCACCGTCGCCGATGTGCAGATCACCCGCGGGTCGGCACCGTGGAACCGACAGACCCGGCGCAGGCGCCGGAGCACGTTGGCCACGTGCGAGCCGAAGACGCCGCGGTAGACGTGCATCTCGTCCACGACGACAAACCGCAGCCCCCGAAGGAAGCGCCGCCACCGGAAGTGCTGCGGGAGCATGCCCACGTGGAGCATGTCGGGGTTGGTCAGGACGATGCGGGCGCGGTCGCGGGCGGCCGCACGCTGCCGCGCGGGGGTGTCGCCGTCGTAGGTCGCCACCACCGGCTCGTCGAGGCCGAAGGCGCGCAGGCCATCCAGCTGGTCCTGGGCCAGCGCCTTGGTGGGGAAGAGGAAGAGGGCGCAGGCCGCAGGGTCGCCCAGCAGGGCCTCCAGGACCGGCAGCGTGTAGCACAAGGTCTTCCCGCTGGCGGTGGAGGTGACGACGGCCACGTGCTCGCCGCGCCGGGCGGCCTCGAGCGCCGCCACCTGGTGGGTGTACAGACGCTCGATGCCCTGCTGGCGCAGCCGTGCGTCCAGCGGCGGCGGCAGCGGCGGCGCCGGCTCGGCGAACCGCGCGGGCCGGGGTGGGAGGAACCGGACATGGGCGATCTGCCCGCGGTAGCCGGGCCGGGCGCGGAGCTCGTCGAGGAACGCCCCGAAGTCCATCGTGTTCAGTATAGCCGGCGCAGACGCCCGACGGTCCCCGAAGCGTCCCCCCGGCCTGCCGTCGACACCGGCGCCCCGTCGAGCCCACCGTGCTGTGGCCGCCCGCGGCTCCCGGTGCGGCGAGGGCACCCGTCGGCCTGCGACGCGCGCCGTGCGCCTTGACGGCGTCCCGTCGCTCCGGCTATCTTGACAGGTGCG
>CAZGNA010000243.1:0-3701 GCA_964526945.1 uncultured bacterium
CAGGAACAGGTCGTAGATGTCGTAGCGCTGCTCGCGGCCGATCTCCAGCACGTCGCGGAAGCCGCGGGTGCACAGCAGGCCGGTGGGGGCGCCGCGCCGTTCGATGATGGCGTTGGTGACCAGCGTCGTGCCGTGCACCAGCAGGCCCACCTCGGCCAGGGGCACGCCCGCCTGGGCGCAGAGGGCGTCCAGACCGCGCAGCGCCCCGTCGGCCGGATCCTCAGGCGTGGTCAGGACCTTGTGGACCGTGAGCCGTCCGGTGGCCGCGTCGTGGAGGACCAGGTCGGTGAACGTGCCGCCGATGTCGACGGCGAGCCGGTACCGCGTCGTCATGACCGTTCCCCTACCGCGGCCCGCCCCAGTAGATGGACTCCAGCCCCACCAGCCGTTCGATCAGGACGACGATGATCACGCTGAGCACGATGCTGACCGTGGACACCGCCGCGGCGGCCGGGTCGAAGGAGAACCGCAGGTAGTCGAACAGCTGGATGGGCAGGGTGGTGTTCCCCACGCTGATGAGGAGCAGCGAGATCGGGAACTGGTCGAACGAGGTGATGAAGGCGAACAGCGCGCCCGAGATCAGCCCCCCCTTGATCAGCGGCAGCGTGATGCGCCAGAACGTGACCAGCGGGCCCGCGCCCAGCGACCGTGCCGCCTCCTCCAGCGACCGGTCGAATCCCACCAGCACCGTCGAGACCGTGAGGAAGACGTACGGGAGCGCCACCAGCGTGTGGCCGACGAGCAGCGCCCGCATGCCGCGCGTGCCCAGCCCGGTGGCGTAGAAGAAGATCAACAGGGCGATCCCGGTGAGGATGGCCGGGAACTGCAGCGGTGCCACCAGGAGCAGCCGCAGCAGGTCCCGCGCCCGCCGCGCGTAGCGCACGACGAACAGCGCGGCCATCGTCCCCAGCACGGTGCTGGCCAGGGTGGCCAGGACGGCCAGCCGGAGGCTGTAGGCGAACGCCCGGACGAACGGCTGGTGCTGCGCGGCCTTGACGAACCACCGCAGCGAGAACCCCTCGGGCGGGAAGCGCAGGTACTCGCCGCTGTTGAACGCCGCCAGCACCACGATGACGATGGGCGCCAGCAGGAAGACGTAGATCGCCCCCACGACCAGCGGCAACAGCCACGCGCGGCCCACGGGCGGCCGCGGGGGCCGCCGGGCGGTGGCTGCGGCCGGGAGGGCTAGGGTGTCGTCCATCGGAGCATGCGGTTCATCAGCTTGACGTACCCCCAGACCGCCAGCGCGGTGAGCCCGAACAGCACCATCGACAGCGCCGAGCCCAACGGCCAGTTGAAGGCGTCCAGCAGCTTCTGCACGATGATGATCGGCATGACCAGCACGTTGTTGCCACCCAGGAGGATCGGGATCACGTAGGAACTGACCGCCAGCACGTAGACCAGCAGCGTGCCGGCGAACACCCCCGGCAACGACAGCGGCCACGTCACCCGCCAAAACGTCACCCACGGCGAGGCGCCCAGGGAGCGCGCCGCGCGCTCGAGGTCGGGCGGGATGTTCTGCAGCGCGCCGGCGATCGACAGGGCCATGAACGGCAGGTAGACGTGCACCAGGCCCACGATGATGCCGAAGACGTTGTACATCAGCGGCAGCTCCGGCCCACCCAGCCAGCGCACGACGGTGTTGATCAGCCCCACGCGTCCCAGGATGATCATCCAGCCGAAACTGCGGATCACCACCCCGACCAGCAACGGCGCGATGAGCAGCGTGAGCAGCCACCCCCGCCGCCGGGTCGGCGCCCGCGCGATGTAGTAGGCCACGGGGTAGCCGAGCACCAGCGTGACGGCGGTGGTGAGCAGGGCGTACCAGAAGGTGTTGGCCAGGATCCGCCAGTAGAACGGGTCGCCCAGGGCCTGCGCGTAGTTGTCCAGCGTGAAGACCCGCAGGTAGGGGCCGTCCGGCGGCTTGTACAGGACGCTCATGTAGACCATGTTGGCGTAGGGCACGACGAAGAACGCCAGCAGGAAGAGGAGCGTCGGCGCGATCAGCAGGCCGTTCCACGCACCCCGGCGCCGGGCCGGCTGGGGGAGCGGCCGGAGGACGGTGGTCGCCGCGCGGGCCATCCCGCTAGCCTCGCGCAGCCGGCACGACCCAGGCCTCCTCGGGCGCGAACGCCAGGTCGACGGCCGTTCCGGGCGGGTACGCCTGCGAGGGATCGGCCTGTACCCGCAGGCGCAAGCCATCGGCGCCCTCCATGCGGTAGTCCAGCAGGTTGCCCAGGAAGACGCGCTCGCGCACGACGGCCCGCAGCCGGTTGGGCAGCGCGGCGCCGATGTGCAGTGCCTCCGGCCGCACGCAGATCAGCACCGGCCCGCCCGGGGCGTCGCCCTGGCAGGTGAACGTGCCGACCGCGGTGCGCACCACCAGGCGCCCGTCCTGCCGGCCGGCGACCTCGCCGGCGATGAAGTTCGTCAGGCCGATGAACTCCGCCACCCAGGCGTTCGCCGGCCGGCGGTAGATAACCTCGGGCGGGCCCACCTGCTGGAGGGCGCCGTCCCGGAGCACCGCGATGCGATCGGCCAGGACCATGGCCTCCGCCTGGTCGTGGGTGACGTAGATGGTGGTGATGCCGAACTCCCGCTGGAGGTGACGGATGTAGAAACGCATCTCCTCGCGCAGCTTGGCGTCCAGGTTGGCCAGCGGCTCGTCCAGCAGCAGCACCGCCGGGTTGATGACCAGTGCCCGGGCCAGGGCCACGCGCTGCTGCTGGCCACCCGAGAGCTGGTGTGGGTAGCGCCGCTCCAGGCCCCGCAGCTGCACCCGCTCGAGGATCTCGCCGACGCGCCGTGCGATGGTCGTCGGCGCCTCCCGTCGCATCTGCAGGCCGAAGGCGACGTTCTCGGCGGCGGTCAGGTGCGGGAACAGCGCGTAGTTCTGGAAGACGATGCCCACGTTGCGCCGCTCGGGCGGCGCCAGCGTCACCGGCTGTCCGCCGAAGACGATCTCGCCGGCGTCGGGCGTCTCGAACCCCGCGACCATGCGCAGGGTGGTGGTCTTGCCGCACCCGGACGGGCCCAGGAGGGTGATGAGCTCACCCTCCTGGATCTCCAGGTCCAGGCGGTCGACGGCCACCACGGGACCGAAGCGCTTGGTCAGACCTCGCAGCGTGATCGATGCCACCGGTGCGCTCCCAGCGATCTCGCCCCAGCCTGTCCCGTCCCGTCAGGCCCAGGGGCGGTGCGCAGCATGGCCCACTCGTGCACGGCGGCTCGCTAGCGCAGGATCTCCCGGTTCCACCGCTCGATCATCCGCTCGCGGTTGCCGGCGTTGACCCAGTCCCAGTCCCACTTCATGATCTGCCGGATCTGGGCCTGGGTGTGCACGGGGATCGCCTGGGCCAGCTCGCCCGTGATCTTGACCTTGCGGTTGGCGGGCGTCCAGAAGTACTGGCGCGCCCACTTCTCCTGCACCGGTACCGACAGGAAGTAGTTGACCCAGGCGAAAGCCAGGTCCTTGACCCGTGAGCCGGCGGTCACGTTGGTGTCCTGCTCGAACATGAAGACGCCCTCGCGCGGGAAGACCCACTCGATGGGGACACCCTGCCGCTTGAGCCGCGCCGCCGCCGGCGCGTCCAGGATGCCGATGGCCGCCTCGCCGCGGGTGAGGATGATCTCCATGTCGCCCGAGAAGTCGGTCTGGCGGAAGGGCTTGAGCTCCTGGATCTTCTGGAAGGCGACGTCCA
>CAZGNA010000244.1:0-3644 GCA_964526945.1 uncultured bacterium
AATCTCGGCACTGTGCAACGTGTTGGATGGCGCCCCAGAGCACCGACCGGACAGCGGCAGTATCTGCACGGCTCGAGTACGTGCAGGGCACGGCGCGCGCGAGGCGGTACGGGTCGCGGGCCTCGTGCGCGCTGTCCGCGTCCAGGGCACCCGCACGGGCACGAGAAGCTGGCGCCGGGGTCCCGAAAACCGCCCCGGCCTGGGCTCCGTGCCTCAGTCGCGGAACCGGTCGGGCCTGGGCCCCGCGCCTACGACGCCGACCGCTCGCGGCTGTGCTTCTTCAGGTCGCTGGCGGTGAGCAGCAGCGGCCCCGCGCGGCGCAGGACGGCGTCCTCGGTCACGACACAACGTCGGATGTCCGCGCGGGAGGGGACCTCGTACATGATGTCGAGCATGATCTCCTCGATGATGGTCCGCAGGCCGCGCGCCCCCGTGTTCCGCGCCATGGCTTCGCGGGCGATGGCGCGCAGCGCTTCGTCGGTGAACGAGAGCTCCACGTTGTCCATCTCGAGGATCTTCTGGTACTGCCGCACCAGGGAGTTCTTGGGCTCCACCAGCACCCGCACCAGGTCGTCCTCGTCGAGCGGTTCCAGGGGCACGACGATGGGCAACCGTCCGATGAACTCCGGTATCAACCCGAAGCGCAGCAGGTCCTGGGGCATGATCTGCGCCAGCAGGGCCGCCACGTCGCGCTTGGTGCGGGAGGCCACCGGCGCCCCAAACCCCATGCTCGTCTGGCGCACGCGCGCCTCGATGATGCGCTCGAGCCCCTCGAAGGCCCCGCCGCAGATGAAGAGGATGTTGGTGGTGTCGATCTGGATGAACTCCTGGTGCGGGTGCTTCCGGCCGCCCTGGGGCGGCACGTTGGCCACCGTGCCTTCCAGGATCTTCAACAACGCCTGCTGGACGCCCTCGCCCGACACGTCGCGGGTGATGGACGGGTTCTCGCTCTTGCGGGCGATCTTGTCCACCTCGTCGATGTAGACGATGCCCCGCTCGGCTTTCTTGATCTCGTAGTCCGCGGCCTGAATGAGCCGCAGGAGGATGTTCTCGACGTCCTCCCCCACGTACCCCGCCTCGGTCAACGAGGTGGCGTCCGCGATGGCGAACGGCACGTCGAGGATCCGGGCCAGCGTCTGCGCCAGCAGGGTCTTGCCGCACCCGGTGGGTCCGATCAGCAGGATGTTGGACTTCTGGAGCTCGACGTCGGAGGGCCGACGGGTGCCGATGCGCTTGTAGTGGTTGTAGACGGCGACCGCCAGGGCCTTCTTGGCCCGGTCCTGGCCCACCACGTACTCGCACAGGGCCTCGTAGATCTCCCGGGGCTTGGGCGTGGGGCGCAGCCCCGGCCGCGGCTCCTCCGCCGCCAGCTCCTCCTCGACGATCTCGCTGCACAGCTCGATGCACTCGTCGCAGATGTACACTCCCGGCCCGGCGACCAGCTTGCGCACCTGCGCCTGGGGCTTGCCGCAGAAGGAACACTTCATGCGGTCACGCTCGTCGCTGCCACGGAACACGGTTCCCTCATCCGCCCTTCGCCACGCGCTCCCGCGGCCGGATGACCTGGTCGATGAGCCCGTACTCCTTGGCCTCGCTGGCGCTCATCCAGAAGTTGCGGTCGGTGTCCCGCTCGATCCGCTCCAGGGGCTGGCCGGTGTGCCGCGCCAGGATCTCGTTCATGATGGCGCGCATCTTCAAGAATTCCTTGGCCTGGATGTCGATGTCGGTGGTCTGTCCCTGCGCGCCCCCCCAGGGCTGGTGGATCATGATGCGGGAGTACGGCAGCGCCGAGCGCTTGCCCTTGGTGCCCCCGGCCAGCACCAGCGCCCCCCCGCTGGCGGCGAGCCCCACGCAGATGGTGGCGATGTCGGGCCGCACGTACTGCATGGTGTCGTAGATCGCCAGGGAGGCGATCAGGTCGCCGCCCGGGCTGTTGATGTAGAGCATGATGTCCTTGTCGGGGTCTTCGCCTTCGAGGTAGAGGAGCTGGGCGATGACGAGGTTGGCCACGTCGTCGTCGATGGGCCCGCCCAGGAAGACGATGCGCTCCTTCAGCAGCCGCGAGTAGATGTCGTATGCGCGTTCCCCGCGCGGCGTCTGCTCCACGACGATGGGTACCAGGGTCATGCTAGCCGTCCACCTCGCCTCTCGCGCGCGCCACCAGGGCGGCCGCGGCCTTGCGCCGGCGCAGCACCGCCTGCAGGGTCGCGCGCCGGGCTTCGCCCGCCAGCCACTCCCGCAGCTGCGGGAGATCGAGCCGCAACTCCGCCGCGAGTTTCTCCTCCTCCGCAGCGATCTCCTCTTCCGTGGGGGTCAGCCCCTCCCGGTCGGCGATGGCGTCGAGCAGCAGACGCATCTTGAGCCGTCGTTCGGCGCGCGGCCGCAGCTCCCCCCGCAGCGTCTCCAGCCCCTGGCCGGTCGCGGCCAGGTAGCGTTCGAGCGTCAGCCCGCGCCGCTGCAGCGACTCCCGCAGGTCCTCGACGAGGTGGTCCAGCTCGTGCTCGACCATGCTCACCGGCAGCTCGATGCGGGCGCGCTCCAGCACCGCGGTCAGCACCTGGTCGCCGTAGGCCTCCTCGGCCCGTGCGGCCGCGTCGCGCTCCAGCTGCTCGCGAAGCCGGGCACGCAGCGCGTCGATCGACGCGACGCCGGCCGCCGTCCGGGCGAAGGCATCGTCGAGGGGAGGCAGCTCGCGGCGCCGGACGTCCACCACGGTCACTACCAGCTGGCCAGCCTCGCCCGCCACGAGCGTCCGCTCCTCTCCCGCCCTCGCCCCCTCCAGGCCCGTCTCGACATCCGGCGGGAACACGCCGGCGCCCAGCTCGATCAGCACCTCCCTGCCGACAGCAAAACGCTCGACGCCTTCCACCGCTGTCGGGCGGACCAGCACGAAGTCGCCGCGGGCGGCCGGCTCCTGCACCGACACCAGACGGCCATGGCGGCGCCGCAGGTCCTCGATGGCGGCGTCGACGTCCGCATCGCTCACCGTGGGTACGGTGTACGGCACCCGCACGGTCGTGTAGTCGCCCGGATCCACCTCGGGGGCGATGTCCACCCGTGCCGTGAACCGCAGCGGTTGTGTCTCGTCGAGCGGCGGCACGTCGAACTCCGGACGCCCGACCGGCACGACGCCGGCCTCGGCCACGGCTCGCCGGTAGGCTGCAGCCACCAGGCCCTCGAGGGCCTCATGGTAGATCTCGTCGCGACCGACGTAGCGCTCGAGCACCGCCCGGGGAGCCCGGCCCGGCCGAAATCCCGGCACGCGCACCTGACGGGCCAGTCGCCGCGCGGCTGCCTGGACCTCCCGGCTCACCTCCCCTGCGGGCACCTCGACGTCGAGAACCGCCCGGCTGGGCGACTCCCGCCTCCACTCTACTTTCATCGACAGCCTCCTGCTCGATGTCCAGGGGGGACGACCTGGTGCGGGCGGAGGGACTCGAACCCCCACCGGCTCAACGCCGACCAGATCCTAAGTCTGGCGCCTCTACCAGTTCGGCTACGCCCGCACGCACCCCGGCATGGCATCCCCCACCCCGCAGCGGGAAACAGACAGGCCGGCTGGTCACGCCCTGCCGGCCCGGCCACGTCCGCCGCCTGCCATTCTACGGCAGGCCCCTGGAGATGTCCATGCGGCGGCGGCGCGG
>CAZGNA010000245.1:0-3637 GCA_964526945.1 uncultured bacterium
CGCGGGCTCACCGGGCGGTGCGGGAGCAGCAGTGGGCGCTGCGGGTGCGGAAAAGAGCACGCGGACGATGCCGTTGGCCTTGGAGCCTTAGCTCCGGACGGAGCTGCGTGCGGCGCGCGCACCGGGGGGCCGGGCGCTGCGCCCGCACGGTGCTCGGGCTCGAGTCGCCGGCCCTGCACCCGCACCCGTCCTCCACGCCTCGGACACCGGGCAACGCCGCCGGGAGGTCGGCGGTAGGACGGGGACGACCGCGCGACGAAGGCGATCCCTGCCATGATCGCCGACCTGGTCATTCGCGGGGGCACACTGGTCACCTCGGCGGGTGCGCGCCGCGGCGCGGTCGCCATCGCCGACGGGCGCATCGTCGCCGTCGATCGCGACGACGCCATGCCCGACGCGCGCGAGGTCCTGGACGCCACGGGCCTGCATGTGCTGCCGGGCATCATCGACACGCACGTGCACCTGCGCGACCCCGGGCGGACCGAGCGCGAGGACTGGCTGTCGGGCACCCGTGCTGCGGCGGCGGGGGGCATCACGACCATTCTGGAGATGCCCCTGGCCATCCCGCCGGTGCACAGCGCGGCGCTCCTGCGGGCGCGGGCGGCGCACGTGCAACCCCGCTCGATCGTGGACTTCGCCCTCTACGGCGCTGCCAGCGGCGACAACCTCGACGAGCTCGAGGCCATGGCCGCCGCGGGGGCCGTGGCCTTCAAGACCTTCCGCACCCGGGCGCCGGCCGGCCGCGAGCACGAGTTCACCGGCATCTGCTGCCCCGACGCCGGGCAGATGCTGCGGGTCATGGAGCGGACCGCGCGCACCGGGCTGCTGCACGCCGTGCACGCCGAGGACCAGCAGATCCTCGACGTCGCCGAGGCGGCCGTGCGTGCCGCGGGACGCCACGACGGCCGCGCGCACGCCCTGGCCCGGCCCGAGGCGGCGGAGGTGGCGTCCGTCGCCCAGTGCATCGCCCTGGCGCAGGCCACCGGCGCGCGCCTGCAGATCGTGCACCTCAGCACGGCGACCGCCGCAGCGTGGGTGGCGCGGGCCAAGGAGGCGGGCCTGCCGGTGACCGCCGAGACGTGCGCGCACTACCTCATGTTCACCGACGACGCCCTGGCCCAGTGGGGCCCGTTTGCGAAGTGCAACCCGCCGCTGCGGCCGCTGGAGACACAGCAGCGCCTGTGGGAGGCCGTGCGCAGCGGGGTGATCGACGTGCTGGGCACCGACCACGCGCCCTACCTGCCCGAGGAGAAGGCGCCCTACGTCGACGACATCTGGGGCGCCGCGGCCGGCCTGCCCGGCCTGGAGGAGTTCGCGCCGGCGCTGCTGACCGCCGTCGCGCGCGGCCAGCTGGACCTGCCGCGCCTGGTGCGCCTCACCAGCGAGAACCCGGCCCGGCTGTTCGGCCTGTGGCCGCGCAAGGGGGCCCTGGCACCCGGCGCCGACGCCGACGTCGTGCTGGTCGACCTGCAGGCCGAGTGGGTGCACGACCACCGCACGCTCCACACGAAGGCCCGGGACGTGGCCCTGCTCTACGACGGGCTCCGCCTGCGCGGCCGGCCGGTGGCTACCCTCGTGCGCGGGCGTGTCGTGATGCGCGACGGCCAGGTGGTCGGCGAGCCAGGCTGGGGCCGGTGGGTGCGGCCGCAGACATGACGGGCCGCCCGTACAGGCCGCGCCCCGCATGGCACGCGCCCGGTGGCGTGCGCCGCGGGGGCCCGCGGGCCGGGCATCCCGGGGACAGCGAGCCGCCGGCATGGGGGTGCCCATGAGCGGCGCTCTCTACGCCGGCACGTCGGGGTTCAGCTACCCCGAGTGGCGCGGGACGTTCTACCCGGCCGACCTCCCCGCCGACCAGATGCTGGCGTTCTACAGCCGCGCCTTCCCCACGGTCGAACTCAACACCACCTTCTACCGGTTTCCGCGCCGCGCGCAGGTGGACGCCTGGCGCCTCGCCACACCCCCGGGCTTTCGCTTCAGCGTCAAGGTCCACCGCACCATCACGCACCTCAAGCGGCTGCGCGACGTCGACGAGCTGGTGAGCGTGCAGCTGGAGCGCGCCCGGTGGCTGGACGATCGGCTGGGCCCGCTGCTGGTGCAGCTCCCGCCGTCGCTGCGGCGCGACCTGCCGCTGTTGCGGGCGTTCCTGGCGCTCTTCCCGCCCATGGCGCTGGCCGTGGAGTTCCGCCACGCGTCGTGGCACACGGACGAGGTCTACACGGCGCTCGACGATGCGCAGGCGGCGCTGGTCGTCATGGAGGCCGACGACGACCCGCCGGTGCTGCGCTTCGTCGGACCGTTTGCGTACCTGCGCCTCCACCGGTCCGGCTACGGTGACGACGCGATGGCCGCCTGGGCCGCGCGGGTGGTCGACCTGCTCGCCCAGGGCAGGGACGTCTACGCCTACTTCACCCACGAGGACGGCGCGCCGGCGCCGGCCTACGCGCAGGCGCTGGCCCGGCGTGTCGCACGGATGCGAGGTCCCGTCGGCGGGTCTGCCGGCACCGACAGCGCCGGCGGTGGCGGCGGGCCGGCACGCGCGGCACCGGCGGGTGCGCCCGGGCACCATACCGGGGAACCGAAAGGCGGCAGGGTGCGTAGAGGAGCCCGGAAGGGAACGCCACGCCGGTAGGTCGTGCTGACACGGGAGGGAGAGATGCGCAGCACCCGGTTCGTCGCAGTTTGCCTGGCCGTCGCCCTGTTCGCGACCGGCGTCACCGCCGGCGCCTATGCCCAGGACCTCTTTGGCATCATCAAGACCCTCGGCATCGGGTATGCCGTGCGACAGTTCGCGCCGCAGATCAACAACTTCATCAACGACCTGCTGCAGAACCGCGGCGTCGCCGTGCGGCAGCAGACGAAGGTGGTGCCCATCCTGAGCCTCGCCATCGGCGTGGGCAACCCGGGCGGCGCCTACATCGGGGCGGCACAGGTCTCGGGGCCGGCCGCGGCGGTCAATCGCGTCCAGGCCGTGGCCCTGCTCGAAGCCGACTTCCAGACGGCGTTTCGCATCAAGGCCTACGTGCCCGTCGACAACCTGAAACCGTGGGAGGCGTTCCGGCGCGTGCCCGGCGTGGGCGTCTCGGCCATCGTGGACATCCGCATCTGACCCGAGCGTCGCACGGCGAGCCGGCCCGGCCTTCGCGCCCCCCATGACGACCGCGCGGGGGGCCTTCAGCATCAACCCAGGGAGTCGCGCGACGATCCCGGCTGGGCCCCGGGCCTGGGGCCCGGGGCCGCGCTGCGGGCGCGAAGGTCCGGCGCGGCTCAGTCGAGCTTCTTCTGGAAGCGAGCCACGCTCACCACGAAGAAGAGCACGCCCAGGGCGGCCATGGGCAGGATCTGGTCCCACAGGTCCGCCAGCCCCGCGCCCTTGAGGATCACCCCGCGCACGATCACCAGGAAGTAGGTGATGGGCAACCCGTAGGAGAGCCACTGCAGGAACGGGGGCATGCCCTCCCGCGGGAACATGAACCCCGAGATGATGAGCGTGGGCAGCAGGACGAAGAACGACGCCTGCATCGCCTGGCGCTGGGTGCGCGAGACCGTGGAGACGAAGATCCCGAGGCCCAGGCTCGAGAAGTAGAAGAAGAACGTCACCAGGTACAGCAGGGCCAGGCTGCCGCGAATCGGCACC
>CAZGNA010000246.1:0-3588 GCA_964526945.1 uncultured bacterium
CGGGCAGGGCGACGCCATCCTGATCCAGAGTCCCTCGGGCCGCGTCGCGCTCGTGGATGCCGGCGGTGAGGCGCACGCCGCGGCCACCGGCCGGGACGTGGGACGGCAGCGCGTCGTGCCCGCGCTGCGCCGCGCGGGCGTGCGCCGCGTCGACGTGGCGGCTCTGTCGCATCCCCATGAGGATCACGCGGGAGGACTGCCCGCGATCGTGGAGAACTTCCCGGTCGGAGTCGTGCTGGATCCTGGTGTGCCGCATCCGTCGCCCGCCTACCTCCGCCTGTTGGGCGCCATCCACGGCGGGCGGATTCCCCACCGGATCGCGCGGGCGGGCATGGAGGCCGACCTCGGGGCCGGCGTCCGCCTCGCCGTCCTCTACCCGCCGGAGGTTCCACCGCCGGTCGACGACGATCCGGTGCACGCGCGCGGCCTGGTGGCACGCCTGCGCTACGGGGCGTTCGCCGCGCTGCTCACCGGCGACGTCGAGGACGGCGTGGAGGACTACCTGCGCAGCCGGGGCGCGGTGCTGGAGAGCGTCGTCCTCAAGGTGGGACACCACGGGAGCCGGACGTCCACCAGCCCGGCGTTCGTGGCTGCGGTCCGCCCGAAGATCGCGGTCATCTCCGTGGGTGCCGACAACGTCCACGGCCATCCCCATCCCGCGGTGCTGGACGTGCTGCAGCGCGCGGGCGTGCGGGTCTACCGCACCGACCGGCATGGCGCCGTGCGTCTCGAGAGCGACGGGCTGGTCGTCCGCGTCCGCCCGTTCCGCGACGAGCCGCGCGCGGGAGCGCACGTGGGGCAGGGCCCCTGAGCGGGATCGCGCGGGTGCGCAGACGTGCCTGAGCGGCCGATCCTCATCATCGGCGAGGAGGAGTTCCTCGCGGAGGAGGCGCTGGCGCGGGTGGTGGACCGGCTCCTGCCCGCAGCCGAGCGCGCGCTGAACCTCGACGTCCTGGACGCGTCCACGCCGGTCGCCGAGCTGCTGGTGCGGCTGCAGACCGCGCCGTTCTTCGGGGCGCGCCGGGTGGTGGTCGTCCGGCGGTTGGAGGCGATGCGCGACGCCGACCAGGAGCAGCTCGCCGCCTACCTCGACGGGGCTGACGAGGCGCCGACCGTGGCGGTCTTCGTGGCGCGCGAGCTCGACCGCCGGCGCCGGCTGTTTCAGGCGCTGAAGCGCCGCGCCGAGATCATCGAGTGCCGGCCGCTCCCTCCCCGCGAGCTGCCCCGGTGGGTCGCAGACCGGTTTCGCGCCGCCGGCAAGCGCGTCGCGCCCGGTGCGGCCGAGCAGCTGGTCGCGCTGGCAGGCGGCGGCCTGCGCGACCTCGCCCACGAGGTGGACAAGGTCGCGTCCTACGTGGGCGACCGTCCGGTCGTCACCCCTGCGGACGTGGCGGCGATCGCCAGCCGGTTGGGCGAGGCGTCGATCTTCACCCTGGTCGACGCCGTCGGCAGCGGGCAGATGGCCGCGGCGCTGCGGGCGCTGCACGACAACCTGGCGACGCACGAGCCGCTGCAGGTCCTCTTCATGATCGCCCGGCAGTTCCGGCTGATCCTGCGCGCGCACCGTCTGGCCGGTCGGACGAGCCCCCAGGCCACCGCCGACCGGCTGGGGGTGCCGCCGTTCGTCGCGCGCAAGGTCACAGAGCAGGCGCGGCGGTTTCGCGCGGGGCAGTTCCCGGGCATCTTCGCCATGCTGGAGGAGGCCGACCGCGCCATCAAGAGCGGCAGCCCGGCCCGGCTGGTGCTGGAGACCCTGATCGTGCGCCTGTGTGACGGCGAACGGCGGGGCGCGGGGGGACGGCGGGGCGCGTGAGCCCGGCCCGGCTACGCCGGACGCGACGCGGCGCGGCGCATCAGGCGCGCCTTCACCCGGGCCGCCGCGTTGGGGTGGATGATGCGGCGCAACGCGGCCTTGTCCAGCGCCTTCTGCGCCAGGGGAATGCGGGACGGATCGGCCAGCGCGCGCTTCACCAACGTCTTGATTCGCGAGCGGACCGACGCGTTGGCGGCGCGCCGCCGCGCCGACTTGCGCAGATGCTTGAGACCCGACTTGGTACGCTTGGCCACCGATGCTCCTCCTGCGTGGACCCCGCGCCCGGGGCGCCAACCGCGCGGCATTCTAGCACGCGCGCAGGGCAGGAACAAGCCGCTCGCCGCTTGTGGCCATGACCGCCGGACGGCCGCGCCTCGTGCGCGCCGCGTCGTTGCTGGCCGTGGCAACGGTGGGCAGCCGGGTGCTGGGGCTGGTGCGCGAGGTGGTGGTGGCCGCGCTGTTCGGCGCCACCGACGCCAAGGCGGCCTACGTGATCGGCTACTACGTCCCGTTCTTCGTGCAGCGCCTGTTCCTGGGCGGCACGCTGTCGGTCGTGCTCATCCCCACGCTGGCGGAGGTCGAGGCGCGCGCGAGCGCGGCCGAGCGCGCGCGGGTGGTGGGCGCGCTGGCCACGCTGGTGGTGGCCATCGGTGTGGCCATGGTGGTCCTGGGCCAGGTCGGGGCGCCCTGGCTGGTGCGGATCGCCGCGCCGGGGTTTGCGACCGACCCAGCCCAGCTGGCGCTGACCGTGCACCTGACGCGCATCAACTTCCTGGCGATGTTCTTCCTGGCCCTCGCGGTGTTCGCCACCGCCTACCTGCAGGCGCAGCAGCGGTTCACGGCGCCGGCGCTGGCGCCCCTGGCGTTCAACGTCACGATCATCGCCCTCACCCTCTGGTGGGGGCCACGCCTGGGGATCACCGGGCTGGCCGTCGCGTGGGTCGCCGGCACGGCCGTGCAGTTCGCGGCGCAGGCGCCCGCCCTGGTGGCCGCCGGCTTTCGGCCGCGCCTGGACGTCGACTGGCGGCATCCGGCGCTGCGCACCTTGGTGCGCCTCGCGATTCCCGCGATGGTGGGACTCGCGATCGTGGAGATCAACGCCTACGTGGGACGGTTCCTGGCGTCGCTGCTGCCCGCCGCGCCCGGCGTCAACGCGGTGGCGGCCCTCGACTACGCCTACGAGGTGGTGCAGGCACCTATCGGGATCCTGGCCATCTCGGTGGCCACGGTGCTGTTTCCCGGGATGAGCCAGGCCGCCGCTGCAGGCGATCGGGCGGCGCTGCGGCGGGCGACCGCCCTGGGCGTGCGCGCCCTGCTCTTCCTCGTGCTGCCGGTGTCGGCGCTGCTGGTGGCCCTGGCGGCACCGGTGGTACAGGTGGTGTTCGAGCGCGGCCAGTTCGGTGCCGGCGCCACCGCCACCGTGGCCGCGTGCCTGGCCGCCTACGCTGTCGGCCTCGTTCCCATGGCGCTGTACTACGTGGCCACGCGGACGTTCTACGCGCTGCAGCGGGTGCGCACGCCGGTGGCGGTGGGTGCGGTCATGGTGGGCGCCAACGCCCTGCTGGCCGCGGTGCTGATGCGCCCGCTGGGGGTCGCGGGCATCGCGCTGGCCAGCGGCCTGGTGGCGTTCGCCAACACGGGGGTGCTGCTGGTGCTGCTGGCGCGGGCGCTGGGTGGCCTCCAGGGTCGTCGTGCTGCGTCCACCGCGGTGCGGGCCGGCGCCGCGGCCGTCGTGGCCACGGCGGTGGTCGCGGTGGCGTTCCTCGTCGTCGCCG
>CAZGNA010000247.1:0-3587 GCA_964526945.1 uncultured bacterium
CGCCCCCCCAGCCTCGGCAGCGGGCGCGTCGCCCGACGCCTCCCTGACCGCGCCGCCTGCGCGCGAGTCGTTGCGCACCGTGGTGGTCCGGGCCGCCCGCGTCTACCTCTTCGTGGTGGCGCTGACGCTGCTGGGGGAAGGGTTCCGACCGGTGATCGAGGCGTACGTGATCGGCCTCGATGCGCGCGTGCTCTACTGGATCAACATGGTGTCGGCTGTGCTGGACAACGCCACACTGACGGCCGCCGAGGTCGACGCGCGCATGAGCGCCTCGCAGGTCCAGGCCGTGCTGATGGGGCTGCTGGTGAGCGGTGGGATGCTGATCCCCGGCAACATCCCCAACATCGTCGCCGCCGGGCGTCTGGGGATCGGGAGCCGCCAGTGGGCGCGGGTGGCGGTGCCAGTCGGCGCCGCGCTCCTTGCGCTCTACTACGTCGTCCTGTTCGTGCTGTAAACGACCGCACACTGCACGACGCGCGCTGCCGCTGGCGTGGTGGCTGCGGCGTGGCAGCCCCCGGGGCCTCACGGCATCCGGGGCTGCGACCTCTCGCAGGACGCGATCGGCCGCTGGCAAGACAGCTGCGCGCATGCCCTGGCGGCTGGCGTCCACGCGAGTCCTGTCGTCGCCCGCGGGGCGGGCACGACGACATCGCGGGCCGGACGGCGCCGACGGCCAGATGATCGCGGCACAGTTGTCGCCAGGGTAGCGCCGCGACGACATCCGCAGGCCGCACGGTGCCGAAGGCTGCGCGCCGGTGCAGGCCGAACCCCTCCAGCGGCGGTGCAGGACAGGATGCGGGGCGCCTGGGAGCTGTCGAACACGGCGATGAGCTCGTAGATCCACAGGCGGCGGTGCAGGACAGGATGCGGGGTGCCTGGGAGGACGCGCCGACGGGGCTGACCCGTGTTGCGTCGTCGGGGGTGACCGATGGCGCGCTGCCGGGGGTGCCCTATCGCGCCTGGCGCGTCGCCTGTCGACGGGGGATGCGCGGCACGCCGGAGAACGTGCCGTCGGGGAGGGACGACGATGCGGCAGACAATGTGGGTCGCAGCGGGTGCGGTGCTCGCCGCCGTGGCGCTGGCGGCCGCGGCGGCAGCGGGGGGCGTGGCGGGGTTCCTGTGGGGCGCCCGCATGGGCCTGGCGCGCTGGGACGCGCCGGCCGAGCGCTACCTGAGCGGCCAGGGGCCGGCCAAGATCGCGGTCGTGCGGGTGGTCGGGCCGATCTCGCGCGAGGGCCGGGGTGTCGCCCTGCTGGGCACCGGGGCCTCCAGCCGCGCCATCGTGGCGTTGCTGGAGCGGGCGCGGCGCGATCCGGCCATCCGGGCGGTGATCGTCGAGCTGGACACCCCGGGCGGCTCGGTGGTGGCCAGCGACGAACTCTACCAGGCCCTGGTGGCGCTGCGGCGTACCGGCCGGCCGGTCGTCGCCCTCCTGACCGAGGTGGCGGCCTCGGGCGGCTACTACGTCGCTGCGGCCGCCGACCACATCGTCGCCGCGCCCACCACCGTCACGGGGAGCATCGGCGTGATCGTGGCGCTGGCCAACACCGAGGCGCTGAGCCGTAAGATCGGCGTCCGCACCATCGTGTTCAAGAGCGGCGCGTTCAAGGACCTGGGCAACCCGAACCGTCCGATGACGCCGGCGGAAGCCGCGATCGTGCAGCGCCTGGTCGACGAGGCGTACGCGCGGTTCGTCGACGCGGTGGCCCGGGGCCGCCGGATGGATCCCGCGCGCGTGCGGCGGCTCGCCGACGGGCGCATCTACACCGGGCTGCAGGCGCAGCGGCTGGGCCTGGTCGACAGCCTGGGGCACCTGCCCGCGGCGGTGACGGTCGCCATGCGACGCGCAGGACTCGCGCAGGCGACGGTGGTCGAATACGGCGCCGGTGGCGGCGTGCTGCAGGCCCTGCTCGGTGCGCTCGGCCGCCGCCTGCCCGTGGGGTGGGATGCGGTCGCCCCGGCACCGGTGCCCGAGGCCACGGGGGCGGCGCTGGCGGGCTGGGGGATCAGCGTCCAGTACCTCATGGTGCCCTGAGGGACGCAGCCGTGGCGATGCGGCTGGCGCTGGTGCTGTCGGGAGGCGTCTCCCTCGGCGCCTACCAGGCGGGCGCGGTCTTCGAGCTGCTGTGGGGTCTGGAACATCGCGTCGACGCGTCGGCACCGGTCGTGCTCGACGTGGTCACAGGCGCGTCGGCGGGTGCGATGACCGCCGCGGTGCTGGCCCGCGCGCTGATGGTCGACCGCGCCGCAGCGGCCGACCTGCACCGCGCCTGGGTCAGGGACATCTCGTTCGCGCAGCTGACCGAGGGGCCGCCGGGTGCGAGCTTCTTCGCCGATCGGGCCATCTGGGCGCTGGCCCGGGCGATCCTGCTCCGCCACCCCGCGGCGGGCCCGCACCCCGCGGCCCCTGATACCCTGCGCGTGGCGTTCGCGCTGGCCAACCTGAACGGCGTGCGCTACTCGCTGGGGTACGCCAACACCCCGGGGCGGTTCGACACCGCGCTCTTCGCCGACTGGATCACCTTCACGGTACGGGCGGGCATGCCCGCCGACTGGCAGGCGATCGCGCGGGCGGCGATCGCCTCCGGCGCGTTTCCGTTCGCATTTCCCACGGTCCGCCTGGAGCGGCGTCTGGCCGACTACCGGCACGCCGACATCTACGCGCCGGACGGCACGCGGGCCTTCACCTATGCCGACGGCGGCCTGTTCAACAACGAGCCGGTGGGGCTGGCCCGCGATCTCGTCGAAGCGGTGGAAGACGAGGACCCGGCGGCGGCGGCCGACCGCAGGGTCTACCTCCTCGTCGACCCGTTTCCCGGTGCGGCGGCGGTGGCGCCGGACCTGGGCGAGGCGCCGCTGTCTGCGCGCGTGCTGGCCGATCGGCTCCTCAACGCGGTGCTGGGCGAGGCGTCCAAGCGCGACTGGATCCGGGCCAGCCGGATCAACACCCGGCTGCGCTGGCAGGACCGCCTGCTCGACTGCCTGGCGGCCGTGGTGGCCGACGCCCCGGCACCGTCGCGCGCGGCGGCCGCAGTGCGGACCGCGGACCTGGTGACGGAGATCGCGACGTTCAAGGGCACCCACGCGGCCGGCGAGACCGTCCCGCCCGGGGAGGCACGCCGCCGCCACCTCGACGAGAACCTGCGCCGCCTGGGCCCGCTGCTGACCCGCGACGACGGGGTCTACGCGCGCCTGCGCGACGATCCCGCGGCGGCCGCGCTCTTCCTGGACCTGGCCTACGCGCTCGAGAACGTCGCGGGGCTGCGCAACAAGGTCGACCTGGACCTGCACCTCATCGCGCCGGCGCCCGGCACATTGGCCGGCGACTTCCTGGGCAACTTCGGCGGCTTCTTCGACGAGGCATGGCGCGAGCACGACTACCGCCGGGGACGCGCCGACGCCCGGCGGGTGCTGGAGGCGCTGGCGCAGGCGCTGCCCGCGTTGGCCTACGTTCCTGATGCCGCGGCGGCCTACCGCCCCGCGCGCGACCTGAGCGCGGTGGGGGGCCCCGACGTGCCACCTGCGGCCGCCGGGCACCTGGCGGCGCGGCTCGCCGCACACCTCGCCTGCGCCCTCGTCCCGCCGGG
>CAZGNA010000248.1:0-3567 GCA_964526945.1 uncultured bacterium
ACCAGCGCGTCCACGCGGGGCGCCACCACGGGCACCGGCGGACGCGGGCGCGCGGCAGTCCGCGGATCCTTCAGGCCCGTGGCCGTGAGGACCGCGACCACCCGATCCGTGCCGGCCAGCACGCCCTGGCGGCGCAGCGCGCGAGCCGCCGCCAGCGCGGCGGCGGACGACGGCTCGACGAACAGCCCTTCTGCAGCCGCCAGCTGCGCCTGCGCCTCCAGGATGGCGGCGTCATCGACGACGGCAGCGCAGCCGCCGGCGGCGCGCAGCGCGTGCAGTGCCTGATAGGTGCTGACGCCCGCTGCGATCGACCACGCCACCGAGGGGCCCGCAGGGACGGCCCCTACGGCGTCGGCGCCAGCAGCCAGCGCTGCGTGCAACGGCCCGAACACCTCGGCGGCCACGACCCGCGGCGTGCGCGCGAGCAGTCCCCGCTCGCGCAGCTCCAGGAACCCCTTGACGATTCCCCACAACCCGTCCCCGTAGCAGGTGGGCACGATCACCCACGCGGGCGGATCCCAGTCGCACGCCTCGCAGATCTCGAACGCGATGGTCTTGTAGCCCTCCACGCCGAAGGGGTTGCTTCCCACGGGCGGCGTGAGGAAGTTCGTCAACGGATACCAGCCGAGCTCCTCCACGCACGCGCGCAGCAGCGTCCATCGCTCGGCAGCGGTGGGTGTCGCCACCAGCAGCGCGCCCAGCGCCTGCATCTGCTGCCGGACTGCGTCTGGGGCCTCCGGGGTGGTGAAGACGACGCACCGCAGGCCGGCCCGGGCGGCGTACGCCGCGGCGGACGCGCCGGCGTTCCCCGACGACGCCAGGGTGACGACGCCGACGGCGGCAGCCCGGGCCCGCGTGATCGCCACGGCAGCCATGCGGTCCTTGAACGACCCCGTCGGGTTGCGCGTCTCGTCCTTCACCCACAGCCCGGGCAGATCCCACGCATGGCCCAGCCGCTCCAGCCGCACGAGCGGCGTCCATCCTTCCTCCAGGGTGACGGGCGGGCCGTCGGCGGGCAGCAGCGGTGCATAGCGCCACATCGACCGGGGGCCCGCGGCGAACGCCGCGCGCAGCGCCTCACCCCGCGGGTCCGCCGCGTACACGGGCGTCACGTTGCTGGCGCCGCGGTCGTCGGCGCAGACCGGGCAGCCGCGGGGCATCTCCTGCGGTGGGAACGCGGCGTCGCAGCGCAGGCAGCGCAGGCCGACGATTCGACCCATGGTCACCCCACTTGTCGCAGGCTGCGATCGCTCTCGGTCAGCAGCCGGCAGCCGCCGTCGGTGACCAGGACCGTCTCCTCCACCTGCAGTCCGCCGAATCCCAGTTCGTAGTACGGCGTCTCGACTTCCAGCACCATGCCGGCCTCCAACGGAATGGCCTGCCCCGGCCCGAGCAGCGGCTCGTCGTAGATCTCCAGCCCGACACCGTGGCCGACGTGGTGCCGCCGGTAGTGCCGCAGCCCCGCGCGCTGGGCCGCCGCCATGGCCGCCTCGAACACGGCCTGCGCGCTCGTCCCCGGGCGCACCGCGGCCAGCGCGGCGTCCAACCCGGCCAGCAGGGCCCGGTAGACGGCGGCCTGGCGCGGCGACGGGGCACCGAACACGGCCGTGCGGGCGATGTCGGCGCAGTACCCCTGGGAGAGGCAGCCCACGTCGAACCGGATCAGATCGCCGGCCTGCAGCCGCCGCTCGCCCGGGCGCGCGTTGGGGTACGCGGCGTGCGCGCCGAACGCGATCACGGCGAACAGCGGTTGCGCGCCGGCAGCCAGGACCGCCTCGTTGAACACCCGCGCCAGAGCGCGCTCCGTCATCCCGACGTGGGCGGCCTGCAGCGCCGCGTCGATCGCGCCCTCCACGATGCGCGCGGCACGGTGCAGGCGTACGACCTCCTCGGGCGTCTTGACCGCGCGGACGGCGCGCCAGGTGCGGGCGGCCGGGAGCCACGTCACCCGATCCAGCCGGGCGCGCACACGCTCCAGCACGTCGGGAGCGATCCCGATCTCGTCGATGCCCACGCGCCCTGCGGTCACTCCGGCTGCGGCCAGCGCCGCCGCCAGCGCGTCGGCAGCCGTGGGCTCCGGGACCGCCTCGACGCCCAGCTGCAGCAGGCGCGCATCGCCATCGCCATCAAGCGGCGCGTCACCGCGCTCGACGTAGAACACCCCAAAGGGAATCAGCCGCGCCGCATGGGGCGGGCACTCGGCCACCATGTCCGCCTCGCTCACCGGGAAGGCCACGGCGACCCGATCTGGCGCGCCGCGGGGCAACACCGCGTACACCTGGGCCGTGCGCAGGAGTGGCTGGGTGAAGCTCCAGAACCCGCTGGCGTAGTAGACGTTCTGGTAGGTGGTGGCCACCAGCGCGTCCAGACCCTGCGCGGCCATGAGCGCCTCGGCCCGGGCGGCGTGCAGCAGCGGGCCGGTCACGGCGCTACCTCCGGGAACGCTGCGATGACCTCGCGGGCGAACAGCCGCATGCTCTCCAGGAACTCGGCGACGGTGTTGGCCACGAACAGCAGCCCGGCCAGGTGTGTTACCCCAGCGTGCCGGTAGGCCTCGACCTGCCGACGGATGTCCTCGGGAGTCCCCAGGAGGTTGCGCTCGGCGAACGACTCCACGGCCAGGCCCCGCATCGTCGAGCCCCGCAGCGAGACCAGGTGCTTGTACAGCTGCGAGCGCAGGAAGCGCTCGACCGCCGCCTCGCGCGTGGACGCGATGCTCACACCCACCTGCAGGGCCACGTCGAGACGGGTGAGCTCGCGGCCGGCCGCTGCCGCGTACGCCCTGATCCGGGCCAGGCCGGCCGCCACTTCGGCGGGGCTCAGCGCGGCGGGGAGCCAGCCGTCGGCGTACTGCACCACCCGGCGGTGGTGCCGGGGCGAGTTGCCCCCGACGTAGATCGGCAGCGGCCGCTGCAGGGGCTTCGGGTACATCTCCACGTCGGCGAACGCGTAGTAACGGCCGCGGAACGTGGCACGCCGTTCGGTGAACAGCAGCCGCAGGGCCGCAATCCCCTCTTCCAGCATCTCGCCCCGCTGGGCCTGGACTCCCGGGGCCAGCGCCTCGAACTCCTCCCGGTAGGCCCCCACGCCGACGCCCAGCAGCACCCGGCCGCCGGAGAACTGGTCGAGGGTCGCCACCTGCTTGGCCAGCACCACGGGTGTACGCATCGGCAGCACGATCACGCCCGTCATCAGGCGGATGCGCGACGTCTGGGGCGCCAGCACCGCGTAGGTGACCAGCGGCTCGTAGAAGTTGGGCGGCGCGTCGAACTCGGCGCGCACGTACCGCTGCGTGGTCATGTGGTCGTTGCCCATCACCGCGTAGTAGCCCAGCGCCTCGGCCTCGACGGCGATGCGCACGACGTCCGCCGGGGCCGCGAACGGCACGGGGTACATCATGCCCTCGGTGCAGGTGGGCAGGCCGACGCCGAACTTCATGGATGGCTCCTGCGCCGGTCGGGGTACGCTCCGCCGGCCGGCGCGCAAGGAGCGACGCCTCCTCGAGAGCGGTGTTGGAACCCAAATCGGGCGTGAAAACCCTCAGATTCGGAATCGCTCGATGCGTTC
>CAZGNA010000249.1:0-3530 GCA_964526945.1 uncultured bacterium
CACGCTGCGCCACTCGTTCGCGACGCACCTGCTCGAACGCGGCGCGGACCTCCGCGCGGTGCAGGAACTGCTGGGGCACGCCAGCGTGGCCACCACGCAGCTGTACACGCACCTGGCGCGCGGGCACCTGCGCGAGGTCTACCGGCGTGCGCACCCGCGGGATCGGATGCGCCTGCCGGCGCCGCGGGCTGGCTGAGCCGGGCAGGGACGCGGGCATGCGCGTGGTCCTGCTGGTGCTCGATGGGCTCGGCTGCGGCGGCGCCCCCGACGCCGCGGCCTACGGCGACGAGGGAAGCCACACGCTGGCCAACACCGCCCGCGCGGTGGGCGGGTTGCACCTGCCGGTGCTGGAACGGCTGGGGCTGGGCGTGGTCGACGCCATCCCCGGCGTGCGGCCCGTGGAGGCGCACCAGGCCGCCGTGGGGCTCATGGTGGAGCAGGCCGCCGGGAAGGACTCGACCTCCGGCCACTGGGAGCTGGCCGGGCTGATCGTCGACCGCCCGTTCCCCACCTACCCGCAGGGCTTTCCCCCGGAGGTCATCGCCGCGGTGGAAGCGGTCATCGGGCGGCCGGTGCTGGGCAACGAGGTCGCCTCGGGCACCGAGATCATCGCGCGCCTGGGGCCCGAGCACCTGCGCACGGGACGTCCGATCGTGTACACGTCCGCCGACAGCGTCTGCCAGATCGCCGCGCACGAGGCGGTCGTGCCCGTAGAGCAGCTCTACGCGTGGTGCGCCGCGGTGCGCGCGGTGCTGGTGGGCGCGCATGCCGTCAGCCGGGTGATCGCACGGCCGTTCGTCGGGTCACCGGGCGCCTTCGTGCGCACCCCGCGGCGACGCGACTTCTCGCTGGCGCCGGTGGGTCCCACGGTGCTGGATGCGCTCGCCGCCGCAGGCGTGCCCGTGGTGGGCGTGGGCAAGATCGACGACCTGTTTGCCGGGCGGGGCCTGGCGCGCGCCGTGCACACCCGCGACGACGAGGAAGGCCTGACACAGACCGTGGACGCCGTCCGGGCGCTCGGGCACGGGGTGGTGTTCACCAACCTGGTCGAACTCGACCAGGTCTACGGCCACCGCAACGATCCCGCGGGCTGGGCGCGCCACCTGCAGCGCCTGGACGGCCGGTTGCTGGAGGTGCTGCACGCGTGCGAGGACGACGGCCTCGTCATCGTCACCGGCGACCACGGCAACGACCCCACGACGCCCAGCACCGACCACTCGCGCGAGCGCGTGCCGGTCCTGGCCTGGCGGGCAGGGCTGCCGCCCGGGCGGCGTCTGGGCGTGCGTGCGACGTTCGCCGACGTGGCGGCCACCGTGGCCGCGGCACTGGGCGTTGCGTGGGCCGGACCGGGGACGTCCTTCTGGCCGCTGCTGGTCGCGCAGGAGGCCCGGGCGTGATCCCACGGGCCCCGCTCGGGTGCGCCGCGGCGTCCGCGCAGGGTGTCGCGGAGGTGGCGCGGTGAGCTGGGCTGCGCGGGCGCGGGAGGCGGCTGCGGTCATCGGCCAGCGCATGCGCCAGCGGCCGGAGGTGGCCATCGTGCTGGGCTCGGGGCTGGGCGGACTCGCCGACCTGGTGGAGGCCGAGGCGGTCATCCCCTACGAGCAGATCCCGCACTTCGTGCCCCCGCGCGCGCCGGGGCACGCCGGCCGACTGGTGGTGGGAAGGCTCGAGGGCCGGACCGTGGCGGTGTTGCAGGGGCGCGTCCACGCCTACGAGGGCGTGGCGATGGCCGAGGTCGTCTTCCCGGTGCGGGCGCTGCGCGTGCTCGGGGCGCACACGCTGCTGGTGACCAACGCCGCGGGCGGCCTGCACCCGGCGCTGGCCCCCGGCGACCTGTTGCTGATCACCGATCACATCAACGCCATGGGCACGAACCCGCTGGTGGGCCCCAACGAGGAGGCGTTCGGTCCGCGCTTCCCCGACATGGCGGCGGCCTACGATCCGGAGCTGCGCGCGGCGATGCGCGCCGCCGCCGCGGAGGCCGGCATCGCGCTTCGCGACGGTGTCTACCTTGCGGTGCTCGGGCCGTCCTACGAGACCCCGGCCGAGGTGCGGATGATGCGCGGCTGGGGCGCCGACGCCGTGGGGATGTCCACCGTGCCCGAGGTGATCGCAGCGCGTCACGCCGGCATGCGCGTCCTCGGGCTCAGCGTCATCGCCAACGTGGCCGCCGGGACGGCGCCGGCAGGGCCCACGCACGAGGACGTGCTGGCGGTGGTGGCACGGGCGGTGCCGCGATGCGCGGCGCTCGTGCGCGGGTTCCTGCGGCGGCTGCCGGGCTGAGCCGGTGGCCGGAACGGTGCGGGCGACCGCTGCACGGGACGCCGCTGTTCTGCGTGGACGATCGGGAGGATGTGCGCGATGCGCGCCTACGACCTGATCCGCCGCAAGCGCGACGGTGGGGCGCTCGGGCCGGAGGAGATCGCGTTCCTCGTGGACGGGTTCACCCGGGGCGAGATCCCCGACTACCAGATGGCCGCCTTCCTCATGGCGGTCTACTTCCGCGGCATGACGGCCGAGGAGACGGCGGCGCTCACCCTGGCGATGGTGCGCTCGGGGACCGTCCTGGACCTGGGCCCCCTGGCCGCGCGCGCGGTGGACAAGCACAGCAGCGGCGGGGTCGGGGACAAGACGTCGCTGGTGCTGGTGCCTCTGGTGGCGTCCGCGGGCGTGCCGGTCGCCAAACTGTCGGGGCGCGGGCTCGGGCACACCGGCGGCACGCTCGACAAGCTGGAGGCGATCCCCGGGCTGCGCACCACGCTCTCGGACGCGGAGATCGTGGCCCAGACCGAGCGCGTGGGGTGTGTGATCGCCGGCGCAAGCCCCCAGCTCACCCCGGCCGACCGGAAACTCTACGCGCTGCGCGACGTCACGGCCACGGTCGACAGCCTGCCGCTGATCGCCGCCAGCATCATGTGCAAGAAGATCGCCGGCGGGGCGCGGGCGATCGTGCTGGACGTCAAGTGCGGGCGGGGCGCGTTCATGAAGACCGAGGCGGAGGCGCGGGCGCTGGCCGCAGCGATGGTGGAGATCGGCGCGCGGGTGCAGCGGCGCACGGTGGCGGTGCTGAGCGCCATGGACGCGCCGCTCGGCCGTGCCGTGGGGAACGCGCTCGAGGTGCGGGAGGCGATCGCCACCCTGGCCGGTCGCGGCCCCGGCGACCTGCTCGACCTCTGCCTGGTGCTGGGCGGCTGGATGCTGGTGCTGGGCGGCGCGGTGGCGACGCCGGAGGAGGGCCGGCGCGTGCTGCAGGAGCACCTGGCCAGCGGCGCCGGGCTGGAGCGGTTCGCCGCCATGGTCGCGGCCCAGGGCGGCGATGCGGTCGCCGTGCACGATCCGGACCGGCTGCCGCAGGCGCCGGTGCAGGTGCCGGTCCCGGCGCCGCGCGCGGGCTGGGTGGTGGCCATCGACGCGGAGGCCGTGGGGCTGGCCGCGATGCGCCTGGGCGCGGGCCGCGCGCGCAAGGAGGACGTGGTCGACCCCGCCGTAGGCGTGGTGCTGACGCGCGTCGTGGGCGAGCCCGTAACGGC
>CAZGNA010000250.1:0-3475 GCA_964526945.1 uncultured bacterium
CCGCAGTGCTTCGCGGGCCTGGCCCACCCGGGCGGCCGCGGCCTGCACGGCAGCCTCGGCCTGGGCCAGCGCTGCCGCGGTCTGCGTACGCTGGGCGCGCAGCGCCGCCTGCGCCTGCGCAAGCCGCGTGCGGGCCGCGGCAACGCCGGCATTCGCTTGCGCTACCTGGGCGTCCAGCTCGGCCGCATCGAGGCGGACCAGCACCTGCCCCGCGCGGACGGCGTCCCCGGCGTCGACCGTGACGTCGCGCACGCGGCCGGCGAGCTTGGCGGCGATCTGCACCTGCGTGGCCTCGATCGTGCCCGAGCCCTCGACGTACGGCGCGTTCGCCGCGCGCCGGTCCGCCACCGCACGGTTCGCGGCGTAGACGGCCAGCGCGGCCACCAGCGTCACGAGCACGATCGGCAGGTGCCCCCGCCGGGCCTCAGGCACGCCGTCCCTCCTACTCGACCGGGCCGCCGACGGCGCGTTCGAGCTGCGCCCGCGCCACGTTGACGTTGAACAGCGCCTGCACGCGGTTGGCCTCGGCCTGTGCGAGCGCCGCCTGCGCGGTGATGACCTCCAGGTTGGTGGACACGCCGGCCGCGAAGCGCACGTTCGCGATGCGCAGCCCTTCCATGGCTTGCTGCACCGTGGCCTCCGCGGCCGCCACCTCCTCTGCAGCCGACGCCAGGGTCAGGAGCGCGCGGCGCACCTCCAGCTCGATGCTCTGGCGCAGCTGGACCTCGGCCGCTCGCAGCTGCGCCACGCGCGCCTCGGCCTCCCGGATGCGGTGCGCGGTCAGGCCGCCGTCGAACAGGGGTACGGTGGCGGCCAGCGTCAGGCTCCACCCGAACGCCGCCGACGTCCCCAGGCCCGCGGCGGTCGTGTTGCCCCAGGTGGGCCCGCCCGTCAGCACCAGGGCCGGACGCGCCCCGGCCCGGGCCACCTCGATCGCGGCCGCAGCCGCCGTGATGCGCGCCCGGTGCTCGGCCAGTTCAGGGCGCGCGTCCAGGGCGCGGCGCAGCAGCGCCTCCAGCGCGGTCCGCACCGGCACGACGGTCATGGTCTCGCGCGGCTGCAACGGGGTGTCCAGGGGCTGGCCCAGGAGCGCGGCCAGGGCGTGCTGCGCCAGGGCCAGGGCGTTGCGCGCGCGAATGACCCCCTGCCGGGCGTTGGCGGCGTTCACCTCGGCGGACACCTCGTCGAAGCGCGGCGAGGTTCCGGCCGCGACGCGCGCCCGCGCCACCCGGAGGTTCTCCTCGGCTGCGGCCAGCGCGCGCTGCGCCACCTCGACCCCGGCCTGGGCCAGGAGCATCTGGTAGTAGGCCTGCTTGGCCTCCAGGATCAGCTGCTGCTTGGCGCGTTCCAGCGCCGCCTCGGCGCCCTGGACGTTGGCACGGGCCAGCGTCACGGCCGCTTCGATGCGCCCGCCGGTGTGGAGCGGGTACTGTACGGTGAGCGCCGTGGTGTAGAGGTCGGCGGTGGGCGGCGGCAACGGGATGGTGATGGGCGTGGGCACGCCGGGAATGGTGCCGCCCGGGATGACGATGGCACCGCCTTCCCGCTCGTTGAGCCGCGTGTACGACCCGGTCAGCACCAGGGTGCCGTGGCGGGCGGCTTCGGCCTGCGCCAGCTGCGCCCGGGCGACTGCGACCTCGAACGCAGCCACGCGCAGGGCCGGGCTGTGCTGCGCGGCCAGCGTCAGTACCTCGGCCAGCGTAATCGGCCGGGGCGCCTGCGCGGACGCCCGCAGCGCGGGGACCAGCACGGCAGCCACACCCACAGCGAGGCCGAGCAGCACGGTGCGCTGCGCGGCCACACGGACGTTCATCGCGACGACCTCCTCCCAGACAGCGCGCGGCCGGCTGGCGCCGGTCGCGCAGGATCGGCGAACGCGCCGCGACGGCGCCGCGAGGCAGACGCGCTCACGACGCCGTCTGAGGACGGCGGACGCGGCCGGAAGGATCGTATCCGGCACGCCGCGGGGCCTGACGGCTCCCGCGCCCGTCACGCCAGCGCGGCTCCGGTCTCAGCGCCAGCGCGCCAGCCCCGGATCGTGGGCGAGCATCCAGGCCTCGTTGAACCGCCAGGGGGACAGGGCCTCCGGCCGCACCACGACCCGGGTGCTGGTCCAGACGACCTCTTCCCGTGGGTGCGGCCTGCCGTCGGGCAGGTGACGCCACTTGAGGTCCTCGATGAGGAACCAGACGAAGTGCAGGTAGGACGACGCCACCACCTCGCACACGTCCATCACCCCTGCATCGAACACGCCCACCGGCGACTCGCCGTAGGGGTCGGTGCGGTCCAGCAGCAGCACGTAGGGGTTGCCCGCGCCGTCGTTGCCCACCTCCACGAACTCCTGCGCCCACCCCAACGGGCCCCAGTAGGCCCGCGCCTGCCGGGTGGCGAACACCAGGTCCAGCGCCGACTGCACCGGTGGCACGCCGTGGAGGGGGTCGGTGATCAGAAAGCCGCCGTTGAAGGCGAGCAGCACCGTCCGCATCGACCGCGGCAGTCGCACGCTCAACTCGCGCTCGGCCCGGCGGATGTCGCGCTCCGCGGCCGGCGGGTTCAGGCGCACGACGCCGGGGCCAAAGTAGCCCAACGCCGCCCAGATGTCGTCCAGGGTCACTGCCGCTCCTCTGCGCCATGGGTGCCCGCGTTCTCGAGGTAGGCGCGGACCCACCGGCTCGGCCGCACGATCGCCTCGCCCGTGGCTCCCGCTCCGGCATAGGTGACGAGCGCGACGTAGCGCTCCACCAGCTTCTCCGCGGGCTGCTCCGCTTCTACTAATACCCCGATGCCGACGACTTCAGCCCGGCACTCGCGCATGAGGTCGTAGACGCCCCGGGCGGTGCCGCCGCCCCGGAGGAAGTCGTCGATGAAGAGCACCCGGGCGCCGGGCGGCACGGCGCGTAGCGGCAGCGTCATGGACTGCACGAGGCGCGAGGAGCCGGAGACGTAGTTCACGCTGACCGATGGCCCCTCGGTCACCCGTCCGTCGCGCCGGGCGGTGACCAGGGGCACGTTGAACGCACGCGCGGTCATCAGCGCCAGCGGAATGCCCTTGACCTCCATGGTCAGCACCACGTCGGGCCTGGTCGCCTCGAACAGGGTGGCGAACACCTCGCCCAGGTCGGCCACGAGCCACGGCAGCGCCAGCAGGTCGCTGGTGAGGAGGAACCCGCCGGGCAGCACGCGGCCGGGTTCCCGCAGGCGCGCGCACAGCTCGTCCACCAGCGCGCCGATCTGCGCGGGTGTTCGGGTCGGGCTGTAGCGCACGCCACCCGCCGCCCCGGGCAGGGTCTCCACCCGCCCCAACCCGAAGCGCTCGCAGACGCCCCGCAGGAATCCCAGGTCCTCGCTGATGGTCGAGCGGGCGGCGCCCAGCAGCTCCGCGAAGGTCGACAGGGGGATCAGCCGGTGGGGCGCGCGCAGGAGCGTGTGCGCGATGACCACCATGCGCTCGCCGCGGCGCAGCCGGCCGCCGGGC
>CAZGNA010000251.1:0-3469 GCA_964526945.1 uncultured bacterium
TGCAGGCGCGGTGCTCTCTTTCTTTTGTGTGTCGTGGGTACGGGCCTTCTCTCTGCCGCAGGGGGTCGGTGCGGGCGACGGCGCGGTGCCCGCTTGCTCTTGTGCTGTCGTGGGTGTGCGACCGGGCACGGGGGCGAGGACCCGCCAGGACGGCGCGCCGGCCACGCCCACGGCGGCGATCCCTCGCGCGGTGCTCAGAACCGGCGGAAGTAGCCCAGACCGAAGGTGGGCGTCTGCAGCAGGTCGGTGGCCCGCAGCGTGATGCCCCAGTCGCGCTGGAAGAAGTAGGACGCGTAGAGGTTCAGGGTGAGCCGGTTGAGGTTGGAGAGGTCCAGGGAGTAGACGGGCCCCGGCGGCGTCCCGTAGTCCACGCCGGCGCCCAGCTGGGAGTCCACCAGGCCATAGCGCAGGAGGACCGGCGGCCGCTGGAGCCACTGTCCCACCTGCAGGCCCACGCGGTTTGCCATCCCCACGTCCCGCCACGTGAAGATGTACCGCCGGGGCGCGTCCGGGAGCAGCGTGAACGTGATGTCGTGGCCCAGCCGCGTGGTGTACCACAGCTCGTACTGCAGGCGATAGCTGGTGCGCAGGTCGGGGAGCTCGAGCCGGTCGGGGATGACGCGGTTGACGCGCTCGACCACCTGATCGGCCCGCCGGATCAGCGCCCGGGCCTCCCCCACCGCCTGCCGCGCCTCGGTGACGGCCGCCTGGGCCTCGTGCAGCGAGGCCCGCACCTGCCGCACCTGCGGCTCGTTGACGACGCCCTGCAGGTCTTGCACCATGCGGTCGATGCCCTGGGCCGCGCGGCGCACGGCGGCCACCGTGTCGCGCACCTGCTGCGCGGTCTGGCCGCCCGCGGCCACGTCCTGCGCCAGGGCACGCAGGTCGCGGGCGGCGGCGGCCAGGTCGTCGACCGTGGCGCGTGCGCCGGCGGCGATGGCCGGCACGTCCTCGCTGGCCGTGCGCTCCAGGGACCGCGCCATGCGGTCGGTGGTCTCGGCCACCCGGCGCATGACCGCCGTGGCCTCGCGGATGTTCTCCGCCGCCTGGGCCAGCGCTCCGCGCAGCGCCGGATCGCCGACCAGGCGGGTGATCTGCTGGAGCGCGTCCTCGGCCTGGCGGGCCACAGCGACCACACGGGCCACCACGTCCTCGACCGTGAACGGCTCCTGTCCAACCACGATGCTCCCGGGCGGCAGCGGCGGCGCCGTCGGCGGGCCCGGCGTGATCGTCACGAACCGCTCGCCGAGCAGGCCCGTGGTGCCGATGGCGAAGCGCGATCCCTGGGGAATCGCAAACCGCGCCCTGATGCGCAGGACGATCTCCGCCTGGCCGGCCGGCGTCAGGCCGATCGACCGCACCTCGCCGATGCGGACGCCGGCCAGCTGCACCGGCGCGCCCTCGACCATCCCGCCGGCGGTGTTCACCCGCAGGCGGATCACGTAGCGCGGCTCGAGCAACTCGCCGGGCCCGCCTGCCAGGAACACCACCGCGCCCGCCAGCGCGGCGACGAAGAGCAGGACCGCGAGCAGTCCGACCTTCGCTTCGGGACTCATGCCGACACGACCTCGGCGCCCGAGGCCAGGAACCGCTGCACGAACGGGTGGGCCGACGCCCGGATCGCTGCGGGCGTGCCTGCGGCGACCAACCGCCCCGCGTCCATGACCGCGAGCTCGTCGGCCAGCCGGAAGGCGCTCGCCAGGTCGTGGGTCACCACGACGGCAGTGGTGCCCAGGTTGGCCCGCAGGCGCAGGATCAGCTCGTCCACCGTCCGCGCCGTGATCGGGTCGAGGCCGCCGGTGGGTTCGTCGTAGAGCAGCAGGTCGGGCGCGAGCGCCAGCGCCCGGGCGATGCCCACGCGCTTGCGCATGCCGCCCGACAGCTGGGCCGGCAGCAGCGCCCTGGCACCCGTCAGGCCCACCAGGGCCAGCAGCTCATCGACCCGGGCCCGGAGCGCCTGTCCGGCGAGGCGCCGGTGGCGGCGCAAGGGGAAGGCCACGTTCTCCGCCACGGTCATCGAGTCGAAGAGCGCAGCCGACTGGAAGACGACGCCCACCCGCATGCGCAGCGCGTCCAGGTCCTCGTCCGGCAGGGCGTGCACGGGCTGGCCGAAGACGTGGATCGTGCCGCGGTCGGGCCGCAGCAGCCCCACCAGGTGCTTCAGCAAGACGCTCTTGCCGCACCCGCTGGGGCCCATGATGACCTGCACCTGCCCGCGGCGCACCTCCAGGCTGACGCCCGCCAGCGCCTGCGTGGCCCCGAAGCGCTTCCACACGTCGCGTACCGCCACGATCGTCTCGTCCGCGGGGGGCTGGGGGGGCCGGAGGTCAGCCTCGGCCATCGCGCTACCGCACCCGGAAGAGCACCTGGTTCAGGAAGTAGTTGAAGGCCATGATGAGCACGATGGACGCCACCACTGCGCCGGTGGCCGCACGGCCGACCCCTTCCGCACCGCCTGTGGCGGACAGGCCGCGATACGCGCCCACGGCGGCGATGATGAGGCCGAAGCACACCGACTTCATCAGGCCGGCGTAGAGGTCCCACGTCCACGTGAACTGCCGCAGGGACGCCCAGAACGATCCCGCCGGGATCCCGGCGGCCACCGCCACCACCGAGCCGCCGATGGCGCCCACGACCTCGGCGAACATGGTGAGAATGGGAAGGGCCACGGCGGCGGCCACCAGACGGGGCACCACCAGGAACCGCACGGGATCCGTGGCGAGGGCGCGCAGGGCGTCCACCTGCTCGGTGACCGTCATGGTGCCCAGCTCGGCCGCGATCCCCGCGCCGACCCGGCCAGCGATGACCATCGCGGTGAAGACCGGGCCCGCCTCGCGGGCCAGCGACACGCCCACCAGGCCGCCCACGAATCCCTGCGCGCCGAACTTGAGGAAGACCCCCGAGGTCTGGTAGGCCAGCACCATGCCGGCGAAGACCCCGGTGACCAGCACGATGAAGGTCGAGTCCCAGCCGATGCGCTTGAGCTGGACGATCGTCTCGCCGAGTTCCAGGTGGCCACGCCGCACCCAGCGGAACGCGCGGGCCAGCATGCCCACGGCGCGGCCCACGTCCGCCAGGCCCGCCAGGACCGTACGGCCGGCAGCGGCCAGCAGCCCCGCCGACGCTGTCCGGACCACCATTCCATCGTCCATAGCGTTCCTCTCTTCGGTGCGCCCGGCGCACAATTCCTCTGCGCCATCCGTCCCGGGCCGATCCGGGGAGCGGGTGCAACGCCTGCGGAGGGTGTGCACCCACGGCCGGGACCTCGGCGCGCGGCGCTGCCGCCAGAGTGCGCGCCGCTGGACCCGCCGGGCAGGACATGGCGGCGCCCCCTGCCCCGGCCCGCCCGTGCGGCAGGAGGCGCGGACGCCGGGGCGGCCCCCGCGACGCTCCCGGCCCGTGGGGCAAAGCGCAGCCCCGCGGTAGTGTCAAGAGTTTTGTGTACTTTCCCGGCATAGGGGGCGCTCCT
>CAZGNA010000252.1:0-3460 GCA_964526945.1 uncultured bacterium
GCAGCACGCCGTCCATCGAGGGCACGGTCGCCGCCTCGCGCAGGGACAGCAGGCCGAACGGCCCGCGGACCAGCCAGCGGATCCGCCCGAGGAGCCCGCCCCGTAACCCGTCGGGGCTTGCCCCTGAGGGCAGCAGGCCCCACCCCTACAGGAGCGGGCCGCCGGGCTTGGTCAGCAGGGCGCGGCGGGCCAGGGGGAACGGCGGCGCGCCCAGGGCGATCAGCCGGTCGTGGAACGCCCGCAGCGAAAAGGCCGGCCCCTGCTCGGCCCGGTAGTCGTCGCGCAGCCGCCGCAGCAGGAACTTGCCCAGGGTGTAGTTGAGGTAGCCCGGATCGAAGGTGCCCCGCACCGCTTCCTTCTCGGCGGTGATGGGTTCCATGAACGCGTGCTCGCGGAACATGCGCGCGGCCTCGTCCAGCGGCATCCCGCCCGCATGCATGCGGATCGCCGCCAGGTAGCGGACGACGCGCACCAACGCCTCGCCCAGGCAGGCCAGCCGGAACCGCGGGCTGGGATCCACGCCGGCCTCCAGCATCATCTCCTCGCAGTAGTGCGCCCAGCCCTCGACGAACGAGTACGCGGTGAAGACCCGGGCGGCCGCCGAGGGCGCGCGGTTCACCCCGTACAGGAAGTGGACGAAGTGCCCTGGGTATGCCTCGTGGATGCTGACGGCCTTCAGCGTGGCGTAGTCGAACTTCGTCAGCCATTGCGCGCGCTGCTCGGGCGTCCAGGCCGGATCGGGCAGCGTGACGTAGTAGTACGACTCCGTGGCCGTCGTCTCGAAAGGCCCGGCGGTGTCCATCATGGCGAAGGCCCACCGGGCGAACGGCGGCGTCTGGTCGACCCGGGGCCGCTCCTCGTCGGGGAGCGTGACGATGGCCCGGTCCAGCAGGAAACGCCGCAGGTCCTCCAGCAGCGCGCGGGTCTCGTCCAGCAGCCGCTCGGCCGGCGGGTGGTCCTGCCCGAGCTGGGCGACGACCTGGCGAGGATCGGCTCCGGGCGCCAGACGCGCGGCCGTGGCGCGCACGTCGTCGTGCAGGCGCGCCAGCTCCTCTTCGCCCAGTACCAGCAGCCGGTCCAGCGGTACGTCGACCAGCTCGCCGGTCCGCAGCATCTCGCGGAACAGCTCCTCGCCGATGGCGAAGGCGTCGGTGGTGTGGGCGCGGGCCGCGTCCAGGTAGGCGAGGTGGTCCCGCAGCGCCTGGACGGCGCGCTCGGCCGCCTCGGCCGCGCGGGCGCGCACGGCCGCGTCGTCGGTGCGGGCGATCTCGACCGGCAAGGTGTCGGTCAGGAACGCCAGGTAGCCCTGGTAGACCTCCACGGCGGTGGCCAGGAGCGGACGCGCCAGGGGCGGCTGGAGGTGGCCCCGGAGCTGCTCCAGGTACCCGGGCACGTGCTCCAGGTGGCTCGCCAGGGCGCGGAGCCGCTCGTGGAGCGGCGCGTAGTTGCGCTTGAGGTAGGGCGTGACGTCCAGGGCGTCGTTCCCCCACAAGGGGTTGCGCTCGTGGTCGCGCAGGTGCTCCCAGGCGAACCGCTCGTGCGCAATGGCGGACTCCACCAGCGCCGCGTCGTGCTGTTCTGCGGGGGACAGGCGCTCGCGGGGCAGCCCCGCCAGGCGGCGCTCCCAGCGCGTCAGCGTGCGCAACCAGTGGTCGATGGCCGGGCGCGTGTAGTCCTCGGTGCGGCCGTCGTAGAGGTGCAGGCCCAACCGGCTCCCCAGCGTCGGGTAGAACTCAAGGTAGTCGGCGACGAAGCTGCGGACGAGGTCGCTGAAGGCGGACGTGGGCGTCATCGCGTGCTGTCCTTTCCGCGTGATCGGTAGAGGACCGGTTCTGGTTTCGCCTCGTCGGCTCCTGTGACGTCTTGACACGGACCTCCTCGTCCACGAGAGGGGCGGGCGGTGCCTTATCGCGCCGGTCGTGGGCGGCCCCCGGCTGCCGGGGGGGTGTCCGCATCGTACGGCTGCCCTCGGCCGGCGCCCCCAGCGCGTATGCCGAGCACGGATCCCCCTGCCGCAGGCACCGTACCCGGAGCAGCCGCGCGCCCACCAGGGCCTCCAGCCACCGCTGCACCATGTCGCACACCTCGACGTGGTCGGCAGCCAGGCGCATCAGGGGGCAGTTGTGCTCCTGCAGCACGTAGCCAGTGCGGGTTCGTTCGAGGGTTGGCATGAAGCCGCGCTCGGCCAGGATCTCCGTGACGCGGGTCAGGCGGTCCCGGCCACGCAGCGGCGCGACCCGCGGCAAGTCACGGGCGATCCAGGCATCGCCAATGCGTCGGAGCAAACGGCGAAGGTGCCCGGGGCTGCGTCGCTTGAGATCCGCCAGGACCAGTGCGGCGAACTCCTCGTACGCCTTGGGGAACAGGGTATCGGCAGCCGGCGTCAGCCCGTAGAGCACGGCGGGGCGCCGACTGCCGGGCCGGAGTCCCCGCCGCGCCACGAACCCGTCCGCCTGCAGCGCGGCCAGGTGACCAACAACGGCCGTGCGCGTCACATGCAGAGCGCTGGCGAGGTCCTCGACCGTCAGGGGTCCCCGGCGGCGTAGCAAGTCGACGATGCGCGCTCGCGTCTCGCGCATGCTCTGAGGGTACCAAAGACGTGCCCCGTGGGTCAAATTAGATTTTGTAATTTTATCATAAACATCAGTTGTTATTGACATAAATGAATCTACTGTGCTAGTGTGATTGTCAAGCGCGCCGCGCGGGGGAGGTGATGCACGGGAGGAGCGCGGACGCGGCCCGGACCGCCGGCGGGGAGTCCATGGCGAGGAGGCGCGCATGGTGCGAGCAGGCACGTGGCACGTCATGGTGGGCACGTTGGCGATGCTGGCAGTGGCGGTCCCGATGGCACGAGTCGAGGCTGCCGCTGGCAAGGCTACCGAGTTGCAGGCTGCGCTGCGGGATCTGCTGGTGGGGCACGCCGTGTGGGTGCGGACCGTGGTCGTTGCGACACGGCTGGGCGACCGGGAGGCGGCACGGGTCGCCGACCGGAAGGCGGTGGAGAACGCCCGCGCCGTCGGGCAGGCGCTGGCACCGTTGTATGGCCAGGACGCCGCGACGGCGTTTGGCAACCTTTTCGCTGGCCACTATCGTGCGGTGAAAGCGTTCCTCGACGCGACCCTGGAAGGAAACGAGGCACGCAGGAAGGCCGCCGTGGATCGGATGACCAAGAACGCCGGGGAGATCGCCGCGTTCCTCAACGGCGCGAATCCCAATCTCCCCAAGGACGCTGTGCTCTCGCTGTTGGGAGCCCACGCCGCGCATCACGTGGCCGCCATCGATGCGACGCGGCGCCGGGACTGGGCACGGGAGGCCGAGGTGTGGGACATGATGGTCAAGCACCTCTACAAGATCGCCGACGCGCTAACCGACGGGATCGTCAAGCAGTTCCCGGATCGGTTCTGATTTCAACCCAAATCGGGCGTGAAAACCCTCAGATTCGGAATCGCTCGATGCGTTC
>CAZGNA010000253.1:0-3398 GCA_964526945.1 uncultured bacterium
AGGAGTGGCAGCGCGGCGCGCAGGTGACGCTCGTCAAGAACGAAGCCTACTTCAAGCGCGGCGTGCCCATCGTGGATCTGCTGGTCTTCCGGGTCCTCCCCCAGCCGGCGTTGGCCGTGATCGCGCTGGAACGGGGGGAGGTGCACTACCACGACGCCGTACCAGCCCCCGACGTCCGCCGGCTCCAGGCAACGGGTGGCTTCACGCTCGTGCCGGCCCTGGCCGGACCGGGCGGGTCGTTCTGCATCTCCACGGCGTTCCCCAACCTGACCCGGCCGCCATTGGACCAGGTGCGGGTACGGCAGGCGCTCTACCAGGCGCTCAACCGCGAGTTCATGGTGCTGGCCGTCGCGGGGGGACTCGGGCGCGTCGCCACCGCACCGATCTCGCGCGGCATCCCCTGGGCGCACCACCTCGGGCTCCCGCCGGTGCGCTATGACCCGGCGCGCGCCAACGCGCTGCTGGACGAGGCCGGCGTGCGCCGCGGGGCGGACGGCGTACGGCTCCGTCTCACGTTCCCGGTGGCCACGACGCAGGTGCGGTACGCCGAGATCATGCGCGACAACCTGCGGGACGTCGGCATCGAGGTGGTCGTGCAGCCCATGGAGTTCACCGCGGCGGTGCAGACGGTGTTCGTCCGCCGGGAGTTCGACCTGGCGTTCGCATCGTACTGCAACGGCCCCGATCCGGACATCGGCGTCAAGCGGATGTACGTCAGCAGCAACATCCAGCCCATCCCCTTCAGCAACGGAGCCGGCTACCGCAATCCGCGGGTCGACGACCTGTTCGACGCAGCTACCCGATCGCTGGACCTGCCGCAGCGCGGCCGTCACTACCGGGACATCCAGGAGATCCTGTGGCAGGAGGTCCCGTACTTCTGGCTCGTGGAGACGTTTCGGTACGTGGGGTACCCCAAGACGCTGCGCGGTGTGCAGTCCTGGGCGGGGAACGTCGCGGAGCGTGCGTACTGGAGCGTCGCCCGCTGAGGACGGCGTGTGCCGCTGCTGCGCTTCGCCGCACGGCGCATGGCCGCGGCGCTGCCGATGCTGGCGGCCGTGGCAGTGCTGACGTTTCTCCTGGTCCGGCTGGCGCCCGGCGATCCCGTCTACGTGCTGGCCGGGGAAGGCGGGACGCCGGCGTACTACGCGCTGGTGCGGCAGCGCCTGGGGCTGGACCGGCCGCTTCCCGAGCAGCTGGCCCGGTACCTGGCGACACTGGCGCGTGGCGACCTGGGGTGGTCGTTGCACCAGCGGCGCCCGGTGGGTGAGTTGATCGTCGAGCGGCTCCCGGCGACGCTGGTGCTGGCGGGAGCGGCGTTCCTGCTGGCCACCGCAGCAGGCCTGGCGCTCGGCGTCTGGGCGGCCGTCCGTGCCGGGAGCGTCGTGGATCGTCTGCTGCTCGTGACGGCTACGGTCGGGTCGTCGTTGCCGGTTTTTTGGACGGGGTTGCTGCTGGTGCTGGTCTTCGCGTCGTACCTGCACTGGATGCCCGTCCAGGGCATGATGGCAGCGCCGGCGCCAGACACGGTGGTGGCGCGGGTGCTGGACGTCCTGCACCACCTGGTGTTGCCCGCCTGTGCCTTGGCCCTGCAGCCGCTGGCCTCCGTCTCGCGGCTGATGCGGCTGAAGCTCCTCGAGGCCCTGGCCGAACCCTACATCGTCACGGCCCGGGCCAAGGGCCTGTCCCAGGGCCGGGTGCTCGCCCACGCCGTCCGCAACGCCCTGCTGCCGGTGCTGACGGTCATGGGCGGGTACGCGCAGATGCTGATCTCCGGCGCGGTGCTGACGGAGACGGTGTTTGCATGGCCGGGGCTCGGGCGGCTGGCCCTGGACGCCACCTTGACGCGCGACTACCCTCTGATCCTCGGCCTGGTGCTCACAGGCGCGGCGAGCACCGTGGCGCTGCACTGGCTGACGGACGTGCTCTACGGCGTCGTCGACCCGCGGATCACCTATGGCTGAGGCGCGGGGCCGTGGTGCGCACGGCCGACACCCAGCCGGGCGATGCGGGCGATGGCTTTGGCGGGCCCCCGATCTCGTCGCGGGCGGCGTGGTGCTGGTCGTGGCGTGCATCGTGGCACTGTTCCCCCACGCCGTGACGTCCACCGACCCCATGCGCACGGGCGGTGTGCCGCTGCAGCCCCCCTCGTCCGCGCACCCGTTGGGCACCGACGAGCTGGGACGTGACCTGTGGAGCAACCTCGTCCATGGCACGCGCACATCGCTGGCGGTCGGCGTCCTGGCCACGACGCTGGGTACCTCCATCGGGGTCGTCGTGGGCGCCGTGGCGGGTTACCACGGCGGGGTCTGGGACGAGGGCCTGATGCGTCTTGCGGAGCTCGTGCAGATCGTGCCGCGGTTCCTGCTGGTGCTGCTCCTGGTGGCCCTGTTCGGCGGCCGCCTGAGCGTCCTGACGCTTGTCATCGCCGGCACCACCTGGCCGGTGGTCGCCCGCGTCGTCCGCAGCGAGGTCCTGTCCCTACGTCAGCGCGACTTCGTGGTGGCCGCGCGGGCAGTGGGCGCCCGTGATGCGCGGGTCATCGCACGGCACCTGCTACCCAACGCCCTGCCCGCGGCGCTGATCGGCGCACCGGTGCAGGTCGGCCGCGCGATCGTCCTCGAAGCAGGGCTGAGCTTTCTGGGCCTGGGCGACCGGGCGACGGCCAGCTGGGGCAGCCTCGTGCAGAGCGCCCAGAGCTATCTCCGCGACGCGTGGTGGCTGGCCGTGTTCCCCGGCAGTGCCCTCACGCTCGTCGTCCTGGCGCTCTTCGGGATCACCGAAGGGCTCCACCGACTCTACACGCCGGGGTGGAGCGCCCCGTCCGCGCCGGCCGATGGGCCGCTGGCGCCTGCACCGGTTCCGCCCGTCGTCCCTCAGCGCACCGGTGCCGGCGCCGGCTCCAGGCTGTGACAGGAACAGTCGCCGCAGGTGCAGCGGTCGCCGAAGAGGGTCCGCTCCACCCGCAGGAGCAGGTCGGCCTGGTCCGGTGGCAGGCTGGACCGCAGTTCCGGCAGGTAGAGCAACAGCTTCAGGGTGTGGAGCAGCGTGGGCACCTCTTTCCCCTGTTCCCACAGGGAGACGGTGCCCTGGGTAACCCCGACGGCCCGCGCCACGTCGTGTTGGGTCATGCCGTGCGCCGTGCGCGCGCGTTTCAGGGCAGTGGCCAGTGGCTGGCGCTCCATGGCCGGGTTCCCCATGGTAGGGTTGATTGTAGGCGGGAGCGTCCGCCGGGGTCAATGCGCCCCGCACCGCCACCACCGGACAGGCCGGCGTCCGCGCCGTCCTCGCGGTCGGTTGCCCGGTCCCGGATGGGTTGCGCGAGCGGACAGCCGGTGGTACCGTTAACCCAAATCCGGCGGCATGGAGGTAGCGCTGATAAGAATGCCGACACGTCGAGG
>CAZGNA010000254.1:0-3333 GCA_964526945.1 uncultured bacterium
CACATTCCCGATCCGCCGCCCGTGCTCTTCGTGCGCGGCGTGCTTGCGGTCGGGCCCGCCGTGGCGGTGGTGGGCGCGCGGCGCGCCTCGCCCTACGGGCTCCAGGCGGCGACGCGCCTCGCGCGCGATCTGGCCGCGGCGGGCGTGACGGTCGTGAGCGGGCTGGCTCGCGGCATCGACGGCGCCGCCCACAGCGGTGCCCTCGACGGCGGCGGGCGGACGATCGCGGTGCTCGGCGCAGGGGTGGACGTCGTCTACCCGCCCGAGCACGCACGCCTGGCCGCGGCGATCACGGGGCGCGGCGCGCTCGTCTCCGAGTTTCCGCCCGGCATCCTGCCGCAGCCCGGGCACTTTCCCCGGCGCAATCGCGTGATCAGCGGTCTCAGCCTGGCCGTGGTGGTCGTCGAGGGGACGGAGGACAGCGGCGCGCTGGTGACGGTGGACTGCGCCCTGGCCCAGGGGCGCGACGTCTTTGCGGTGCCGGGGAGCATCTTCAGCCCCGTGAGCCGTGCGCCGCTCGCGCTGCTGCGCGAGGGGGCCAAGATGGCGACGTCTGCCGACGACATCCTCGAGGAGCTGCAGGTGCCACGCGGTCCCGCCGTGGCGGCGCACGGCGCGCCGGCCGACGCCACGGGCGCGGGAAGTCCGACCGCGCGCGTGCTGGGCGTGCTTGCGGCCGGCCCGACCACCGTGGACGTGCTGGTGGCGGCCACCGGGCTCTCGCCCGCAGAGGCGGCCGCGGCGATCACCGCGCTGGAACTGCAGGGAGCCGTGGAGGTGCATCCGGGACAGGTGGTGGCAGTGCGCGCAGACCGTCTGCACGGATCGTGACCGATCCCAACCTTGCTGCGCGCCGCGGCAGCAGATCCGCGCGCCCCGCGCCGTGGTGGGCGGCAGACGGCGCGCAGGACCGCACTGGCCGAGGAGCCCAGCCGCCGGCGCGCCCACCTGGCCGCACCCCAGCGCGTCGGCCCCGCCGCTGCACGTCAGCCCCGCCGCTGCACGCCAGCCCCGGCGACCTTGACAGCCCGTGCTAAGGTAAAGGATGAACTTGACGGCCCCGGCGGCATTCGCTGCACGGCGGGGCGTGCGACGTCTGGCGGCGGGGCCGGCCGGGTACTGGGAGAGTGCTGGGAGCCTCGCGCGCAGGTAGCGCTCCAGCGACGCGTGCGGAGGTGACGAGTGGCAACGCAGAAGGCGCTGGTCGTCGTCGAGTCACCGACGAAGGCCCGCACCCTGTCCAGGCTGCTTGCGCGGTCCTACGAGGTGAAGGCCTCGATGGGCCACGTGAAGGACCTGCCCAAGAGCCGGCTGGGCGTCGACATCGACCAGAACTTCGCTCCTCGGTACATCGTCATCAAGGGCAAGGGCCCCATCATCAAGGAACTCAAGGACGCCGCCAGGAAGGCCTCGGCGATCTACATGGCCACCGACCCCGACCGGGAAGGCGAGGCCATCTCATGGCATCTGGCCGAGCTGCTGAGCCCGGTGAACCCCGCGATCCGGCGCATCGAGTTCCACGAGATCACCAAGGAGGCCGTGCAGCGGGCGCTCAAGCACCCGCGGGAGATCAACCAGCACCTGGTCAACGCGCAGCAGGCCCGGCGAGTGCTCGACCGCCTGGTGGGGTACTCGTTGAGCCCGTTGCTGTGGCGCAAGGTCCGCGGCGGGCTCTCGGCGGGTCGCGTGCAGTCGGTGGCGCTGCGCCTGGTGGTCGACCGCGAGCGCGAGATCGAGGCCTTCACCCCGGAGGAGTACTGGTCGATCACCGCCACCTTCCAGACGGCGGAGGGGAAGGAGTTCCCCGCGCGCCTCGTGGCCCGCGATGGGACGCGGATCGGCACGCCGACCGACGAGGGCGCGACGGTCATCCGCACCGAGGCCGAGGCCCGCGCGCTGGTCGCACAGATCCAGGCCCAGCGCTACACCGTGGGCGAGGTGCGGCGACGCGACCAGCTGCGCCACCCCGCGCCCCCGTTCACCACCAGCACGTTGCAGCAGGAGGCCAACCGGCGGCTCGGGTTCTCCGCGGCCCGGACCATGGCCGTGGCGCAACAGCTCTACGAGGGCCTCGACGTGGGTGACGAGGGCACCGTGGGCCTGATCACGTACATGCGCACCGATTCGGTGCGGGTGGCGGCGTCGGCGCAGGCCGAGGCCCGGGAGTTCGTGACCAGGACCTTCGGCGACGCGTACGTGCCCGAGCGACCGCGCCAGTACCGGTCCCGGCGCGACGCCCAGGACGCCCACGAAGCGATTCGGCCCACGAGCGTCGCGCGCACGCCCGAGCGCGTCAAACCCTTCCTCCGGCCGGACCAGTACCGCCTCTACCGCCTCATCTGGGAACGGTTCGTGGCCAGCCAGATGGCCGCAGCGGTGCTCGACACGCTCTCGGTGGACGTCGTCGGGGGACCGTTCCTGTTCCGCGCCACGGGCAGCCGGGTGAAGTTCCCCGGATTCTTGATCCTGTACCGGGAGCCCGGCGACGACGGCGAGGCCGACCCGGAGGGCTGGCTGCCGCCGCTGGCGGCGGGCGAGGCGCTGACGCTGGTGGACGTGGCACCCGTGCAGCACTTCACCCAGCCACCGCCGCGGTACACCGAGGCGGCCCTGGTGCGCGCCCTCGAGGAGAAGGGGATCGGCCGGCCCAGCACCTACGCTCCGACGATCGAGACCATCAAGAAGCGCGGCTACGTCACCAGTCGCGACCGTCGCCTGGTGCCCACGCCCTTGGGACGCATGGTCACCGACCTGCTGGTCGAGCACTTCCCCGAGGTGGTGGACATCGACTTCACGGCCAGCCTGGAGGAGCAGCTGGATCGCGTGGAGGAGGGCAGGGCCGACTGGCAGCAGATCGTCCGCGGGTTCTACGAGCCGTTCGAACGCACGCTGCAGCGCGCCGAGGCGAAGATCCCGGTGACGGAGTTCCCCGCGGTCGAGATCGGCGAGCCCTGCCCGCAGTGCGGTCAGCCGCTGGTGCGCAAACACGGGCGGTTCGGCGAGTTCATCGCGTGCTCGGGCTTCCCGGCCTGCCGGTACACGCGGCCGCTGGGCGTGGGGGTGGCTTGTCCCGTGTGCGGCAGCGAACTGGTGGCGCGGCGGACCCGGCGCGGGCGCATCTTCTATGGATGCAGCGCCTACCCCGCCTGCGACTTCACGTCGTGGGACCGTCCCAGCCCCCGCCGGTGTCCGGCCTGCGGCGGCCTGATGGTCGTCAAGAGCACACGGCGCGGCGACGAGCTGCGCTGCACGAACGAGGCGTGCGGGCACCGCGAGGCTGCCGCCGAGCCCCTCGCGGCGCGGGCCGGTGTTCCGTGAGGCGGCGGGGCACGG
>CAZGNA010000255.1:0-3319 GCA_964526945.1 uncultured bacterium
ACCGCCCACCCGTCGACGGCGGAGCGGTCGAACGGCGGCAGGTCGACGTCGGCCACCACGTCGACGGCCAGCACCCGGCCGGCCGCGGCGTGCACCGGCAGTGTCTCCGTCGTGGGTGCCGGCACGTCCAGCGCCGCCAGGTAGCGCGCCCGCGCCTGGGCCGGCGTCAGCAGCGCCCCGAACGCCCGGGTGGGCACCGCCACCTCAGATCACTCCCAGCGCCCGGCCGGCGCGCGCGAACGCCTCCAGTGCCGCCTCGAGGTGCTCGCGGGTATGCGCGGCCGTCACGATGGCCCGCACCCGCGCCTTGCCGCGTGGCACCGTGGGGAAGGCGATGCCCAGCGCGAACACCCCTTCCGCGAAGAGCCGGTCGGAGAACGCAAACGCCCGCTGCTCGTCGCCAATCATCACCGGGGTGATGGGCGTCTGGCTCCGGCCGATGTCGAACCCCAGGCGCACCAGTCCCTCCTGGAAGAACCGCGTGTTCTCCCAGAGGCGCTGGATCAGCTCGGGATGCTGCTGCACCAGCCGCACCGCAGCCAGGGCCGCAGCCGCCACCGCCGGCGGGTGCGAGGTCGAGAACAGCAGCGGACGGGCCCGGTGCATCAGGATGTCGATCAGCGCCCGGCTGCCGGCGACGTAGCCCCCCAGGCCGGCGAACGCCTTGGACAGCGTCCCCACCTGGATGTGCACGCGGCCATGCAGCCCGAAGTGGTCGACGGTCCCGCGGCCGGCGCGCCCGAGCACCCCGCTGGCGTGCGCGTCGTCCACCATCATGATGGCGCCACAGGCTTCGGCCGCCTCCACCAGGTCGGGCAGGGGCGCGATGTCCCCGTCCATGCTGAAGACGCCATCGGTGATGAGCAGCACGCGCCGCGCACCGCGCGCGGCGTCCAGCAGGCGCCGCGCCGCTGCCACGTCGCCGTGCGGGTAGATCTTCTTTTCCGCCCCCGAGAGCCGGCACCCGTCGATGATGCTGGCGTGGTTCAGCTCGTCGCTGACCACCACGTCGTCCTTGCCGAGGATCGCCGCCACCGTGCCGGCGTTGGCGGTGAAGCCCGACTGGAAGAGCACGGCGGCCTCGGTCTGCTTGAAGGCGGCGAGCTCCGCCTCCAGCTCCTCGTGCAGCTGCAGGTTCCCGGCGATGGTGCGCACCGCGCCCGCGCCCACGCCGTAGCGCTCCAGCGCCTCGCGCGCGGCCGCCTTCACGGCCGGATGCGTCGCGAGCCCCAGGTAGTTGTTGGAGCAGAGGTTGATGACCTCGCGGCCGTCGTAGCGGGTGACGGGCTCCTGGGGTCCCTCCAGCCGCCGGGGCCAGCGCCAGGCTCCACGCGCCCGCAGGTCGCGCAGGTCGTCCTCCAGGAACGCCAGGGGGTTCGCGCGCGTCTCCAACGTATCGCCGCCCATCGCACCCGTCACCTCGCAGCCGTCACCTCCAGCGCGTTTCGACGCGCGGCCGCACCCGCCCTCCGCGGTGGCACCGGGGGCACCGCGGTGACACGGACGTTACGCGGTGACGGTACAACCGCTCCGGCCTCCGGGTCGCCGTGGCCGCGGAGGAACGCAGGGACGCACAGCGCCGGGCCAGCAGGGAGCACGACCCGGCGGGGCCGAAGGAATTGGGGTGCGCCGTGCGCGCGGGCCGGTCGCGGCACGGGACGTTCTGCACCGCGCCGCCCGGGGGCCGGGACGGCGCCGGTGGTCGCACCGCCGGCCGGCGACAAGGGGCCTGCGCACCGGGCACGCAACGACGGGGTGCGCAGCACGGGCCATGCAGCATTGACTGCGCACTACCCAGCGCAGGGGGCGCGATGCCGTTCCTGGTCCATCCGCTGGTCGTGCACTTCCCGGTGGCGCTCTGGCTGACCAGCGCGGTGTTCGACGTGCTCTACCTGCGCTCGGGCGACCGGGGACACCTGCGCGCCTCCCAGTGGCTGGTCGGCCTGGGTCTGGTGGGCGCCGCGGCCTCGGTCGTCAGCGGCTACGTCGACTACCTGCCCCTGGTGGCCCAGGGGATCGGGCAGGCGTTCGTGGCCCAGCACCGCCTCCACCAGCTCGTGGCGGTCGCGGCCACGGCCGTCTACCTGGCGAGCTTCCTGGTCCGGTGGCGCCGGCCCGCGCTGTCCCGGGGGGCCCTGGTGGCCCTCATGGTCGTCGGCGCCGTGCTCATCGCGGCCACCGGCTACATCGGCGGCGAACTGCGGCGGGTGATGTAGGTGAGCGCGCGAATCCTGGTCGTGGACGACGAACCGCACATCGTGGAGCTGGTGCGGTACAACCTGCTCCAGGAGGGGTTCGAGGTCACCACGGCCGGCGATGGCCACGCGGCGCTGGCCCGGGCCCGCGCGGAGCGGCCCGATCTGGTGATCCTCGACCTGATGTTGCCCGGCCTGGACGGCATGGAGGTGTGTCGTCAGCTGCGCCGCGAAGGATCGGTGCCCATCATCATGCTGACGGCCCGCAGCGGCGAGGTCGAGCGGGTGGAAGGGCTGGAGCGCGGCGCCGACGACTACGTTACCAAGCCCTTCAGCCCGCGGGAGCTGGTCGCCCGCGTGAAGGCGGTGCTGCGGCGGCGCGCCCGCGAGGTCGCGCCGCCCGCCCAGGCCCCCCTTCAGGTGGGCGACCTGCGGCTCGACCCGGTCACCCACGAGGTGACGCTGCACGGGCGGCCGGTGGAGCTCACGGCGCGGGAGTTCGACCTGCTGCGGCTGTTCATGCGCTACCCCAACCGGGTGTTCACCCGTGACTTCCTGCTGGAGCACCTGTGGGGGCACGACTTCTACGGGAGCACGCGTACCGTCGACATGCACGTGAGCCGGCTGCGGGAGAAGATCGAGGACGACCCCGTCGCGCCCACCTACATCGTGACCGTGCGCGGGGTCGGCTACAAGCTGCGCCCGCCCGAGCCGGCGCGCCGCCGGGGACGCCCGTGAGGTCGCGGTCGATCCGCAGTCGCCTGGCCCTGTCGTACCTGGTGCTGGCCGCGTTGTGCCTGGTGCTGGTGGCGACGTTCGTCACCTGGCGCCTGCAGCGCCAGTACACGACCACCTACGCGTGGGTCATCGAGCGCCAGGCCCGGCTGATCGGCCGCATGCTCGAGGAGTACGCACGGGACGGCCGCACCGATCCCGCGGCCCTGGAACGCCTGGCGCAGGAGTTCCGGTGGCGGCGCGACGCGACCATCCGGGTGCTCTCCGCCGGCGTGCTGCGCGCCCCGGAGACGACCAGCGGGGCGAGCGAACTCGCCGCGCTGGCGGCGTGCCTGGCTGCCGCCGACCGCACCGGCGATCGCCGCCGCGGTTCCGGCCGGATCGGGGGT
>CAZGNA010000256.1:0-3040 GCA_964526945.1 uncultured bacterium
GGTACCCTGCACGCCTCATCATGGGGGATGTGGGGTCCAACGCGTTGGGCGGAGGCCTGGCGGCCCTGGCGATGGCCACGGGCGCGGAACTCCCCCTGGCGATCATCGGCGGCGTCTTCGTGGCGGAAGCCGCGTCGGTGCTGGCGCAGGTGGCATACTTCAAGGCGACCGGAGGCCGGCGCATTTTGCGCATGAGCCCCCTGCATCACCACTTCGAGCTCGTGGGCTGGTCGGAGCCCCAGGTGGTCCGGCGGTTCTACGCCGCCGGCGGCGTCTGCCTGGTGCTCGGCGTCATCGCCGCCCGATGAACGCTGCCGCAGCCGCACGCCTCGAGGCGGTCCTGGCCCGGCTCCGTGGCCGGCAGATCCACGTGCTCGGGGCGTCGGGGACCGAGGGCTCGGCGGTGCTCGACTTCCTGCTGGCCCACGGCATCACGACGCTCACCGCGCACGACGTGGAGCCCGCAGAGCGGTTCGCCGCCACGGTGGACCGCACGCATCCCTGGCTGGATGCTGCGGGCCGCGCGGCGCTGGTGGCACGCCTGCGCGGCGGCCCGGTGACGTGGCGGCAGGGTTCGCGGTACCTGGAGGGGCTGGAGGAGGCCGAGCTCGTCTTCGCGCCCCAGTCGTGGTTCCGCTATCCGCAGAACGCGCCGGTACGCGAGGTGGTGGCGCGGGGGATCCCGCTGTGGAGCCTGACGCGTCTGTACTTCGAGGTGCACCCGGGGCCGGTGCTGGGCGTCACCGGCACCAACGGGAAGTTCACGGTGGTCACCCTGCTCGGCGCCATGCTGGAGGCCGCGGGGATCCCGGCGGTGGTCTCGGGGAACGACCGCACGCACGTCCCGGCGGTCTACGCGCTCGAGCGGGTGACACCGCAGACGTGGCTGGTGCTGGAGATCAGCAATCGCCAGCTCGTCGGCCTGCCCTACAGCCCGCACGTCGCCGTGGTCACCAACATCGCCCCGCACCACCTGGACGACCACGGGAGCCTGGAGGCCTACGTGGAGGCCAAGCGGACGATCGTGCGCTGGCAGCGCCCGGCGGATGCCGCGGTGCTGAACGCGGACGATCCGCTGGTGGCGGGCATGGCCGCGGGACTGGACGCGCAGGTCCACTGGTTCAGCCGTCGCCGCGTGGTCGCCCGGGGTGCGTACCTCGCGGACGGCTGGCTCGTGCTGGCGGGTCGGCAGCCGGTGCGCGTGCTGGACGCTGCGGCGCTGGCGGTGCCCGGGGATCACGTGGTCGAGAACGCCCTGGCCGCCATGGCGGCAGCGAGGATCGTGGGGGTGCCGCCCGAGGCCATGGCGCAGGCCCTGCGCGCCTTCCGGGGGCTGCCCTATCGATGCCGGCTGGTGGCCGAGCGCGACGGCGTCGCCTTCTACGAGGACTCGCTGGCCACCAACCCGGCGGCGGCCGCCGCCGCGGTCCGCAGCATGCGCCGGCCGGTCCACCTGATCGCCGGCGGGTACCGCCGGACGCCGCGCGCGGAGGAGTTCCAGCCGATGGTCGAGGCTCTGGCCGCGATCGCGACGCGCGGCGTCTACCTGATCGGTGCCACGGCGCCCGTGCTGGCGGCGGCGCTGGCCCCGCTCGCGCGGGCCCGCGGGCTCGCCGTGGTCCAGGTGCAGACGCTGGAGCGCGCCGTGGCAGCGGCGTGGGCTGCGGCGCGTCCCGGCGAGGCGGTGCTGCTGTCGCCCGGCTGCGAGAGCTTCGACCAGTTCGCGGACTACCGGGAGCGCGGCGACCGGTTCTGCCAGCTGGTCGCGTCGCTGCCTGCGCGGGCCGTCGAGGAGGCGGGGCGCTAGTGGGCGCCGTCGCGGTCCTGCACCGACGCACCGGCGACGTGGCGCTCTTCGCGTGCGTGCTGGCCCTGGTGGCCGTGGGCCTGGTGATGGTGTACAGCGCGAGCAGCATCGTGGCGCTCGAACGGGTGCAGGACAGCGCGTACTTCTTCAAGCGCCAGGCCCTGTGGGCGGCGCTGGGGCTGGCGGCGCTGGGCGTGGCGTGGCACGTGCACTACCTCCACTGGCGGCGTCTGGCCGTGCCGGTGCTGCTGGTGGCGGTGGTGCTCATGGGACTGGTCCTGATCCCGGGGATCGGCGTCGTCGCGGGCGGCGCCCGGCGCTGGCTCGTCGTCGGGCCGCTGCGTCTGCAACCGGTCGAGCTCGCCAAGCTGGCGGTGCTGCTCTACGTCGCGCAGTTCGCCACCCGGCGCGGGCTGAGCATGGGGGACGTCCGGCGCGGCGTGGTCCCGCCGCTGCTGGTCACCGGGCTGCTGGGCGCGCTGGCGCTGCGCCAGCCCGACATGGGCTCGGCGCTGGTGCTGGGGGCGGCGGTGTTCGTCATGCTGTTCCTGGGCGGCGCGCGACCGCTGCACCTGGGGCTGCTCGCGGGCGCCGCGCTCCCGCTGGTGGCCGCGGCCGTGGTGGTGGCCGACTACCGGATGGCGCGGATCGTGGCGTTCCTGAACCCGTGGCGCGATCCGCAGGGCGTGGGGTTCCACATCATCCAGGCGCTGCTGGCCTTCGGCTCCGGCGGCATCGTCGGCCTGGGACTGGGCGCCAGCCGGCAGAAGTTCTTCTACCTCCCGGAGCGACACACGGACTTCATCTTCGCCATCCTCGGGGAGGAACTCGGGCTCGTGGGCACGCTGGGGCTGCTGGCGCTGTTCGCGGTGTTTGCGTACCGCGGGTTGCGCATCGCGGCGTACGCGCCCGACCGCTTCGGCAGTCTGCTCGCGGCCGGCATCACGGTGTCGGTGACGGGGCAGGCGTTGCTCAACATGGGCGTGGCGACCGGGAGCCTGCCGGTGACCGGCGTCCCGCTGCCGTTCGTCAGTTTCGGTGGCTCGGCCATGGTCACCACGATGCTCCAGGTCGGGGTGCTGCTGAACATCTCGCGGTACGCGCAGCGTGCCCGACCGGCTGTTCGCGCGCCCGCCCGGTCCGGGCACCAGCCTGCCCGGACGGGCGGCGTCCGCGCGCTCGTGACGCCATGAAGGTCGTCATCACGGGCGGTGGCACCGGCGGGCACATCTA
>CAZGNA010000256.1:3050-3283 GCA_964526945.1 uncultured bacterium
GCCTGGCCATTGCGGAGGCCCTGCGGCGGCAGCACCCGGACGCTGCGATCGTGTTCATCGGCGGCGACCGGCTGGAGGCGCAGATCGTGCCGCCGGCGGGGTGGCCGTACCGCAGGATCCGCGCCCGGCCGCTGGTGCGGGGCCGCGGTGTTGCCGCGGTCGGCGCGCTGGCCGCCACCGGCGTGGGCGCGGTGCAGGCGCTGGCCGTGCTGGCGCGCCTGTGGCCCGACGTG
>CAZGNA010000257.1:0-3260 GCA_964526945.1 uncultured bacterium
ATCCCCCCGGCGCGCGTCCGGCGCACGAACCCTAGCTGCCGCACCGCGGCGCCGCGGTCGGCATGAAGGCCGTGTCGGTCGTCCCGGGCCTGACGTCGCCCCAGGGCATCTTGAAGCCCGGGCCCACCGCCATGTGCTTGAGCCAGTAGCCCGGCTCGCCGGCCTTGGCACCGCCGTGCCCGGCGTCCCAGGTGGCGACCTTGGCCGTGCGGTGGAAGTGCGTGAAGCCCTTGCCGGCCAGCGCCTCGATCCGCTGCTGGTCCTCGGCGCACCAGCGGCCACGGATGCCGAACCCCACGTAGATCACCCGGGTGGCCTCGGCGTAGGGCTTGTCCAGGTGGATGAACGTCACGCTCCGGTCGTCGCCCACCGCCCAGATGTGGTCGGGCGCGTCGGTCTCGAACGGGCTCTTGTACGAGAGCTGCTCGGCCAGCTGCTTGCCCATCTGCTGGGCGAAGGTGTCGCTGAGCCTCGCCTGCTGGGCGCCGGCGCGGTAGCCGGCGCCGAACGCCACCAGCACCAGGACCAGCGCCACGGCCAGGCCCACCAGCGTCGTGCGTGCGGTCCGCATGGTCCATTCCCCCCTGTCTGGAGCTTGTCGCGCCCTGCCCGGGAGGTCCCGCCTGCCTCCGGGGGTCGCGTGTCTTCCAGGATACGCGGCGGGTCCGGGCGTGCTGTGAGGCTCCTTACAAAGTCGACACGCCGCGACGGTATAGAATGGGCCTCGGGCAGCGGGATCGCAGGGTGCGGTCGGCAGGGTGCGGCGGGTAGCCGGTCGCCGCACGACGACGCGACCCGGGGGTGAGGGCGATGGAGGCGCGCCTGGCGTGGTGGGCAGTGGCAGGGGTGGTGGCCCTGGGAACCGTGGCGAGCGTGACCTGGCCCGACCGGGCCGGCGCCCAGGGCATCTTCGACGCCGCCGAGTGGAAGACCAACTTCAAGAAGTTCAGCGTACCGCTGGCGGAGATCCGGTCCGGCGGGCCGCCCAAGGACGGCATTCCCGCCATCGACCGGCCGCAGTTCGTCACGGTGACCGACGCGGCCCAGTGGCTGCGCCCGCGGGAACCCGTGGTGGTCTTCGAGCGCGGGACCGACGCCCGTGCCTATCCGTTGCAGATCCTGATCTGGCACGAGATCGTCAACGACACCGTGGGCGGCGTGCCGGTGGCCGTGACGTTCTGTCCCCTGTGCAACACGTCCCTGACCTACGAGCGCAGGGTGGGCGACCGCGTCTATGACTTCGGCACCACCGGACGGTTGTACCGGAGCGCGCTGGTGATGTACGACCGGCAAACCGAGTCGTGGTGGTGGCAGGTCTCAGGGGAGGCGATCGTGGGCGACCTGACCGGCACCCGGCTGGTGCTCCTGCCGTCCCAGATCGCGTCGTTCGAGACGTTTCGCCAGGCCCGGCCGGGCGGGAAGGTGCTCTCCCGCGAGACGGGCCACAGCCGTCCCTACGGCCGCAACCCCTACGTCGGCTACGACGACATCAACGCCTCCCCGTTCCTGTACACGGGGCCGGCCGATCGGCGCCTGCGGCCCATGGAGCGCGTCGTGACCGTCTCGCTGGGCGGCCAGGACGCCGCGTATCCGTTCAGCGCCCTGGCCACCGTGGGAGTGGTCCACGACGTCGTGGGCGGCGTGCCCATCGTCGTCTTCTACCAGAAGGGCACGGCCTCGGCGCTGGACGCCGGCGACATCGCCGCAGGGCGCGACGTCGGTGCCGCGGCGGTGTTCTCGCCCGTGCTCGACGGCCGCCGGCTCACGTTTGCGGCGCGGGGCGTACAGTTCGTGGATGCGGCCACCCGCAGCACCTGGAACATCCTCGGCCAGGCCACGGGCGGCCCCCTGGCAGGGCGGCGGCTGGCGCCCGTACCCCACGGCAACCATTTCTGGTTCTCGTGGGCGTCCTACCGGCCGCAGACACGCATCTGGACGCCATAGGCGGCCCGTGTGCCGCGTGCCGCACGCGTGCCCGCGGCCATGGGACGAGGGGGCGCGTGGTGGTGCCGTAGGCAGCCTGGGCACCGCTCCCGTGCTGCACCCGCGGCGGACCTGCCGCCGGCTCGGGGCGGCATCAGGCGGCCCAGGCGTGCTTGTGGCCACGATGCTCCAGCGGTGGACCTGCCGTCGGGGGATGCCGACCCGCCCCGGGCATCGCCGGCTGTGGTCGTGGTGCAGCCGGTGCGGTTTGGCATGAGACCGCTGCGGGTCCCTGCAGGCGTCCGCCGATGGGTGTGGCGCTGCGTGCTGGCGCTCGTGGGCGCCGCGTGGGTGGTCGGCCCGGGGCTGGTGGGCGTGGCACCGCGCACGGCGTCGTTCGTCGCGGGTGTCGCCCAGGCGCACCGCCTGGGCAGGCCCGTGCCCGACGTCACCGTGTTGTCGCAGCCCACCGAGCAGGTCACCTGGCTCCTCTCGGTGCGCCTGGTCGACGACGACTCCCGCGAGCCCGTACGCGGAGCTACGGTGCGCGTGGTGCCGTCCATGGCCGAGCCGCACCGGATGGTCCTGTTGGCCGTGACCCTCGAGGAGTCGCCGTTCGTACCCGGGCTCTACAGCGGGGCGGTCACGTTCCTGCACCCCGCCCGGTGGACGCTCGCGGTGGAAGTCTCTGGGCCGGTGACGCCCGTGCGCAAGGTCCTGGACGTCGACGTGACCCCGCCAGCCCGCGGCGGGCCGGGCAGCCCTGCGCGGGCCGCCACCGTGGCGACCACCGTGACCGGCCTCCGGCTCGGCGCGCGGGAGTGGGTTGGCCTGGCGGTACTCGCGACGCACCTGACGATCGGGGCTGCCTGGGTCGGCGGCCTGGCGCTGGCGGCGGCGCGGCCGCCGGCATCCGCCGGGCTCCGGCAGCTGGTGGCGCTCTCGTGGGCTGCGGCCGCGGTGATGATGGCGACGGGCGTCTACAACTCGCTCACCGGCATGCCCGTGCAGGTCGAGTGGTTCCGGGGCGGGGTCGGGGCGCACGTCGCCGCCTTCGCCCGCGTGCCGTTCGGACCGAGCTACGGCCTGCTGCTGCTGGCCAAGCACGTGCTGATCGCCGTGCTGCTCGGGGTCCTCGCCGTGCTCACCGTGCTGGCGCGCCACCCCGCACCGGCAGGTCAGACGGCGCGCTGGGTGCGCGTCGCCGCAGGCCTGGGTGCGGTCGTGCTGCTCCAGAGCGTCGGGCTGGGGTATCTCCACCGGCTGATCGCGCACTTCTGATTTTAACCCAAATCCGGCGGCATTGAGGTAGCGCTGATAAGAATGCCGACACGTCG
>CAZGNA010000258.1:0-3260 GCA_964526945.1 uncultured bacterium
AGCGCCGAGGCCGCGCTGCGCCACGCGCTGGCCCTGCGGGCCAACACCGTGCTGCGCTCGCCCATCGACGGCGTGGTGCTGGCGCGGACGGTGGAGCCGGGCGAGGTGGTCGGCGCGGGCATCCCGCTGCTCACCGTGGCCGACCTGCGCCGCGTGTGGCTGCGCGTCTTCGTGCCGGAAGCGCAGCTGGGCCGGTTGCGGCCCGGTGCCCCGGCGCAGGTCTTCGTGGACGCGTTCCCCCGACGGCCGTTCCCCGGCACCGTCACCGAGATCGCCAGCCAGGCGGAGTTCACGCCCCGCAACGTGCAGACCCGTGAGGAGCGGGTGAAGCTGGTCTTCAGCGTGCGCATCACGCTGGAGAACCCCGCCGGGCTGCTCAAGCCCGGCATGCCCGCCGATGCCCGGATCACACTGGCCGGGCCGCCATAGTGGGGCGCCTGCCCGCAGCTCGTGTTCCGGCGTCTGGCGGCGACCCGGTGCCACCGGCCGTCGAGGCGCAGGGGCTGACGCGGGTCTTCGGCACAGTGACAGCCGTCGCGGGGCTCGACCTGCAGGTGTCCGCGGGCGAGGTCTTCGGGCTGGTCGGTCCCGACGGCGCGGGCAAGACAACCTTCTTTCGGATGCTGGCCGGCGTGCTCGACCCCACTGCGGGGCGCATCCGGATCGCGGGGTGTGACCTCGCGGCAGCGCCCGACGTCGCGCGGTCCCAGCTGGGGTACATGCCCCAGGCGTTCGCGCTCTACCGCGACCTCAGCGTCGTCGAGAACCTCCGCTTCTTCGCCGAGGCCTACCAGGTGCCCTCGCGCGCCATGGCCGCCCGCTTCCAGCGGCTCCTGGCCTTCGCACGGCTGGAACCGTTCGCGGACACGCTGGTGGAGCACCTCTCCGGCGGTATGAAGCAGAAGCTGGCGCTGGCCTGCGCGCTCCTCCACGAGCCCCAGGTGCTCGTGCTGGACGAGCCGACGACCGGCGTCGACCCCGTGTCGCGCCGCGAGTTCTGGGACCTGCTCTACGACCTGAACCGGCGTGGCACCACCGTCCTGGTCGCGACCCCCTACATGGACGAGGCCGAGCGGTGCACCCGCATCGGCTTCCTCTACGGCGGACGGCTGCTCGCCGTCGATACCCCCGACGCCCTGAAGGCGCAGGTCGCCGGCGAGCTCCTCGAGGTGCGGGCCGAGCCGCGGCGGCGGGCGCTGGCCGTGGCCCGCGCGCTGCCGGAGGTCCGCAGCGGCAGCATCTTCGGCGACGCGCTGCACCTGACGGTTCCCGACGCGGCCAGTGCGGCACCGCGCGTCCGGGCGACGCTCGAGGCCCAGGGCATCGCCGTGGCGGCGGTGGCGCCCGCAGCCCCGTCGTTGGAGGACGCCTTCATCGCGCTGCTGGCCGCCGCGCCCGCTGGGCCGGAGGGCCACGCGTGAGACCGTCCGTCCCCGGCCCATGAGCGAGCCGGCCGTCGTCGCCCGGGGGCTGACCAAGCGCTTCGGCGCCTTCGTCGCCGTGGACCACATCGACCTGGAGATCCGACGGGGCGAGGTGTTCGGCTTCCTGGGTCCCAACGGTGCGGGCAAGTCCACCACGGTCCGCATGCTGTGCGGGCTCCTCGATCGCTCCGCGGGAGAGGTGCAGGTGCTGGGGTACGATCCGGCCCGCGAGCCCGAGCGGCTGCGGCCCCGCATCGGCTACATGAGCCAGCGGGCGAGCCTCTACGGCGACCTGACCGTCGTCGAGCAGCTGGAGTTCTACGCGCGCGTCTACGGGCTGGACCCCGCGACGCGACGCCGCAAGGTGCGCGACTGGATCGCCATGGCGGGACTGGCCGGCCGCGAGCGCGACCTGGTGGCCACCCTCTCGGGCGGCTGGCGGCAGCGTCTGGCCATGGGTTGCGCCGTCCTCCACCGGCCCGAGCTGCTGCTGCTGGACGAGCCCACCGCGGGCGTGGACCCGCTCTCCCGCCGGCAGTTCTGGGACCTGATCTACCGGTTCGCGGAGGATGGGACGACGGTCATGGTCACCACGCACTACATGGACGAGGCCGAGCACTGCGACCGGCTGGCCTTCATCCACGGCGGTCGCATCGTGGCCCAGGGCGCGCCGGCCGAGCTGAAGCGACGGCACCTGCCCGGCGCGTTGCTGCGGGTCGAGGCCGACCCCTGGGCGCGTGCCCTCGACGTCGTGCGAACCTCCCCCCTCGTCACCGATGCCGCGCTCTACGGCACCGCGATCCACGCGCTGGTGGCCGACCCCGACCGGGCCGCGCCGGCCCTGGCCGACGCCCTGGCCGCGGCCGGGGTGCGCGTGCGCGCGATCGCACCACGCGCGCCCGCCCTGGAGGATGTCTTCGTGGCCCTGGTAGCGGGCGGGCGCACCGAGGCAGCGGGCGGGCCGCAGGCCGCGGGGCAGGACCGCGGGCCGGCCCGGCCCCATCCGGCCCCGCAGCGATCGGAGGGCGTGCGGTGACCCGGCGGTTGGGGGCCATCGTCGTGAAGGAGTTCATCCAGCTCGTGCGCGACCGGCGCACGCTGGCCATGGCGCTGCTGCTGCCCGTGATCCAGCTGCTGCTGTTCGGGTACGCGATCACCACCGACGTCCAGCACCTGCCCGCGGCGGTCGTGGACCAGTCGCGGACCCCCGAGAGCCGGGCGCTGCTCCAGCGGTTCGCCAACACCGGGTACTACACGCTGCGCTACCACCTCGACCGGCTGGCCGACGCCGAGGGCCTGGTCCAGCGGGGGCGGGCCCGGGTGATCATCGTCGTGCCGCCCGACTTCGCGGTGCGTCTGCGGCGCGGGCTGGGCGCCTCCGTGCAGGTCATCGTGGACGCGTCCGATCCGCTGGTGGCCAGCAGCGCGCTGGGCGCCGCCGAAGCCCTGGGCCGGGTCGCCTCGCTGGAGATCGTCGGCCGCCAGCTGGGCGGGCGCGGGCTCCAGGCGCCCCTCGAGGTGCGGACCCGCGCCTGGTACAACCCCGACCTGCGCAGCACGTACTTCATGGTGCCCGGCCTGCTGGCCGTGGTGCTGCAGAACATCACCCTGAGCCTCACGGCCATCGCCATCGTGCGCGAGCGGGAGCTCGGCACCATCGAGCAGCTGGTGGTGACGCCCATCCGCCGCGGCGAGCTGATGCTGGGGAAGATCCTGCCCTACGTGGTCGTCGGGTACGCCGACATCACGCTGGCGCTGCTGATCGCCGCCTTCTGGTTCCAGGTGCCGATTCGCGGCAGCCTGGCCCTGCTGTACCTGGTGACGTTCTTCTTCTAC
>CAZGNA010000259.1:0-3248 GCA_964526945.1 uncultured bacterium
CCGGCCTGCCGCCCCGGGCGGCCCTCCCCCTGCTGTTCCTGCCGATGCTCCGTCTCGCGCACCATCTGGGCCTGACCCCCATGGGCGATGCCGACGTGCGGGAGGCCGCAGGGCTCCTGGGCCGGCTGGCCACCCGGTGGGGACCCTCGGCCCCCACCGCGGGCAACCAGGCCAAGCAGCTCGCCATCCGGCTGTCCCGGGCGTTCCCGGTGGTCTACGCGGCCACCCCTGGCCTGGCGCCGGTGGCCTACCGGTGGAAGACCCAGCTCAACGAGAACGCCAAGCGCTTTGCGGTCTGGAATCGCTTCCCCGAGGCGAGTCATAATGAAGTGGAAGGGTGGCAGGCGCCGCCCGCGGAAGCCGCCGTGGTGGTGCTGCGGGACGCCGAGGACGGCGCGCGCACCGCGCGTGAGATCGGCGCAGTGCGGGCGCTGCTGGCCCGGCGGGCCGGCCAGGTGGACGAGGTGTGGACCCAGGGAACCGGACGCCTGGCGCGGGTGCTGTCCCTGGTGCTGCTCGGCGACTTCGTGAGCGTGTACGCCGCGCTGGCGCGGGGGGTGGACCCCACGCCCATCGCGGCGATCACGGCGGTGAAACAGCAGGTGCAGGAAGCGCTGCCGTCGCAGGGAACCAGTGCCCCGTAGTGTGAGCGGGCGCCGGGGCGGGCAGCACAGGGAGCGGAGGCGATCATGGCGCGGGTGTTCCTGGAGGGCGTGACCAAGAAGTTCGGGAACGTGACGGCGGTCAACAACGTCACCCTCGAGATCCCCGACAAGCAGTTCACGGTGCTGGTGGGCCCGTCCGGGTGCGGGAAGACCACGGCGCTGCGGCTGATCGCCGGCCTGGAGGAGGCCACCGCCGGCAACATCTACATCGGCGACCGGCTCGTCAACGACGTGGCCCCCAAGGACCGCGACATCGCCATGGTGTTCCAGAACTACGCGCTGTACCCGCACATGTCGGTCTACGACAACATGGCGTTCGGGTTGCGGTTGCGGCGCTACCCCCGGGCCGAGATCGACCGGCGCGTGAAGGAAGCCGCGGCCCTGCTGGGCATCGAGCAGCTGCTGGACCGCAAGCCCAAGCAGCTCTCGGGCGGGCAGCGCCAGCGCGTGGCCCTGGGGCGCGCCATCGTCCGCGAGCCCCAGGTCTTCCTCATGGACGAGCCCCTGTCCAACCTCGACGCCAAGCTGCGCGTGCAGACCCGGGCCGAGATCAAGAAGCTCCAGGCGCGGCTGCAGACCACCACGGTTTACGTGACCCACGACCAGGTCGAGGCCATGACCATGGGCGACGTGATCGTGGTGATGCGCGATGGTGTGATCCAGCAGGTCGACAGCCCGCTCAACCTCTACGAGAAGCCGGCCAACATGTTCGTGGCGGGCTTCATCGGCAGCCCCGCCATGAACTTCATCCCGGCGCGCCTGGTGACCCGCGACGGGGCCACCGTGCTCGACGCCGACGCGTTCGCCATGGAGGTGCCGCCGGACATCGCCGCGCTGGCCAGGGACTGGGTGGGCCGCGAGATCATCTTCGGCATTCGGCCCGAGGACATCCAGGACCGGGCCTTCGCCCGCGACGCCCACCCGGGGTGGGTGCTGAAGGCCACGGTCGACGTCCACGAGCCCCTGGGGTCCGACGTGATCCTCTACCTGAGCGTCGGGCCGCACTCCATCGTGGCCCGTGTCGACGCCCACAGCGAAGCCAAGATGGGCCAGGCCACCGAGGTCGTCTTCAACATGCGCAAGCTGCACCTGTTCGACCCGCAGACCCACCAGGCCATCATCTGATGCGGGCGGTGGTCAAGCGGCGCGCGCCAGCGCGCGGCGCAGCGTGTCGTCCAGCGCCGCGCGCTTGGCATCCGACGCGGGCCGTCGCGAGCGTTGCGCGGTGCCCGGGGCGGCCGCGGCGGCGAGCGTCTGCCCCCAGCCCAAGACGCCGCGGCCGTAGCACCGCTGCGGCGTCCGGCACCGGCTCCACGGGTGCGGACCGGTCATCACGCAGACACGACGACCGGCCCGCTGCAGCGCTCCCCAGCACTGCGGGTGACAGCAGGCTGTCCTAGCCCGCCGCCGGTCGCCGCTCGCTGCGCTCGCTCCCCAACGCCGCCCCGGCCATGTCGCCCAGCGGCCCGAGCAACTTCGTGAACTCCAGCGGGAAGATGAACTTGGTGGCCGGGCCCGCGCCCAGCGCCTTGAGGGTCTCCAGGTACTGGAGGGCCATGGTCTTGGCGTCCACGGTCTGCGCCACCTTGAAGATCGTGTCCAGCGCCAGGGCGAACCCCTCGGCCCGCAGGATCGCCGCCTGACGGTCGCCCTCGGCGCGCAGGATCGCCGCCTGCTTCTCGCCCTCGGCCACCTTGATGGCGGCCTCGCGCTTCCCGTCGGCCTCGGTGACCACCGCGCGGCGCGTGCGCTCCGCCGACATCTGCCGGGTCATCGCCTCCTGCACGTCCTTGGGCGGCAGGATCTCGCGGATCTCGACGGTGGTGACCTTCACGCCCCAGCGCTCGGTCACCTCGTCGAGCTTGGCGCGCAGCACCTGGTTGATCTGCTCGCGCCGGGCCAGCACGTCGTCGAGGATGATGTCGCCGATGACCGCGCGCAGGGTGGTGGTGGCCACGCCGCGGGCCGCGCCCGCGAAGTCGGACACCTGGATGACCGAGCTCTCGGGATCGACCACCTTGTAGTAGATGAGGAAGTCGATGTTGATGGGCGCGTTGTCGCGGGTGATGCACGTCTGGGAGGGGATCTCGATGAACTGCTCGCGCAGGTCCACCCAGACGGCCCGGTCGACGATGGGGATGAGGAAGACGATGCCCGGGCCCTTGCGGCCGATGCTGCGGCCCAGCCGGAAGACCACGAGCCGCTGGTACTCGCGGACGATCTTGATGGCCGCGTTGAGGATCATCAGGCCGACGATGACGACGGCCGCGGCGTACGTCAGCAGTCCCACGATGTCTGGCATGCGCCACCTCCTGGCGGCCTGGGGCGCCACCATAGTTCTGGCTGCCCGCAGGGTCTTCCTGCGCGGGGCCCGCGCCGGGGGCAGTCCTGCCCGGGGAACCAGACGCTGCTGGCCTGCGGGGCCGTCGGGGCCATAGCGGCGCAGCAGCGTCTGCGTCCTCCGGCCGGGCGATGCGCTGCTGGCCTCTCCCGCGTCAAGCCGCCGCGGGAGGGGAGCGTGGGACCGACCGCTGGTCCGCCGAGAGCGCCGTGGCGTCAAGCCGCCGCGCGAGGGGAACGTGG
>CAZGNA010000260.1:0-3240 GCA_964526945.1 uncultured bacterium
GATGGGGTGTGCGCGCCGGCGCGTGCACGCCTGGCGGCGCGGCGGACGCGCCCGGAGGTCAGGGGCGGGCGTGATGCGTGCAGACCGCGCGCGGGTCGTGCGCCTGTTGCAGACCCTGGTGGCCACCGACTCGGTCAACCCCGGGCTGGTGCCAGGAGGTGCCGGCGAGGGAGCGGTCGCCGCGCTGCTCGCAGCGGAATGCCGCGCGGCGGGCCTGGAGGTGCGCCTCGACGAGGTCGCGGCGGGGCGCCCCAACGTGGTCGCCCGTCTGACCGGTGCGCGGCCCGGGCGGCGGCTGCTGCTGTGCGGACACACCGACACCGTGGCCACCACGGGCATGGCCGAACCGTTCTCGGCCCGCGTGGAGGGCGACCGCCTCTACGGCCGCGGCGCCTACGACATGAAGGGCGGCCTGGCCGCCATCGTGGAGGCCATGCGGGTGGTGGCGGCTACCGGCCTCCCCGCCGGCGAGGTGGTGGCGGCGTTCGTGGTCGACGAGGAGCACGCGAGCCTGGGCGCCCTCGACCTGATCCGGCGCGAACGCGCAGACGCCGCCGTGATCACCGAGCCCACGGCGCTGGAGGTGTGCATCGCGCACAAAGGGTTCCTCTGGGCCCGGGTGGAGACCACCGGCCGCGCCGCCCACGGCAGCCGGTACGATGCCGGCGACGACGCCATCACGCGGATGGGCCACGTGCTCGTGGCGCTGGATCGCCTGGAGCGCGCGGTGCTCCCGCAGCGGACGCATCCGCTGCTCGGCCGCCCTCGCTGCACGCGTCGACCATCGCGGGCGGGGTGGGGTGGAGCACGTACCCCGACCGCTGCGTCCTGGAGGTGGAGCGCCGTCTGCTGCCCGGCGAGCAGGACGCGGACGTCCTCGCCGAACTGCAGGCCGCCGTGTCCGAGGCGCAGCAGCGCTCGCCCGGGCTCCAGGCGCGCGTCGAGATCGTCATGAGCCGGCCGTCGTTCGAGGTGTCGCCCGAGGCGCCGGTGGTGCGCGCGCTGGCCGACAGCGTGCGGGCGGTGTGCGGCCGGTCGCCGCGGCTGGTGGGCGAGCACCCGTGGTTCGACGCCGCGCTGCTGGGCGCCGCGGGCATCCCCACGGTGATGTTCGGGCCGGGCGGCGCGGGCGCCCACGCCGCTATCGAGTGGGTGGACGTGCCCTCGGTGGTGACCTGCGCCGACGTGCTGGCGCACCTGGCATCGCACTGGTGCGCCGCCTGAGGACGCGGCCGTCTGCGCGCTCCGGTGCCGATCGTCACGCTGCTGTCGGACTTCGGGTCGTCGTCGCCCTACCCGGGCGAGGTACGGGGCGTGCTGCTGCGGGCCAGCCGCGCCGTGGTGGTGGACATCACCCACGACATCCCCCGGCACGATGTCGCCTGCGGTGCCGCGGTGCTGGCCGCGGCCGCACCGGCGTTTCCCGCGGGCACGGTGCACCTGGCCGTGGTCGATCCGGACGTGGGCACCGCGCGGCGCGGGCTGGTGATCGCCGCGGGCGGGCAGTGGTTCGTCGGCCCCGACAACGGCCTGCTGGTGCCCGCCGCCACGGCGGTGGGGCGCCCGCAGGCGTTCGCCATCGACACGGCCCGGCTGGTGCGCGAGGCGCCTTCGGCCACGTTCCACGGCCGTGACGTCTTCGCGCCGGCAGCGGCCGCCGTCGCGTCGGGCGTTTTCCCCGAGGCGTTCGCGTCGCCCATCGCCGCGCCGGTCGCGCTGCCGCTCGCGGCGCCCGCACGGACGCCGGGGCGCCTGAGCGGCCGGGTGGTCTACTGCGATCACTTCGGAAACCTCGTCACCGACATCCCGGGGACCTGGCTCGCTGACCTCCCGGAGCGGGTCGCGCTGGTGTATCGTGGAGGACGTACCCCGATCCGCCGGGCGCGCACCTACGCCGACGGCGCCCCGGGCGAGGTCGTGGCCCTGGTGAGCAGCGCGGGCACCGTGGAGATCGCGGTGAACCGGGGCGACGCGGCCGCACAGCTCGGGGTGCGCGCGGGCGATGCCATTGCCCTGGAGGCGCCGGCGCCGCGGTGACCGGCTGGCGGGCTGCGTGCGTCGACCGCCACGGCGGGCAGCGGGCGGTCGGGGAAGCGGGCGCGGTCCGTGCGCGTTGTGGAGGAGGGAGCGCAGGGGCCCGGCCGCGAGACAGCGCGCAGTTCGGGCGAGGAGGTGGCCCGTCGTGGCAGAAGTCAATCTCGTGCTGGCGTTCGCGGCGGGCGTGCTCGGGTTCCTCAGCCCGTGCGTGGTGCCGCTCATCCCCGGCTACCTGTCGTTCGTCTCGGGCCTCTCCCTGGCGGAGCTGAGCGTCGAGCAGCGCCGGCAGCACGCGGGCCGGGTGCTGCTGGCCACCGCGCTGTTCGTGCTGGGGTTCTCGGTGGTCTTCACGGGGCTGGGCGCGTCGGCCTCGGTGCTGGGCGAGCTGGTGCTGGACAACCGGCAGTGGCTGTCGCGGGTCGGCGGCGCCGTGGTGATCGCGCTGGGCCTGGCGGTTCTGGGCGTGATCCGTGTCCCGGGGCTGGCGCGTGAGCGCCGCTGGCACCTGCCGCGCCGGCCCCTGGGCCTGCTGGGCGCCGTGCCCGTGGGGATGGCCTTCGGCTTCGCCTGGACGCCGTGCGTCGGCCCGGTGCTGACCGCGGTGCTCACGCTGGCCGCGGCGACGCAGACGGCCGCCCACGGCGCGTTGCTCCTCTTCGCCTACGCCATGGGGTTGGGCATCCCGTTTCTCGTGACCGCGGCGCTGCTGGTCGCCGCCGTCGACGCCCTGGGCTGGCTGCGGCGGCACGCCCGGACGGTGACCACCGCCAGCGGGATCTTCCTGCTCGTCATGGGCGTGGCCATGGTCACCGACCTGCTGTTCCTGCTCAACACGTACCTCATCCGGCTCGTGCCGTTCCGTCCGGTGCTCTGATGGGGCGCTCCCGGCTGCTGGGACCGGTCGCGTCTGTTCACCGACGGCTGGGTGTTCGACCGGGCACGCGTATGGGGCGCCCTCGGTTGCTGGCACTGGTCGCGCTGGCCGCGCTGGCGCTGGTGGCACCGGCGGGCCGGCCGTCCGCTCGGGCGGCCGACGCCGGGCTCGTCCTCGAGGCGTTGCGCGTGCTGCGGACGCGGTACGTCGATCCCGTGGAGCCCGTGCCGTTGCTGCACGGCGCCCTGGACGGTCTGCGCGCGGCGCTGGCCGCCGCAGGCGTGGCCGTCACCGTGCCGCCCCTTGGCGCCGACGCCGGAGGGCTCGAC
>CAZGNA010000261.1:0-3211 GCA_964526945.1 uncultured bacterium
CCGCCCGGACGCAGGCAGCGGGCCACGCGCGGCAGCAGGCGGGCGACGTCGTCGGCCGTGAGGTTGGCCAGCACCAGGTCGGCCCGGGCGCGCATGCGGCCACCGTCACCCTGGCGGACGCGCACGCGCCGCGCCAGCCCGTTGCGCCGCACGTTGGCCCGCGCCACGGCCACGGCCACCGGGTCGATGTCCAGGGCGAGCACGCGCGCAGCGCCCAGCCGGGCAGCCGCGATCGCCAGGATCCCCGAGCCCGTTCCCACATCGACCACGCGTGCCCCGCGCGGCAGCTCCGACAGCGCCCGCAGGCACAACTGCGTGGACGGATGGCTCCCGCTGCCAAACGCCATCCCGGCATCGAGGCGCACGGCGTGGCAGCCCGATGGGGGTGGCGCCGTCCAGTGCGAGGGCTGGATCTCAATGGGGCCGATGCGCACGGGCCGCCGGTGCGCCTCCTGCGCCACCGACCACTGCGCGGCGGACACCCGACGGGTCCGCACGCGTCCCCCCAGGGCGCGCAAGGCGGCCCGCAACGCGCGCAGCGTCGCGCGTCCGGCGGCTGAGGCGGGCAGGTAGGCCAGCAGCGTCCGCTGGCGGCGGCGCACCTCCGCGAACCCCGCGGGCACGTGCTGGAGCAGGAGGGCGCCCGCGGCCTCCACCTGCGCCGGCCGCACGGCGACCGCGACCTCCAGCCACGTCACGGCGACATCCCGCTGCATGACAGGCTCCCGCACCCGGCGCTGCACGGTCCGGCGGCCGCTGCCTCGAGCCACCGCACGCTCACGGCGACGGCTGCAGCAGGTCCTTGACCTTCTTCAAGATGGGTTTGCGCCGCCCGCCGCCGCGTCCGGCGCCGAGGGCCGCGAAGCGCTCGAGGAGCTCGCGCTGCTCGGCGGTCAGCCGCGTGGGAATCACCACGCGCACGGTCACGTGGAGGTCGCCACGGCCCCCGCGCAGGTCCGGCAGTCCGTGCCCGCGGAGCACGAGCCGCGTGCCGGGCTGGGTGCCGGGCGGCACCTCCAGCTCGGCCTCGCCCGTGAGCGTCTTGATCGGCACCACGTCGCCCAGCGCGGCCTGCACCATGGAGATCTCCACCTCGCAGGCCAGGTCCCGGCCCCGGCGGGTGAACACGCGGTGTGGCGCCACGTGCACCACGACGTACAGGTCGCCCCGCTCGCCGCCCCGCGCTCCCGCTTCGCCCTCGCCGGGCAGCCGCAGCTGCATCCCATCCTCGACGCCCGCCGGCACGGCCACCGTGACCTCGCGGGGCAGTTCCACCCGCCCCGCGCCGCGGCACTGCCGGCACGGGTTGGCGATGTAGGTGCCCGTGCCGCCGCACTGCGGGCAGGGCCCGATGCGCGTCAGGTGCCCGAAGGCCGTGCGCGACACCCGGCGGGCCTCGCCGGTCCCCTGACAGGTCGCGCAGCGCTCGGGACGCGACCCGCGCTCCGCGCCGGTTCCAAAGCACGACGGGCAGGTCTCGAGCCGCACCACCTCGACGCGCCGCTCGACGCCCGTGGCGACCTCCTCCAGGGACAGCTCCAGGTCCACCCGCAGGTCCGCGCCGCGTTCCGGTCCCTCCGCCGCGCGGGCCGCGCTCGGACGGCCGCCGAAGAACATCTCGAACAGGTCGTCGAACGGCGAGACGCCCGCGAAGGGATCGCGGTCGACGTCACCGGCGACCCGGCCGAACCGGTCGTACTGCTGCCGTTTGGCGGGGTCGCTGAGGATCTGGTAGGCCTCGTTGATCTCCTTGAAGCGCTCCTCGGCGCCGGGGGTCTTGTTGACGTCGGGGTGGTACTCGCGGGCCAGGCGCCGGAAGGCCTGCTTGATCTCCTCCTGCGAGGCGTTCCGGTCCACCCCCAGCACGGCGTAGAGATCGCGGGCGGCCACGGGCGGCTACTCCAGGACCGCGAGGGCTTCGCTCAGACGCTCGGCGACGTACTGGACGGCGGCCACCGCGCGGCGGTAGCGCATGCGCGTGGGCCCCACGAGCCCCACGTAGCCGGCTGGCTGGTCGCCGGCCCGATAGGCCGCCACCACGAGGCTGCACTGGCGCAGTTCCTCTCGACGGTTCTCGCTGCCGATGACGATCCAGACGCCCTCCGCCGGCGCGCCCGCCAGCGCCTCGGCCAGCAGCTCCTCCTCGAGCGCCGCCAGCACCCGCGTGGCAGCCTCCGGCCGGTGGAACTCGGGCTCGCGCAGCAGGTGACGCGCGCCCTCCACCACGATCCGCGCACCGCCCCGCGCCACCTCGCGGCGCAGCCAGCCCTGGACCTCGTGCAGCAGGCGCTGGTACCGCGAGGCCTCGTCGACGGCACGCTCCAGCCGGTCGCGGGTCAGGTCGGCCACGCGCACGCCCTGCAGGCGCTGGGTGATGGTCCGGGAGAGCTGCTCGAGGTCGTCGGGCCCAACACCCTCGGGCAGGTCGATCACGCGCCCCTGGAAGCCGCCGGCGTTGGTGGCGATGACCGCCAGCGCGCGTCGCGCGCCGAGCGGCATCAGGTGCAGCGAACGGAACGTCTGGTGCTCCAGCGCCGGGGAGGCCACGACGGAGGCGTACTGGGTCACCAGGGCCAGCACCCGCGCCGCCTCCTCGGGGACCTCGTCGGGCTCAACGGCCGAACGCTCGAGGCGTCGCCGGATGGTCTGGCGCTCGGCGGCGGGGAGGGGTTCGGCCTGCAGCATCAGGTCCACGTAGAGCCGGTAGCCAGCGTCGGTGGGCACCCGCCCGGCGGACGTGTGCGGGTGCGTCAGGAGCGCCAGGTCCTCCAGGGCGGCCATGGTGTTGCGGATCGTCGCCGGGCTGACGCCCAGGCGCTCGCGCACGGCCGGGTGCTCGGAGCCCACCGGCTCCGCCGAGCGGATGTACTCCTCGACCACGGCGCACAGCACCGCGCGCTTGCGCTCGTCGAGCTGCGTCATCCCGGTCATCCCTCCCGGGGCATTAGCACTCTCACAAGGAGAGTGCTAATCACCATCCAGCGTAGCACCGCGGTTTTTGCAGTGTCAAGGAACGCCCGCGGCGGCCGCGTGCGCGGGCCGCCGGCGCACCAGATCCCGGAGCAACGTCACCTCGTCCACCCGCAGCAGCAGGCAGCCCGCCAGATACGTTGCCGCGGCCACCCCCAGCGCCACGGCCAGCGCCGCGGCCCGCCCCACCTCCCCCGGGGCGAGCACGGCGCCACCGCTTGCGGCGAGCACGCCGCGGGCG
>CAZGNA010000262.1:0-3198 GCA_964526945.1 uncultured bacterium
TGTCGCTGCGCCCCGAACACGTCAAGCTGGGGCCGGCGGCCCCCGCGCACACTCGATGGGAGGGGCGCATCGTCGACTGCACCTTCATGGGACCGGTGGTGCGCGTGCGGGTGCAGGTGGGGGACGACCGCGTGCTCCTGGCGGAGGTGCACAACGACGCCGCAGCCGATCTCCGCCCCGGCACGGTGGTGGCGGTGGGATGGGCGCCGACCCACGCGGTCGTGTTGGGCGAGTGACGACCGCCACCGTCCCCCTGCGTGCGCGCCCGGCCCGGGCGGCCCGGCGCCGGGCCCGACGGCTTGCGTTCCTGCCGCTGCTGGCGCCGGCGACCGGGGCCTTCGTGCTGGTCTTCTGGGTCTGCATGGGGGTCCTGGTCGTCATGAGCGTCTACCCGTTCCTGGCGGCCGGGACGCCGCGGCTGACGCTCGAGGCCTGGCGGCGGTTCCTGGGGGACGCCTACTACTGGAGCGTGGTCGGCACGACCCTGCGGCTGGCCGCGGTCGTCACCGGCGCGTGCCTGCTGCTCGGGTATCCTGCGGCCTACGCGATCCACACGATCCGCCGGCCGGGCTGGGCGCTGGCGTGCTACGTCGTGCTCTTCGCGCCCATCCTCGTCAGCGTCGTGGTCCGCACCTACGGCTGGCTGCTCCTCCTGTCGCCGACCGGCGCCGTGAACTGGGTGCTGCGCACGCTGGGGCTGGTCCGCGAGCCGATCCCGCTCATCTTCAACACCACCGGCATCGTGATCGCCATGGTCCACATCCTGCTGCCCTTTGCGGTCTTCCCCATCCTGAGCGTGATCGGGCAGCTGGGAGGCGACCTCAAGGAAGCAGCCATGGACCTGGGCGCCACCCGGTGGCAGACCTTCCGGCGCGTCACCCTGCCCTTGACCCTCCCCGGCGTGGTCGCGGCCGCCCAGATCGTCTTCACGCTGACCATCAGCGCCTTCGTGACCCCGTTCCTCATGGGGGGCGGCAAGGTGCAGATCCTCTCGGGCCTGATCTACCGGGACATGGACGCCGTGAACCTGGCGTTCGCGTCGGTGGTGGCGCTGGTGCTGCTCGGGCTGGCGGTGGCCATCCTCGTGGCCAGCAACCTGCTGGTGCGGGGGACCTACCGTCGCGCCGAGGTGGCGGTATGAGCGATGGCCGCCTGCGGGCAGGGCGTCGGCGGCGCGACCCGGTCCGCCTGGCGCTGGCCGTCCACCTGGCCGGCATCTGGCTGTTCATGCTGGCGCCGATCGGGTTCGTGCTCGTCTATGCCTTCAGCAGCGTGTCGTACGCCGTCTTTCCGCCGCCCGGGCTGTCGCTGCGGTGGTTCGTCAAGCTCTTCCAGCAGGCGGCCCTGTTCCAGGCCGCGGTGAACTCGCTGCTGGTGGCGCTGGCGGCCACGGCCGGCAGCCTGGTGGCGGGCACGCTGGCCGCGCTGGCCCTGGTGCGCTACCGGTTCTGGGGCCGCGAGCTCCTGCGGGCCGTCTTCCTGGCCCCGTTGATCGTGCCGCGCATCGCGTTCGGCGTCGCCATGCTGGTCTACGCCATCGTCCTGCGCCGCTTCGGCGGCCTGGACAGCCTGATCCTGGCCCACCTGATGGTGACCCTGCCGTTCGCCATCTCGGTGCTGTCGGCGGCGCTGGTCGGCGTCGACCGCACGCTGGAGGAAGCGGCCATGGATCTGGGCGCGACGCCCCTGGTGACGTTCTGGAAGGTGACGCTCCCGCAGATCCGCACCGGGCTGGCGGTGAGCGCCTTCTTCGCGTTCATCATCTCGTGGGACCAGGTCGAGACGTCGCTGTTCCTGGTCAAGACCGACAACATGACCCTGCCGGTGGCCATGTTCTACTACCTGCAGCGCCAGCAGGACCCCGTGGTGGCAGCGCTGTCGGTCTTCCTGATCGGCCTCGCCGCCGCGGGGGCCGTGGTGGCCGTCGTGCTGGTCAACCCGCGGGATCTGCAGCGCCTGCTGGCCGCCGGCGGCCGGTGAGCCGCGGACGTGCGCGGGACCGCGTAGCGGCCGCCCGGTCGGCTGCGCGCGGCGAGGCGCCGGGCGGAGAACCGCGGCGGCGGCGACTGCGTATGGTGGGGAGCGGGCATAGTCCCTGTGGACGAGTCGCGGGAGAGGGCGTGCGGACGCTGGTGTGCGTTGCGGTCCTGCTGGCCCTGGGAGGGAGCGCGGGCCGGATGGCCCGCGCCGAACCGGAGCCCCGGGGCGGGGGCGGCGCGGGATGCCTGCCGCGTGCGATCCAGATCGGGTTCGTCGTGATTCCCGGCGACCGGTGTTACACGCACTACCTGGTCCGCCCTGCCGAGGGCGCGTTGTTGGGGTTCGGCCCACCCGAGCTGCGGCGGCTGCGCCCCGGGCAGGTCGTTGCGATGTCGGCGCCCGCTGCGGTCGAGGTGCTGGCGGCCCTGCAGTACCGGGTGCCGCTGCCGGCGGCCGCGCGGTTCGCGCCCCCGGGGACGGTGCAGGCGGTCGAGGTACGGTTCCTGCCCGACGGGCGGCTCCAGGTGCGCATTGGCGGTGCGCCCGAGCGCACCGTGGAGGTACCGGTGTCGTACCCGTGAGGGGACCGACGGCGTGCTCCACGTGGCAGCCGGCGACCCCGGGGGCCGAGCAGGTGAGATGAAGAAGGAATGCGTGTGCAGGAGGCGATGCCATGAGACGCTGGTGTCGGGTGCTTGGGTGTGCGATCGCGATGGTGACGCTGGGCACCGTCGGAGCGCTGGCCGGACCGCCGGGCAAGCCGCCGCGGGCCGAGGGGCACGGGGTCAAGGTCGTCAAGGTCACGCCGGGGCGTGACGGCTGGTGCCTCGACGGCGCGGTACGCCTCGGCGGCGTCGTGGTCGCGGGCGGGCGGTGCTACACGTTCTACGTGGTCCGCACCGCCGCCGGCGCGTTCCTGGGCTTCGGCCCGCCGGGGCCGCCGATGATCCCGCCGGGTCAGCTGGTGCGGCTGGGGACGCCGGCCGGCGCCAAGGTGAAGGGCCGCCTGTTCTACCTGGTGCCGATCCCCCTGACGGCGGTCATCGCGCCGGTGGACACGATCGTGGTGGTGCAGGTCGTTATGCGCACGGGCCCCGACCGGCTGGTCGTGAGCGTGCCCCGCGCGGCCAACAGCGGCGCGGTCCAGCACGACGTCCATCTGGAGGTAGTGTCAAGAGTTTTGTGTACTTTTCCGGCATAGGGGGCGCTCCTGCCACT
>CAZGNA010000263.1:0-3172 GCA_964526945.1 uncultured bacterium
GCTCACGGTGGGCGCCGAGACCGTCGAGGCCAGCGAGGCCGAGGCCGTGGTGGCGGCCGTCGTGGACGCCGTCCGCAAGGCGCGGCGGGCGCGCCCAGGCCAGCGCCCGCGGCCCGACCGGCGCCAGCAGGTCGAAGGGCTGCGGCGGCACTACGAGCGGCTGCTCCGCGCCGAGGGTGGCACCGGGTCCCCGGCGCCCGCGGGCGAGGTGGCGGCCCAGGCCGGTGGCACGTGGGCGACTGCGGTCACCCTGGAGACGCCGCCAGCCCACCGCCCCGCCAGCCCGCACCCGGAAGAGGAGGCCGCGCGGCCCTTCCCTGCCCCCGAGGACGTCGTCAGTGACCTGCGCGAGATCCGTCCCGAACGCGAGGGAGGTGCAGCCACCGTGATGCGCGAGGAAGCACGGCCCGACACCGCACCGGGCAGCCGGACCACCGTGGGGCGGCTGTCCGTCGAGGACGCGTTCTACCGGCGTCTGGTGCTCTCGGGCGCGCCGGTTCACATTCGCTGCCGCGACGGCTACGAGATCCCGTCGGCGGTCGTGCGCGAGTACGGCACCTACAGCCTGATCGTCGAGGTCAACGGCGTGCAGGAGCTGCTCTTCAAGCACGGGATCATCGCGATTCGGCCCCACGGCCCGCTGCCTGCCGATCCCGACGTCACCGCCTGACCGGCCCGGGTACGGACGCGTCGTGCCGGGCGACCGCCTGGAGGACCTGCGCCGCCGCCGGGAGCGCATTCTCGCCATGGGCGGGCCCGAACGGGTCCGCCGCCAGCACGAGAGCGGCAAGCTCACGGCGCGTGAGCGCCTGGACGTGCTGCTGGACCCCGGGTCGTTCGTCGAGCTCGACCCCTTCGTCACCCCGCGCGCCCGCGAGTTCGGCCTCGACCGCGTCGAGGCCCCGGCCGACGGCGTCGTCACCGGGTGGGGCACGATCGACGGCAGGCCGGTGCACGTGTTCTCGCAGGACTTCACGGTGCTGGGCGGCTCGCTGGGCGAGGCGCACGCCGAGAAGATCTGCAAGGTCATGGACCTGGCCCTGCGCACCGGCACGCCCCTCATCGGGCTGAACGACTCGGGGGGCGCGCGCATCCAGGAAGGCGTGATGAGCCTGGGTGGGTACGCCGAGATCTTCTGGCGGAACACCCAGGCCAGTGGCGTCATCCCGCAGATCTCGGCCATCATGGGGCCCTGCGCGGGGGGCGCTGTCTACTCGCCGGCCATCACCGACTTCGTGGTCATGGTGCGGGGCACGTCGTACATGTTCGTCACCGGGCCGCAGGTCGTGAAGGCCGTGACCCGCGAGGACGTCTCCTTCGAGGTGCTGGGCGGCGCCGACGTGCACGCGGCCCGCAGCGGCGTGGCGCACTTCGTCGCCGACGACGACGAGGCCGCGCTGGCGGTGATTCGTCGCCTGCTCGGCTTCCTGCCCTCCAACAACCTCGACGAGCCGCCGCGCCGGCCCTCCAGCGACGACCCGGCGCGGGCCGACCCCGTCCTCGACGAGCTGGTGCCCGAGGACCCCGCCAAGCCCTACGACATGCACGAGGTGATCCGGCGCGTCGTCGACGATGGCGACTTCCTCGAGGTCCACGCGCAGTTCGCGCGCAACCTGCTGTGCGGCTTCGCGCGGCTGGCGGGGCGGCCCGTGGGCGTGGTGGCGCAGCAGCCGGCGGTGCTGGCCGGCGTGCTCGACATCGACGCCTCGGTGAAGGGCGCGCGGTTCGTCCGGTTCTGCGACGCGTTCAACCTGCCGCTGGTCACGTTCGTGGACGTCCCCGGCTTCCTGCCGGGCGTGGCGCAGGAGCACGGCGGCATCATCCGGCACGGGGCCAAGCTGCTCTACGCCTACTGCGAGGCCACGGTACCCAAGCTGACGGTGATCACCCGCAAGGCATACGGCGGCGCCTACGACGTCATGGCCAGCAAGCACATTCGGGGCGACCTGAACCTCGCCTGGCCCACGGCCGAGATCGCCGTGATGGGGCCCGAGGGCGCCATCGACATCATCTTCCGCAAGGAGCTGGCCGACGCCGACGACCCCGAGGCGCGCCGGCGCGCGCTGGTCGCCGAGTACCGCGCGCAGTTCGCCACGCCCTACGTGGCGGCCGCGCGGGGGTACATCGACGACGTCATCCCGCCGCGCGAGACGCGCCGGCGCCTGATCGCGGCCCTCGAGGTGCTGCACCGCAAGCGGGTCCCGGTGCCCCGCCGCAAGCACGGCAACATCCCCCTGTGAGCCGCACCGGCCGGTGCGCCCTGCCGGCTCGCCGGCCCGCGGGCGAGGAGTCCTCCCGGCGCGGGTGGAATTCCTTCCCTGACGCCCGTGCGAGCGCTTGCGCCCATGACGCTGGAACCCGTCGCTGCTGGCGACCCCCGCTTCCGCGACTGGCTGCGCCGGTACCGCGAGGAGATCACCGGCGAGCCCCCGCCCGAAGGGTGGCTGGACCGCTACCTGCAGGTGCTCTTCGCCGACCAGGGCACGCGGCGGTTCATTTGGTGGGGCGTGGACAACGGGCGCAAGGTGGGCTTCGCGGTGGCGGTGCTCACCCGGCACTGGGCCGACCAGTCGCGCACCGTGGGGCAGATCGGCGAGTTCTTCATCTACCCGGAGTTTCGCCGCGAGGGCCGGGGACGCAAGCTGGCGCAGGCGGTCATCGACTGGCTGCAGCGGCACGGCGCCGACGAGATCCAGTCGGGCGTGGTGGCCGGCAACCTGCGCGGCCTGCGCTTCTGGGAAGCCTGCGGGTTCCAGATCGCCCGCTACTCGCTGGTGTACCGGCCGGATCGCCCGCGCGCCCCCGACGAGGACGACGAAGACGACGAGGAGCGGGACGACGCGTGAGCGGGGCGCGATGCGGCCCATCCGCCGCCTGCTGATCGCCAACCGGGGAGAGATCGCGGTGCGCGTGGTCCGCGCGTGCCGCGAGCTGGGGATCGCGCCGGTCGCGGTGTACGCGCCGGTGGACGCCGACGCGCCGCACGTGCGCATGGCCGATGTGGCCCTGCCGTTGCCCGGCGACGCCCCCGCCGACAGCTACCTGAACCTGTCCCTGCTCGTCGAACTCGCCCGCCGTGCCGGCGCCGACGCGGTCCACCCGGGCTACGGGTTCCTGGCCGAGAACCCGGCCTTCGCGGCCGCGTGCGAGGCCGCCGGGCTGGTGTTCGTGG
>CAZGNA010000264.1:0-3155 GCA_964526945.1 uncultured bacterium
GCCAAGGCTTCCCCAGGCCCCCGGAAGGACTACCCGCGCGGCATCCGTGGTATATATCCACTGAGTTCCCCCATTCTGGCAGGGGTGGATCTGAGGGACAGGAGGCCGGACCATGGCAAAGCCCGTACACCTGCGCATCGCCGTTCGCGATCAAGCCGGCAACGTCACCGTGATCGACGCCACCGGCTACGTCAACGAGCCACCGGTCATCGAGCAGGTGATCATCGACCCGCCCATGCTCCTACCGGGCCAGACGGCGCGCATCACGATCCTGGCGCGCGACCCCGAAGGCGAGCCGCTGACCTATGAGGTGACCGCTTCCGAGGGCACGATCGAGCCGACCGAGCAGCCCAATGTGTTCGTCTGGCGGCCGGCCTAGCGCGACGACCGCCGCATGGCCGGCGTGATGGTCACGCTCCGGGTCACGGTACGCAACCGGGCCGGGCTCGCGACGACCCGGGCGGTGACGGTCGCGCGTCCGGATAGGCCTGAGGTGCCCCGGGCGGGCCGGGCGGGGACCGCCGGCCGTCGGGTTCGCCTCGGACAGCGCCTGGTAGAAGCGGGTGTGCTGACCCAGGCGCAGCTGCAGGCGGCCCTCGAGGCGCAGCGGGCCACGGGGGAGCGCCTCGGGGAGATCGTCCTCCGCATGGGGCTCGGCTCCCAGGAGGCGGTCGCCCGGGTCCTGGCGCAACAGCTTGGGATCGAGTTCCTGCGTCTGGAACCTCAGCGCCTGGCAGCCGACGTGCTGCTGCGCGTGCCGGAGCCGATGGCCCGTCGCCACCGGGTCGTCCCGTACCGGGTGGATGGTGACACGCTGGTGCTGGGCATGGTCGACCCCCTGGACCTGGTGGCGATCGACGACGTGGCCCGCGCCACCGGCCTGGAGGTGCGCCCCGCCGTCATCACCGCCGACGACTTCCAGCGGGCGATGGCGCAGTACCCCACGCCGGGCGCCTCGCTGGACGCCGTGTTGGAGGAGATCACCCCGGCGGAGCGCAGGGAGGACGAAGAGGCCAGCCCCGGGGACGATGCTCCCATCGTGCGCCTGGCCGACCTCATCCTCCTGGAGGCGGTGCGCCAGGGGGCCAGCGACGTGCACTTCGAGCCCCAGGAGCACCACGTCCGCGTCCGCCTGCGGGTCGACGGCACCCTGCGCCACCTGATGACCCCGCCGCGCCACGTGCACGCGCGGCTCGCGTCGCGCATCAAGATCATGGCCAGCATGAACATCGCCGAGCGGCGCGCGCCCCAGGACGGGCGCGTGGACCTTCGTATCGGCGAACGGGACGTGCGCCTGCGCGTGTCCACCGTGCCGACCGTCCACGGCGAGAGGGTGGTCATCCGCGTCCTGGACAAGCGCAACGCCATGGTCGAGATCGGCGCGCTGGGGCTGCGCCCCGACGACGCCCGGCGCTTCGAGCGGATGCTCACCCGCTCCTACGGGATCATCCTCTTCACCGGTCCCACCGGCAGCGGCAAGACCACCAGCCTCTACGCGGTGCTCAACCGCCTCAACCGCCCCGAGGTCAACATCGTCACGGTGGAGGATCCGGTGGAGTACGAGCTGCCGGGTATCAGCCAGGTGCAGGTCAACCCCAAGGCCGGCCTCGCCTTCTCGGACGCGCTGCGGGCCTTCCTCCGGCAGGACCCGGACGTCATCATGGTCGGGGAGATCCGCGACGAGGAGACGGCGCGGCTGGCCATCCAGGCGTCGCTCACCGGTCACCTGGTGCTGAGCACGATGCATACCGAGGACGCCCCGGGAGCGGTCGCCCGGCTGGCGGACATGGGGATCGAGCCCTTCCTGATCGCGTCGTCGGTCGTCGGCGTCGTGGCCCAGCGCCTCGTGCGGGTGCTCTGCCCGGCCTGCCGCCGGCCGTACCAGCCTTCCGCCGAGCTGCTGGCGTCGCTGGGGTGGCCCGCGGAAGAAGCCCCCGTCGTCTACCGGCCCGGGGGATGCGACCGTTGCGGACAGCAAGGCTACCGGGGCCGCATCGGCATCTTCGAGGTGATGGTCGTCGATCCCGGCCTGCGCGAGCTGATCGGGACGCGGGCGGCGTTGACGCAGCTGCGGCGCGCCGCGCGCGCGGCGGGCATGGGCACGCTGCTGGAGGACGGCCTCGCCAAGGTTCGGGCGGGCGTCACCTCGCTGGAGGAAGTGGAACGGGTCATCGGGCTCCCGTCTGCGCCCCGCCCGCGCGTGGCCGCCCTCACGCCAGGCCCGCTGGCATGACCCCGGGCCCTCTGCGCGCGGGCCCCTGCGGCCGTCGGACGTCGGTCGGGACCAGCTGACCCAGGACATGGCCCACGGCGCTCTGCCCGCGCGCAGGCGCCCGGGCGGTCACCGCTCGTCGGTCGTGGTGGCGGCTACCGTCGTGGTGGCCACACCGCCGCCCGGACGGCCCGCTGCGGGCGCCGGGCGGTAGGCGTTGGTGATCGGCAGCCGCCGGTCGCGGCCGAAGGCCTTGGGCGTGATCTTCACGCCGGGCGGCGCCTGGCGACGCTTGTACTCGCTGCGGTCGACCAGGCGCACGACGTGCGCCACGGTTGCGGCGTCGAACCCCCGCGCCACGATCTCCTCGGGCGGCGTGTCCTCCTCGACGTAGAGGCGCAGGATCGGGTCGAGGACCTCGTAGGGCGGGAGGCTGTCGGTGTCCCGCTGGCCCGGGCGGAGTTCCGCGGTGGGCGCCCGCTCGAGGATGCCCTGGGGGATCACCGCACCTCGCCCGTTGCGCCACCGCGCCAGCTCGTAGACCAGGGTCTTGGGCACGTCCTTGATGAGGGCGAACCCCCCGGCCATGTCGCCGTAGAGCGTCGCATACCCGCACGAGTACTCGCTCTTGTTCCCGGTGGCCAGCACCAACCAGCCGAACTTGTTGGACAGGGCCATGAGCAGCGTGCCGCGGATGCGGGCCTGGATGTTCTCCTCGGTGACATCGGCGGGCCGGCCCGCAAACGCCGGGGCCAGGGCCCGCAGGAACGCGCCGAAGACGTCGCCGATCCCGAGCTCCAGCACGTGCACGCCGAGGTTCGCGGCGACCTGTGCGGCCAGCATCCGGCTCTCCTGCGAGGTGTAGGGTGAGGGCATGAAGGCCGCGTGCACGCGCGCCGGGCCCAGCGCATCGGCCGCGATGGTGGCCACCAGCGCCGAGTCG
>CAZGNA010000265.1:0-3130 GCA_964526945.1 uncultured bacterium
ACCGCGCCCGATGCCGGCGCGTCCGTGCCGGCGTCGGGGGAGGAGGCGGCGGCGGCCACCCCCGCGCCCGCGGCGCCACCTCGCAGCGCGTCGGCGACTCCCAGCGCCGCGGACGCGGCCGCACTGGTCGCGCGCGCCCAGGAGCTGTTCGGCGCCGAGATCATCGACGAGCGGCCGATCGGGTGAGGTCGCCGTCGGACGGAGGCGGACCGATGGGACTGGGCAACATGGGCAAGATGATGAAGCAGGTCCAGAAGCTGCAGGCCGAGATGGAACGGGTGCAGGACGAGCTGCGCCAGGCGCGGGTGGAGGCCACGGCGGGCGGCGGCGCGGTGACGGCCGTGGCCGACGGCCACGGTGAGCTCGTGGCCCTGACCATCGATCCGGCCGCGGTCGACCCCGACGACGTGGGACTCCTCCAGGACCTCGTGCTGGCCGCGGTGCGCCAGGCACAGCGCAACGCCCGGGCGCTGGCCGAGGCGCGCATGCAGGCAGTAGCGGGCGGCCTGGGGCTGCCCGGCTGGCCGCGGTAGAGGAGGACCGGGCCCCGCGTCCGCGTGCGCATGGACTACCCCGAACCGCTGCAGCGGTTGCTCGACGAGCTCATGAAGATGCCCACCGTGGGGCCCAAGACAGCCCAGCGGCTGGCGTTCTACATCCTGCGCCTGTCGCCCGAGGAGGCCCGCGCGCTGGCCGAGGCGATTCTCGACGTCAAGGCCAAGATGCGCCACTGCTCCATCTGCTTTGCCATCACCGACGTCGACCCGTGCGCCATCTGCGCCAACCCGTCGCGGCAGCAGACGGTGCTGTGCGTCGTCGAGGACCCGCGGGACGTGGTGGCGCTGGAGCGCACCCGGGAGTTCCGGGGGCGGTACCACGTGCTGGGCGGGGCGATCTCGCCCCTGGACGGTATCGGCCCCGACGATCTCCGGATCGCGCAGCTGGTCGAGCGCGTGCGGGCGGGCGGCATCGAGGAGGTCATCATCGCCACCAACCCCCGGGTGGAAGGCGAGGCCACCGCGCTCTACCTGGCGCGGGTGCTCAAACCGCTGGGCGTGCGGGTCACGCGCATCGCCCATGGGTTGCCGGTGGGCGGCGACCTGGAGTACGCCGACGAGGTAACGCTGGCTCGGGCTCTAGAAGGCCGCCGCGACCTGTAGACACGCGTCGGTAGCACGCCCCGGCGCGCCGGAACCGCGCGCGACACGCTCCTGGCGACCTTCGCCTGCCACACCACGCCCTGGCGCGCCGGGGCCGTGCGCGACAGGCCTTTGGCGACTTCCGCGCGCCGCACCGCGTCCCGGCGCGCCGGGACTGCGCAGATGCCCGGCGTGGGAGCATCGTGCCACGCCGTGGCCGACGGGACTGCCGACGTCGGTGGGCGCTGTGGCGTTCTTGTACCGGCAAGCGCGTCGGGAGTATACTGGCACCGAGGCGACCGCAATGGAGTTCGTCAGCCCCTCAGCGGGGCGCATGTCGTTCGAGGAGATGTTCCAGCAGCTGGTCGGCTACATCCGCAGCGAACCCGACCAGCACTACCACCTGATCATCGGCACCGACTCCCTGCTCTCCGACGACACCACGTTCGTCACCGCGGTGATCATCCACCGCGTCGGGCACGGCGGGCGCTACTTCTACCGCAAGTTCCGCAACCGCAAGATCGAGAGCCTGCGTCAGCGCATCCTCTTCGAGACGTCGCTGTCGCTGGAGATCGCGCACCTGATCACCGCGGCCCTGGCCCGCAACGGCCTCTCCAAGCTGCCGGTCGAGATCCACCTGGACGTCGGGCAGCAGGGGGAGACCCGGCAGATCGTGCGCGAGGTCGTCGGCATGGTCTCGGGCTCGGGCTACGCCGCCGTGATCAAACCCGACGCCTACGGCGCCACCAAAGTCGCCGACAAGCACTCCAAGTAACTGTACCCGCTGGCACCCAACATCGCCTGCCGCTACCTACGGGACAGCCGGTCCACGACGGCGGGACCACGCCGACGCGCCGGCAGATGCCAACACCCACACCTCGACCTAACAGATCGGGAGCGGCAAACCGAAGAGCCTGCAAGGGCCGGGCTCTCGTGCCCCCGCGCGGTAGGAAATCGTCCTCGACCGGCGTAGTCTTCGGGTACCGATGCGCGCCGTGGTCCTGGCCGAGGTCGGAGCGCCCCCGCGGTTGGAGGAGATCCCGCTCCCCCAGCCCAGAGCCGGCGAGGTCCTGGTCAAGGTGGCGGCCTGCGGCGTCTGCCACACCGACCTCCACGTCATCAAAGGCGAGGTGGCGTTCCCCACGCCCGCGGTGCTGGGTCACGAGATCTCGGGCACGGTGGCCGCCCTGGGCCCGGGCGTCGCCGGCCCGCCGGTGGGCACCCGGGTGGTCAGCGCCTTCATCATGCCGTGCGGTACCTGCGCGTTCTGCGCCCAGGGGCGCGACGACCTGTGCGAGACCTTCTTCGAGCTCAACCGCGTGCGCGGCGTGCTTTACGACGGCACGACACGCCTCTACCGCGGTGACGGCACCCCGCTGGCCATGTACAGCATGGGCGGCCTGGCCGAGTACGCGGTTGTGCCCGCCACCGACGTCTTCCCCCTGCCGCCGGAGGTACCCCTGGCCGAGGCCTGCGTGCTGGGGTGCGCCCTGCTGACGGCCTACGGCGCGGTGCGCCACCAGGCGGCGGTGCGCCCGGGCGAGGCGGTGGCGGTCGTGGCCACGGGCGGGGTAGGCAGCAACCTGGTCCAGGTGGCCCGGGCCTTCGGCGCCACGCCCATCATCGCCGTGGACGTGCGCGACGACAAGCTCGAGGCGGCGCGCGCGCTGGGGGCCACGCACACCGTGAACGCCGCGCGCACCGACGTCGCCGCCGCGGTGCGGGCGGCCCTGGCAGCGGTGCGGGACGGCGGCCGGGTGGTGGTGATCGGCATCGCGCCCCGCGACGTCACGGTGCCCGTGGAGATCACGCGCCTGGTGCGGCGCAGCGTACAGCTGATCGGGTCGTACGGCGCCCGGGTGCGGGGGGACATGCCGGCGCTCCTGCACCTCGTGCGCGCGGGCGCCGTGGCGCCGCAGCGCGCCATCACGCGGCGCGTGCCGCTGGAGGAAGCGCCGGCGGCCTACGCCGCGCTCGGCCGCGGCGAGATC
>CAZGNA010000266.1:0-3108 GCA_964526945.1 uncultured bacterium
CCGCGGGCGGGCGCGTGCACGTCTTCCTGGGTCGCCTTGCCCTCGACGGACCGGCTGGGCGGCCGATCCTGCGCGCTGCGGCCGATCTGGCGGCGCGGGTCGGCGGCGTGGTGCACGTGCTGCGCGGCCGCGGCAACGACATCGGCGCGCAGCGCCTGGGGCTGCTGCCCGGTGACGGCGGCTGGACCGCCCCGGAGATCCTGCAGCGCGCGGGGGCGGGCGAGGTGGACGTGCTGTACGTCGCCGGCGCCGATCCCGCCACCGATGCCGCCGACGCCACCGCCTGGACGGCGGCCCGCGCCGGCGCGCGCTTCGTGGTGGTGCACGATGCGTTCCTCTCGCCGACCGCGGAGACCGCCGACGTGGTGCTGCCGGCGCTGGTGCTCCCGGAACGCGACGGCACGGTGATGAACCTGGAGGGACGGGTGCTGCCGCTGCGGGCCGCCGTCGCCGGACCCGGGCAGGCGCGGGCGGACGCCGAGATCTTCGCCCGGCTGGCCGAGCGGCTGGGCGCCGTGCTGGCGCCCGCCGTGCCCGACGAGCTGCTGGCGCGGATGCGCCGGCTGGTGCCCGGGCTTGCACTGGACGCCGTGGCATCGATCGGGCCGGTGCGCGTGCCTGCGCCCCTGCCCGCTGCCGAGCCCACCGGCGGGCCCGGCGGCGACGGGTGGCTCGTGCTTCCCATCGACACGCTGTTCACCCGGGGCACCATGACCGGCCGCTGCCCCGGCATCGCCGGCCTGGCCGGGCCCCCGCGATGCGTCGTCCACCCCGACGACGCGGTCCGCCTGGGGCTGGTCGACGGCGCGCTGGTGGAAGTGGTCACGGACGCGGGTGCGGTGGTCTTGCAGGCGCGCATCAGCGACGAGACGCCGCCCGGGCAGGTCCTGGTGCCACGGCGGGCCGAGGGCACGCCCGTGGGCCGACTCGTGCGCTGGCCCCAGATCGCGGCCCGGGGCGCGGTGCGGGTGCTGCTGCCGGCCGCCGCCGCAGGAGGCGGCGCATGACCCCGGCTGCGTCGCGGCGCATGCCGGGACGGGGGAGGCGGCTGTGACGGGCGCGGTCCTGGCCGCGGCGGCCAAGAGCGTGGTGCTGCTGGCGTTGCTGCTCACCGCCTGCGCGTACATGACGCTGCTCGAGCGCCGCCTGCTGGCGAAGTTCCAGCTGCGCTACGGGCCCAACCGGGTCGGGCCCTTCGGCCTGCTCCAGCCCCTGGCCGATGGCATCAAGCTGCTCTTCAAGGAGAGCTTCGTCCCGGCCCGGGCCGACGTGCTCGTGTACTGGGCGGCGCCGGCGATCTCGATGACCGCCGCGCTGTTCGTGTACGCGGTGCTGCCGCTGGGGCCCGAGATCACGGTGGCCGGGTACCGGATCCCCCTCTACCTGGCCGACGTGAACGTGGGGATCCTGCTGGTGCTGGCGGCGTCCTCGATCGGCGTCTACGGCATCATCCTGGGCGGCTGGGCGGCCGACAACAAGTACGCGCTGCTGGGCAGCCTGCGCTCCAGCGCGCAGCTCATCAGCTACGAGCTGGCCATCGGGCTCGCGGTGGTGTCGGTGGTCCTGACCGCCGGCACGCTCAGCCTGGTGGAGATCGTGGAGGCCCAGGAGGGGACCTGGTTCGTGGTGCTGCAACCGGTGGGGTTCCTGCTCTTCCTCGTCGGCGCGGTGGCCGAGACCAACCGTGCGCCGTTCGACCTCCCCGAGGCCGAGCAGGAGCTCATCGCCGGGTTCCAGACCGAGTACGGTGGCTTCAAGTTCGCCATGTTCTACATCGGCGAGTACGTCGGCATCGTCACCATGAGCCTGCTGGCCACGACGCTCTTCTTCGGCGGGTGGCACGGGCCGCTGCTGCCCGGGCCGGTGTGGGTCGCCCTGAAGACCTTGGGGTTCGCGGCGTTCTTCATCTGGCTGCGGGCGGCGGTGCCCCGTGTGCGGCACGACCAGCTGATGGCGCTGGGGTGGAAGGTCCTGGTGCCCGTGGGGTTGCTCAACGTGGTGGTCACGGCGACGCTCGTGGCGCTGCGCGGAGGCTAGGTGCGATGGGGCGGCTGTGGCAGCAGACGGCGGCGCTGGTGCGTGGCCTGCTGGTGGTGGGCCGCTACGCGCTGCGGCGCCCCGTCACGACGCAGTACCCCGACGAGAAGACGCGGGTGGAGGCGCGCTTCAAGGGCCGCCACTGGCTGACCCGCTACGCCGATGGGCTGGAGCGCTGCGTGGGGTGCGAGCTGTGCGTGATCGTCTGCCCCTCGCAGGCGATCTACGTGAAGGCGGCGGAGAACACCCCGGAGCACCAGGTGAGCAAGGGCGAGCGCTACGCCGAGGAGTTCCAGATCAACATGCTGCGCTGCATCTTCTGCGGGTTCTGCGAGGAAGCCTGTCCCACGGGGGCCATCGTCCTGGGCCACGAGTACGAGCTGGCCGCCTACAGTCGGGAGGCGATGATCTACACCAAGCCCATGCTCACCGAGCCCTACCCGGGGGCGTCGGGGCGGGACCCGCGGAGGGAGGTCTAGCGTGGAGTGGGCGGTCTTCCTGGTCGCCGCCGCCCTGGCGCTGGCCGGCGCGGTCGGGGTCGTCGCCGCCCGGGCGCCGGTGCACAGCGCCCTGGCCCTGCTGGTGGTGCTGGCCGCGCTGGCCGTGACGTACCTGCTGCTGGCCGCCCAGTTCATCGCCATGCTCCAGGTCATCGTCTACGCCGGCGCCATCGTCGTGCTGTTCCTGTTCGTGATCATGCTGCTGCACGCGCACTCGGGCGAGGGACCCACCGAGAAGCTGCCGCGCCAGCGCCGCGCGGCTGTGCTGCTCGCCGCGCTCTACCTGGTGGTGCTCCTGGGCGCGGTGCTGGCCGCGGCCGGGCCGTTCGGACCGCTGCCCGCGGGGTTCGGCACGGCCCAGCAGGTCGGCGAGGCGCTGTTCCTCACGTACCTGCTGCCCTTCGAGCTGGCCTCGGTGCTCCTGCTGGTGGGCATCGTGGCCGCGGCGGTCCTCGGCCGGCGTCCCGACGGCCCGTCGGGCGGGACGGGATGAGCCGGGTGCACGCGGAGGGGGGCATCGGCGCCGGTGGCCGCCCGGGGCCGCGCGCCGGTGCGGCAGGGGGCTAGGATG
>CAZGNA010000267.1:0-3098 GCA_964526945.1 uncultured bacterium
GAGGAAGTTGGCCTCGCCGATGAACGCGGCCACGAAGCGCGTGCGCGGCCGTGTGTAGATCTCGTGGCTGGTGCCCACCTGTTCGACGCGGCCCTGGTGCATCACCGCGATGCGGTCCGACATCGTCAGGGCTTCGCCCTGATCATGGGTCACGTAGACGAAGGTGGTGCCCACCCGGTGCTGCAGGGCCTTGAGCTCCGCCTGCATCTGGAGCCGCAGCTTGAGGTCGAGCGCCCCCAGCGGCTCGTCCAGCAGCAGCACCGCGGGTTCGTTGACCAGGGCTCGGGCGATGGCCACCCGCTGCTTCTGCCCGCCCGACAGCTGGTGGATCTCACGGTCAGCGTAGTCCGGCAGGTCCACCAGTTCCAGGGCCTCCCGCACCTTGCGCGCGATGCGGTCGGGGGCCACGCGCCGCAGGCGCAGGCCGAAGGCGATGTTCTCGAAGACGTTGAGGTGGGGGAACAGCGCCAGCTGCTGGAACACCATGTTGGTGGCCCGCCGGTAGGGCGGTACGTCGGTGACGTCCTGCCCGCGCAGCCACACCTCGCCCTCGTCGGGGTCCTCCAGCCCGCCGATGATGCGCAGGGTGGTGGTCTTGCCGCACCCCGACGGCCCCAGCAGCGAGAAGAACTCGCCGCGGGCGATGGTCAACGAGACGCGGTCCACGGCGCGCACCGCGCCGAACGTCTTGCTGACCTCGCGCAGCTCCACGTCGGGGGGCTCGCCGGCTCTCCCGATGGCTGGCGTTCCCTCTGCGTGCATCTGCAAGCCCACGGGGGCGCCGCCGGGCATCATGCGACGGCGCGCGGCGCGCCCGACAACGCTGCAGCCCTCACGTCAGGCCCACGCCCGGCCACCCGGTCCACCTGCGCCGTCCAGCCGCCGGCGGCGCGCCACCCTAGCGCCCCATCCGCGCCACCACTTCCTTGTCCCACCGCTCGCGCCAGACGCGCTCGTTCTGGGCGATGGCCAGCCAGTCGAACTGGATCGCCCGGGCGATCTCCGTCGGGCTGTACATGGGCAGGTTCCGCAGGCTGGGCGGCGCCACCGACCGCTTGGTGGTCGGCACGAAGTAGGTCAGGGTGGCCCAGCGGGCGAGCCAGCGCTCGGACAGGATGAGGTTGATGACCTCCTCCGCGATGCGCTTCTGCTGCGGCGTCACGCCCTTGACCACCACCAGGTACAGCGGGAAGGCGATGGCCCCTTCGCGCGGGATCACGAACTCCAGCGGCGCCCCCTCCTGCTTCCAGGCCAGCACGTTGCCACCGAACATGGCCGCCAGCCACGCGTCCCCGCGTACCACTAGGTCGCGGGTCTCCACGTTGCTGTTGGCGAACGCCACGAACTGCCCGGCGCGCTCGCTCCAGAGCCGGAAGCCCGGCTCGATGTTCCGCTCGCTGCCGCCGTTGAGCTTGGCGGCGATCACCAGGCCGTTGGCGTACCACGCGTACTTGATGGACGTGACGCGCCCCCGGAAGCGCGGGTGCCACATGTCGGTCCACGACGTGGGCGGCTCGACCCCGGCGCGGCGCAGCACCTCGGGGTTGTACATCAGGCCCACCGGCGCGATGGAGAAGCCGATGCCGCGCTCCCCGGGCCGCCGGTAGGCGTCGGCGATGTTGGCGGCGTTGGGGATGTTGCGCAGATCCAGCGCCTCCCACATGTCGTCCACGTCGCCCTGGTAGGTGAACTGGGCGTTGCTGTAGCCGAAGTGCACCAGCGGCCGGTCGGGGGTCAGCTTGCGGGCGCTGACCATCTTGGGGTAGACCTCGAAGTTCTGTCCTTCCAGCACGTCGAGCTGCACGCCGGGGTGGTTGCGCATGTAGAAGCGGGCCACCTCGTGGGCCACCACCGGCAGGTTGAGGCCCGACCACACGAACAGCGTCAGCCGTTCGGTGCTGCCGGCAGCGGCCTGGCGCGCCAGGCCCAGCGTGGCGCCCCCAAGCTGCGCCAGCGCCACCACCTCCAGGCCGGTCCGCGCGCCGCGCGCCAGCAGTGCCCTGCGTGTCAGCCGTGGTCCCATGACCGTTCCCTCCCCTCGCAGGCTCTCATCCGTTCCCGTGCGTCACGATCCGCGCGTCGTCCAGGTCGCCGAGCATGTACGCGTAGTCCCCCGGGTTCACCGCCGTCACGCCCTGCCGCAGCAGCACCACGACGTTGCGGGCGAACGGGGCCCGCAGCTCCTCCAGCACCTCGAAGGTGTACGGCGAGCGCACCCGCCCCAGCAGCGTGCCGCCGGCGACCTCGCGGTGCATGGCCGCGACGTCCAGCGCCGACTCGAGCAGCCCGCCGTGCGCCGGCCGCAGGGTGGCCAGGCGGGTCACGACGACCTGCCTGGGCGGGCGCTCGATGGCCCCGTCCAGCATCCCCAGGTGGCGCATCACGTTCAGGACGCCGCGTACCCCCAGCGCCACGTAGTGGTCGTCGCGCACGTACCCCCCGCCGAGCTCGGCCACGATCGCGGTCTTGCCACGGGCGGCGGCGAGCGCACCCAGGGTGCCCGCGTAGCCCGACACCTGGCGAACCACCCCCTGGCCGAACGCCAGCGCGGCATCCAGATCGTACAGGCTGATGGTGTAGTCGACGATGGGGAACGTGCCGCCGGCGTGGAGGTCGACCAGGTGCGTCACCTCGTCCAGGAACTGCGTCTGCAGGGCGTGCGCCAGACGCGCGGGCAGGTCCAGCGTCGGATCGGCCGGGAAGACCCGGTTGAGGTTGCCGACCTCCACCGCGAGCGGCGTCCCCCGGCTGAGCGCCTGGAAGGCCAGGGGGTTCGCCACCGGCACGAGCCGCAGCCGTCCGCGCAGCCGGCGCGGGTCCACGGCGTCGCGCACCGCCCGGACGATCTGGGGGCCCGTGACCTCGTCGCCGTGCACCAGCGCCGACACGCCCAGCGTCGGGCCGTCGGCGGCCCCGTCGATCTCGTGCACGGGCACCCGCAGGGCCGCGCCGCTGGCCAGCGTGCTCACCTCGATCCACCGGATCCGTGTGCTCATCGTCCGGCGGACTTCGCGATCCCGAAGAGCGGTCCCTGCATCTCCCCAGACGTCTGACCACCGCGCCGATTCGAATATGCCTGAAATTCAACGGAGTTTAAA
>CAZGNA010000268.1:0-3089 GCA_964526945.1 uncultured bacterium
GCGGCCGGCGCGCACCTGCCGCAGCCGCGCCTGCTGGCGCGCCACCACCGCGGGGTCGACGCGCAACGTCGCGACGCGCGCCGGCGACGCGCTCTGGAACCGGTTGACGCCGACCACCACCTTGTCCCCCCGTTCGATGGCCTGGGCCTCACGAAAGGCGCTCTCGGCGATCTCGCGCTGGATCACCCCCGCCTCGATCGCCCGCAGCACCCCGCCCGCAGCCTCCACCTGCCGGATCCGCTCGCGAGCCTGACGTTCGATGGCGTCGGTGAGGTGCTCGATGACGTACGCCCCGGCCAGGGGATCGACCGTGGCCGCCACGTCGGTCTCGTAGGCCAGGATCTGTTGTGTGCGCAGGGCCAGCAGCGCCGCCTCCTCGGTGGGCAGGCCCAGCGCCTCGTCGCGGGCATTAGTGTGCAGCGACTGCGTCCCGCCCAGCACCGCGGCCAGCGCCTGCACGGTCACCCGGACCACGTTGTTCTCGGGCTGCTGGGCGGTGAGGGCGGCACCGGCGGTTTGCGTGTGGAACCGCAACATCGCCGCGCGGGGATCGGCCGGGGCGAACCGCTCGCGCACCAGGCGCGCCCACAGGCGACGCGCCGCGCGGAACTTCGCCACTTCCTCGAGCAGCGGCATCTGGGCCGCGAAGAAGAACGACAGCCGGGGGCCGATCTCGTCGGGGTCCAGTCCCGCGTCCACCGCGGCCTGGAAGTAGGTCAGGCCGTTGGCGAGCGTGAAGGCCACCTCCTGCGCGGCCGTGGCGCCGGCCTCCCGGATGTGGTAGCCGCTGATGCTGATGGGATTCCAGCGGGGCAGGAAGCGCACGCAGTAGGCACACAGGTCGGTGACCAGGCGCAGGGACGGGCCCGGGGGGTAGATGTAGGTGCCGCGGGCGATGTACTCCTTGAGGATGTCGTTCTGCGTGGTCCCGGCGATGCGGTCGGGTGGCACACCCTGTTTGCGCGCCACGGCCACGTACATCGCCAGCAGGATCGCCGCCGTGGCGTTGATGGTCATGGAGGTCGACACCCGGTCGAGGGGGATGCCCTCCAGCAGGGCCTCCATGTCGGCCAGGGAGTCGATGGCGACGCCGACCTTGCCGACCTCGGGCTCGGCCAGGGGGTGGTCCGAATCGTAGCCCATCTGGGTGGGCAGGTCGAACGCGATCGAGAGGCCGGTCTGCCCCTGGTCCAACAGGTACCGGAAGCGGCGGTTGGACTCCTCCGCCGTGCCGTAGCCGGCGTACTGGCGCATCGTCCACAGCCGGCCGCGGTACATGGTGGGGTAGATGCCGCGCGTGAAGGGGAACTGGCCCGGCGCGCCCAGGTCGCGGGCGTAGTCGATACGCGCGTCGTCGGGACCGTACACGACGGCCAGCGGCATGCCGTCGGTCGTCGTCACCTGCCGGATCTGGTCGCTCATCGGCTCTCCCCGGCTCCCGGCCCCGTGTGCAGCACCACCAGCACCTGCGCGCCGGTCACTTCCTGGCCGGGCCGCACCCGCACCTCGGCGACCTGCCCCGAGACGGGCGCCGGTACCTCCATCTGCATCTTCATGGCTTCGACGACGACGACCGCCTGGCCCGCCGCCACCGGCTGCCCCGCGGCCAGCGGCGTGGCGACGACCAGCCCCGGCATCGGCGCACGCACCTCGACCGCCGTGGCCACCGCGGGGTCCCGCGCCCGCCGCGACGGCACCGGCAGCGCCCGCCGCACCAGCACTTCGGCCCGCGACGCGCCCACCGTCACCCGCACGCCGTCGTCGTAAGGCTGGAGGCGCACATCGTAGCGCCGCCCGTCGACCTCCAGCCGCCACCACTCGGAGCCTACGAGGGGGACCAGCCGCACACGCCGGCGGGTCCCGTCCCAGGCGACGACCATGTCGTCGCCGTCCTCCGCCACGGTCACCGTGTGGCGGCGCCCGCCCACGGCGACCTCGAGGATCATCGCAGGGCCTCCAGGCGCGCCGCTGCGGCCCAGCGCGCGCCCGCACCGTCGGCGGGCAACCGCGGCGTCCGCAGACGGCGGGAGTACCACGCGGCCGCGGCGAGCACGGCCGTCTCGTCGAGCGCGCCGCCACCGTCCCAGTGCTCGGCCAACCGCACGTCGTAGACGCCGGCGCGAAACGCCGGCTGGTCCAACGCCCACAGGTGAAAGGGGATCGTCGTGTCGACTCCCGAGATGTAGTACTCGCGCAGGGCCCGCCGCATGCGATTAAGCGCCACCTCGCGGCTCGGCCCCCACGCCACGACCTTCGCGAGCAGCGGGTCGTAGTGGCGCGAGACGCGCTGGCCGACCCACAGGCCGCTGTCCACCCGGATGCCGGGCCCTGCGGGCTCGGCCAGCCCGTCGATGGCACCCAGCGATGGCAGGAACTGCGCGTGGGGGTCTTCGGCGCTGATACGGCACTCCAGTGCCGCCCCCCGCCAGGTCACGTCGGCCTGCTGGAAGTCGAGCGGCTCCCCGCCGGCCAGGCGGAGCTGCCACGCCACCAGATCGCACCCGGTCACCGCCTCGGTCACCGGGTGCTCGACCTGGATGCGGGCGTTGACCTCGATGAAGTAGAAGCGGTCGCCCTCCAGCAGGAACTCCATGGTCCCGGCACCCCGGTAGTCCAACGCGCGCGCCACCGCCACCGCGGCCTCGCCCAGGGCCGCCCGCAACACCGGATCCACGCCGGGCGCCGGCGCCTCCTCGATCAACTTCTGGTGCCGTCGCTGCACCGAGCACGCACGCTCACCCAGGTGCACGACGTGGCCCGCCGCATCGGCCAGCACCTGGACCTCCACGTGGCGCGGGGCGGTCAGCCATCGCTCGAGGTAGACCCGGGGGTCGCCGAAGGCTGCCCGGGCCTCGCCGCGGGCCAGCCGCAGGGCGGCCGGCAGCGCCTCGGGCGTGGCCACGTGGTGGATGCCCTTCCCCCCGCCACCGCCCACCGCCTTGACGAGCAGCGGAAACCCCAGCGCGGCGGCCGCGCGCGCAGCTTCGTCGTCGGTCACCGGCCCGGTCCCCGGCAGGACCGGAACCCCAGCCGCCGCGGCGGCGGCGCGCGCGGCGGCCTTGTCGCCGCAGCGGGCCAGCACGGCCGAC
>CAZGNA010000269.1:0-3081 GCA_964526945.1 uncultured bacterium
CGCGGACCCGCGCGCTGGGCGATCTGCTGCTGGCGGCGACGCGCCTGGCCGTGGCCCTGCAGGTCAACGCGGAGGCGGCCCTGCGAGCGGCGGGCGAGCGCATCGCGGCAGGGTGATGGCCGAAAGCGACGTGTGGGCGCGGTATCGCCGTGCGGCTGGATAAGTTCTTGCAGGTGAGTCGCCTCGTGCGGCGCCGCGTCCTGGCCAACCGGCTGTGCGACGCCGGACGGGTCACCCTGAACGGCAGACCCGCCAAGGCGGCCGCGCCGGTGCGCGCCGGCGACGTGCTGGGGATCGCCCTGGGCGCGCGGCGCCTGGTGGTGCGGATCGTCCAGGTGCCCGAGGGACGGCCCGCGGGGGACCCGCCCTACGAGGTGCTGGAGGACGCGCGGACTGCCGACGTCTGGTGAGAGGCACGGGGTACCGATGCCCACGATCGCCCGCATCCTCGCCCGCGAAATCCTGGACTCCCGTGGCAACCCCACGGTGGAAGCCGATGTCGTGCTCGCCGACGGCACGGTGGGGCGCGCGGCCGTGCCGTCGGGCGCGTCGGTCGGCGAGCGCGAGGCACTGGAGCTCCGCGACGGCGACCCGCACCGCTACCTGGGCCGGGGCGTGCTGGGCGCGGTGCGTCGCATCACCGAAGACCTGACGCCCCTGCTGGTGGGGCGCGACCCCACGGACCAGGCGGCCATCGACCGGCTGCTGATCGACGCTGACGGGACACCCAACAAGAGCCGGCTCGGCGCCAACGCGCTGCTGGCGGTGTCGCTGGCCTGCGCGCGGGCCGCGGCCGCCGCCCGTCGCGTCCCGCTGTGGCAGCTGCTGGGCGACGCGGGGGTGCTTCCGGTCCCGCTGCTCAACATCGTCAACGGCGGCGCCCACGCCCAGAACCGCCTGGACGTGCAGGAGGTCATGATCGTGCCCGCCGGTGCGCCCACGTTCGGCGAGGCGTTGCGCTGGGGCGCCGAGGTCTTCCACCACCTCCGGCGGCTGCTGCACGCGCGCGGGCTGGCCACCGGGGTGGGCGACGAAGGGGGCTTCGCCCCCGACCTGGCCACCACCGAGGAGGCCCTGGCCGTGGTGCTGGAGGCCATCGCGGCCGCCGGCTACGAGCCGGGGCGTCAGATCGCCCTGGCGCTGGACGTGGCCGGAAGTACCCTGTACCGCGACGGCGCCTACGTGTTCGCGGGCGAGGGGCAGCGTCGCGAGCCGGCGGCGATGCTCGACTACCTGGTCGGACTGGTCGAACGGTTCCCGCTGGTGTCCATCGAGGATGGCCTGGACGAGGATGCGTGGGCCGACTGGCAGGTTCTCACGCGTCGTCTCGGCGGCCGGGTACAACTGGTGGGCGACGACCTCTTCGTCACCAATCCGATGTTGCTCCGTCGCGGCATGGCCGAGGGGGTCGCCAACGCCGTGCTCGTGAAACCCAACCAGATCGGGACGCTCACCGAGACGCTGGAGACGATGCGGCTGGCCCGGGAAGGGGGCTACGCCGCCATCGTCTCGCACCGGTCGGGCGAGACCGACGACGTGACCATCGCCGACCTGGCCGTGGCCACCGGCGCCGGCCAGATCAAGACCGGCGCACCGTCCCGCGGTGAACGCGTGGCCAAGTACAACCAGCTGCTGCGCATCGAGGAAGCGCTGGGGCCCCGCGCGCGGTACGCCGGCTGGGCCGCGTTCCCCCCGGGTGCCCGACGAGGGTAGCCGGCCCGCAGGTGCCGCGGGGCCTGACGCCACCAGGTGCGTGCGGCCGCGCGGGCGGATGCCAGGCCGGGGCAGGCTGTCGGGGGCCTTACGCGAGAGATCGGGGCACGGCAGGGGGACTGAGGATCCAGCCGCTCCCACCGACCTGGCCCGTCGGGGCGCCCCCTCAGGACCCTGCGGCCGGTGGTCCCGGGGCAGGAGTTGGCCGTCCGTGCGCGAATGGCCCTGTAGTCACCCGGTTCGGGCCGCCGTCGTAGCGACATGGCATCCTCCGCGCACCCGTCCTTCCCGCCCCGCCCGTTTCGTCGTACCGTGCCGCGCTGGCTCGGGCCGCTGGTGGCCATGGCGCTGCTGGCAGGGGCCGGCGCGGTCTTTGGGGGGACCTACTGGGGTACGTACGAGCTGCGCCGCGAGGCGGCACGGCTCGCGCGGGAGCGGGATGCGCTGGTCCGGCAGAACGCGCAGTTGCGCGAGGAGATCCGGCTGCTCCACCGGCCCGAGTACATCGAGCGGCTGGCGCGGGAGCAGCTAGGGCTGGTGCGGCCGGGGGAGATCGCGGTGATCGTGGTCGAACCCACGCCGGCGCCTGCGCCTGCGGACGACGCTGCGCGGTCGCCCCGGCAAGGCCCGGGACGCGCCAGCCCGCCGGACGGTGTGCGTTGACACCCGCGGGGGGTGTCGGTACAATCACCCCGCCACATCGCAACGGAAGGAGCGGAGCCGACAGGGAATGAGCGTGGAGCCGGGAACGATCGTCGAGGGCACCGTGGTCAAGATCACGCCCTACGGAGCGTTCGTCGAACTCCCCGATGGCAAGAGCGGCCTCGTGCACATCTCCGAGATCGCCGACACCTACGTCAAGGACGTCAAGGACTACCTCAAGGAACAGGATCGGGTCCGGGTGAAGGTCCTCGGGCTCAACGAGAAGGGCAAGCTCGACCTCTCCATCAAGCAGGCGCTCTCCCCCGAAGAACGCGCCCAGCGGGCCCGCCAGAAAGCCTCCTTCGAGGAGAAGCTGAAGGCCTTCATGAAGGAGAGCGAGGAGCGCCTGCTCGACCTCAAGCGGAACACCGAGGCCAAGCGCGGCGGCCGCCGGCGGCGGTAGGGCCGGAGTCGGTCACCGCTTCGTATCGCTGACCCAGTTGAGGCATCGTTCTGCGCAACAGGAGACGCGGAGGGCGGCTGCGTCTGGGGAGCGTGCAGACCGCGGCCAGAACGCAGATGGGGCGGTCAACTGCGACGTCCTATCGTTCCTCATGCCCGAGCAGGACATCAAAGAACTGATCGATGTTGTTTCGGATATTCCTGACCAACGCGATGTACCATTCATACCCGGCTCCAACACATTCCTGCAACACCTCTCTGATA
>CAZGNA010000270.1:0-3060 GCA_964526945.1 uncultured bacterium
TCGACGTGTCGGCATTCTTATCAGCGCTACCTCAATGCCGCCGGATTTGGGTTAATCTCCGTCATTCTGCCCACCCCCCCGTTAGGGGGCATTATACCGCACCGCCGGTCAGCCTAACATCCCAGCTCGCGGATCCCTCTCGGATTCGTCGGGTCAAAACTCCTCACCCCCGGCCCATCTTCTGGGTCAGCAGGATGGAGGCGTTCCTCCGGCAGTATGACATCTCCGTCCCTGCCTGGCTGGAGGTCTGAGATGCCACCGGAACGCTACCGAGACCGCATTGCCGATTCCCGCCATCCCCAGGGGGTCCGCCTGCGCCTCGTCCAGCACTACCTGGCCCGTGGTAACCTCTCCCTGAGCGCCCGCGCCTTCGGCTGTGATCGCAAGACCGTCCGCCTGTGGGTCCGCCGCTACCAGCAGGGCGGGTGGCACGCGCTGGTCGACCGGCGCCAGCACGGGCATGCCCCACCCCACAAGACTCCGCCCGCCATCGAGCACGAGGTGGTCCGCTTGCGCCGGCGAAATCCTCGCCTGGGCCAGGACAAGATCCAGGCGCTCCTCCAGCGGCGCGGGCTGCATCGCTCCACCGCCACCATCAACCGCATCCTGCACGCCCACGGCCTCATCCGCCGCCGCCCCAAGCGCTGGCGTCGCCGCCGCCTGGCCACGGAGGTCCGGAACGCCATGCGCGCCTTCCAGAAGCTCCAGGTCGATACCAAGCACCTCGACGATCTCCCCGCGCTCCTGCCGGCGATCCAGGCCAAACGCCTTCCCGCCTATGAGTACACTGCCAAGGACGTCGCCACCGGCCTCGTCTACGTCTGCCTGGCCTACGAGGCTTCCGAGCTCAACGCCCTCCGCTTCCTCCACCTGCTCTTCCCGCATCTCCTCCGCCACGGCGTCGACGTCCGCCAGACTACTGTGCAGACCGACAACGGCGCCGAGTTCATCGGCGCCGTGGGGGCCAAGCGCGCGTCCGCCTTCACCCGGCTCGTCGAGCAGCGCTATGGCGCCCGCCATCTCACCATCCCCGTGCGGGCGCCCCGCTTCAACGGCATGGTCGAGCACTTCCACGGCCGCATCGAGGACGAGTTCTACACCCTCGAACCTCTGCCCACCGAGGACGAGATGCTGGAACGCCTCTTCGGGTACGTCCTGTACTACAACTTCGGCCGGCCCAACGAGGGCCTCGCCATGAAGACCCCAGTCGAGGTCCTGCGCGAGAAAGCACCCCAGCTCAGCCCCAACGTCGCCGCGTTCCCGCCTGTCGTCCTCGACCGCCTCGACCTCTCCGCCCCCGACCTCCTCCTCCCAATCCGCGGAGGTGGGGAAAGTAGACCCGACGCTCACAGCTCGCGGATCCCTCTCACCCCGCCTTTGGCGGCAGCCCGTCCATCGGACTCCGCACCCCCTTGCCGCCCCGGTTCAGCACGTGCGTGTAGACCATCGTCGTCTTCACATCCTTATGGCCAAGCAGCTCCTGGACCGTCCGGATGTCGTACCCGTCCTCCAGGAGGTGCGTCGCAAACGAGTGCCGGAACGTATGGCATGAGGCGGGCTTGCCCAGCCGTGCCCGGCGGACGGCCTCTTTCACGGCCCGCTGGATGACCGTTTCGTGCAGGTGGTGCCGGTGGCGGATGCCCGTAACTCGATCGGTGTAGTGCGACGAGGCCGGGAAGACCCACTGCCAGGCCCACTGGCGGTCCGCATCGGGGTACTTCCGCGCGAGCGCGTCCGGCAGCGGCGCCCGCCCCAATCCCCGCGCCAGGTCCGCCGCGTGCTGGCGGCGGACGCGCTCCAGGTGCGCCTGGAGGAGGGGCTTCACCGCCGCCGGGAGCATCGTCACACGATCTTTGCTCCCCTTGCCGTCGCGGACGGTGATCTCGTTGCGCTGCAGGTCGAGATCCTTGACCCGCAGGCGCAGGCACTCCAGGAGGCGCAGACCCGAGCCGTACAGCAGGGCGCACACGAGGCGTGGTGTCCCCTCGAGGCCGTCGAGCACCGCTCTGACCTCCTGGCGGCTCAGGACGACCGGCACCCGCCGGGGGCGGCGCGCGCGCACCACTCCGGCGAGCCGCTCCAACGGACGCTCCAGCACCTTCGCGTACAGAAACAGCAGGGCGGCCAGGGCCTGGTTCTGCGTCGACGCGGAGACCCGACCCTGCACCGCCAGGTGTGTCAGGAACGCACCGCCTGGAGTACCTCCAGCCATCCCGGCACGGCCTGCGACATGCGCAGGGTGCGGTGCAGCCGGCTGATGGTTCCGTCGTGCGCCGCACCGGCGAGGTAGGCCGCACAGGCACCAGCGGAAGCTACCGCGACCTCGCGAAGGATCAGGGCGTCCACCATGAGGGTGACTGTGGCCATCTCTCCATGATCATCGGCGCTCAACGGCCGCGAGCACGGGCGTCTTGAGGGATGCGTGCTGCGAATGCGAAGACCCGAACAGACGGCGTCCGAATCCCCGCGACCGGTGGCCCACAAACGACGAGGGCCCGGTCCGTGGACCGGGCCCTCCGCCCTTGACAACCTCATAGTGGCAAGGAACACCGCCGGTACCCACCGCGGGGACCGCGCCCCGCAGCAGGCCCATGTTCTCCTTAGAAAGGAGGTGATCCAGCCGCACGTTCCCGTACGGCTACCTTGTTCGCGTCTCTCCCCCAGTCGCCTGGAGGCGCGGACTATCTCTTCACCCTGCCTGCGCAGGGGCCGGCGTGTAGTCTCTGAGGGGTCAACCCGCCGGCCTTCCACCGTCGGGCGACTTCCCTGCTGATCGTCCGCATCACCCGGTGCATTGTCACCGTCTCGCGGCACATACGGCTTCAGAAGACGGTAGCGCGGGATCCTGGCGGAGTTCCCAGCATACAGCCGGATTTGGCACCCGCTGTCGCCAGCGGGGGTCGCAACGGAAGGTTACGACTTCACCCCAGTCACCGACCCCACCTTCGACGCCTCCCTCCCTTGCGGGTTAGGCCAGCGGCTTCGGGTGGAGCCAGCTCCCATGGTGTGACGGGCGGTGTGTACAAGGCCCGGGAACGTATTCACCGCCGTGTGGCTGAC
>CAZGNA010000271.1:0-3047 GCA_964526945.1 uncultured bacterium
ATGAAACGCTGATCTTAGTAAGCCACCCACCCTCAGGTAAGATAGGCACCACGGCTCTGGCATAGAGCACTGGAAGGCGCAAGAGGGGAATGGACCGCATGGCCAGGAGGTGAACAGCGGTGAGGAGCGTCGCGCTCCTTCTTCTGGTCTGCATGTTGTCGACTGGGCGGGCTGTTCAGGTCCAGGCCCAAGAGGAGGAAAAGTACCTGGTGGGCGATGGCCGGTTTGGTCCCTGGCGGCTGGGGACCTCCGAGCAGGATCTTCTGAAGGAGTTCTCATCTCGATTCGGCAGCGGCTTCAGGATCGACCCGCCGTTCAATCACAGGCTTCCCGGAGCGGCAAAGGCCTACTTCTGGAGAAGCGCCGGCTTCCAGTTCGTTGCGTACGAAGGCAAGGTCGTCTCGATTGCGATCTGGCGCAGGTACACTGATCCGACCCCCAATGCTGAACTCATGAGGTACAAGACGAAGGAAGGCATCGGGATCGGGGTCCCGCTCTCCAGCGTGATCTCGGCGTACCGACAACCCGCACGGCAGTGGGAGGTGCGGTGGGGGCCCACCGCGGTCAGCACGGCCATGGTGTGGCCGTCATTGGGTCTCTACCTGGAGATCCGCGGCGCTGACGTCGATGCGATCGGCGTGTACGATACCAGCGCGCCTTGGCAATACCGGTGATCACCGCGGCTCCAGAGTGCGGGCAGTCGCATCCCAGACTGCGTGTGACGGGTCGATGAGAACCGTGGGGGAGTAGGCTTGGCGTGGCGCCCGCGAAGTGCGGGCAGGAGACGTCGGGTGAGATCACCTCGTGCCCTCCCGGCAGTCTACGTGATGCTCGTCATCTCGACGGCGATGGCCACCCAGGTCCGCCTCAGTGAAGTGACGGTCATGGTCCACGATGCCACCGGCCGCCCGGTGCCCGGCGCAGAAGTCATTGCGGTCGGCGACGATTGGCACACCGTCGTGACCGACGCCAGCGGGCAGGCCCGGCTGTCCGTCACCCCGGGCGCGTGGGAGGTCGTGGTGCTGCATGGCGCGCTGGCGGTCGTCCCCACCGTCCAGACCGTGACCGTGCTGGCCAGCGAGCGCAAGGTGGTCGAGTTCCGTGCGTTGCCCCGGTCGGCTCAGGTCACGGGCGGTGTCCGGTTCCTGGCCGAGCCGCCTCCTGCGCTGCGGCGACTGCACGTTGTGGCGCATTCGACCGATCCTGTCCAGGCGCCCTTGCCTGTCTCCATCGCCGCGCTGGCCGATGACCACTCGTTCGCCCTTGCTGTCCCGCCAGGCCGCTGGCGTATCGGGCTCCTGGAGGTTCCCCTGGGCATCACCGTGCGCGACGTGATGGTGGACCCCGGCCAGGTCATCCGAGCCGACCTGGAGGTAGACTTCCGGAGCCTGGTCGGGGTGACGGGACTGGTCTTCGAGGCCGGCCTCGTGACCGAACGACTGGGGCCGGCGTTCTCGCTCACCACCGTGGGGCTCTATGCCATCGGACGCGATGGCGCCCACCGCGTCCTGGCTACCACGCAGGCGGCGCCCGATCAATCCTTCGGGATCTTTGCCCCAGCCCCCGCGGGCGCGCCCCTGGGCGTCTTTGCCTGGCGGCCTGGCGGAACGGCCGTGCCGGCCGCGGCGCGCAGTGTCGCGGCACCCGGCAGCGCGTCATTCGCCGACTTCCGGTTCGTGGTGAACTCGGGCACGCTTACCGGGACGATCGTGGACGCCACGGGCAGGCCCGTCGCCGACGCCTGGGTCGCAGCCGTCTCTGCAGTCCGCTACGAGGAGTGGATGATGTGGGGGAAGCCGGTGTACGCGCCAGGGGGCGCCTTCAGGATCCGCGTCCCCCTGGGACCGGTGCTGGTGCGTGCCTGGAGAGACCCCCGCCGCATCGGAGGCCCGGTCCGCATCTCCATCGGAAGCACCGATCCTGTGACCGTGCGATTGGAGGTGCCGTAGCGCAACGCGGGTGCAATCGGCGAAAGGGGAGTGGTCCGGATGAAGCTGATATCGGGTACCCTACGGGTCATGGCACTAGTGCTGCTCTCGGCGGGCGTCGGGAGGAGTGCGCAGGACACCGACTATCGAATCGTTGCGGGACAGCGCATTGGCAGGTTCGAACTCCGGCGACCCGTGGAGGCATTCAATCTGGGGACGAACACCTGGCAATGGAGGCACGTCACGGGGGTGGGTTTGCCGTTTGTTAACGCCGACTTCTATCTTGGACCGAATGTGACGTTGTACAGCTGCAAGGCGGACGGTCTAGTTCTCAGGATATACATATCCCGCAGGCTGGATCATCAAGACGCCGACGCTGAAGTCATTAAGTACAGGACCGCCGAGGGCGTGGGGATAGGCATGGACGAAGGCGAGGTCCTTAGGCTCCTCGGGCGCCCTGCGTGGACAGGCGAACCGTGGACAGAACGACACGGAACGAGCGAGGTTCAAGTCCGCGAACTCGGCTACACGGGATTGCGCGTGCGAATAGATCAGGGCAGCCGAAAGGTTCTGGCCATCGGAGTCGAAACGCCCAACGCATGGCGGGCTTGCGAGAATGCGGTCCGAGCACGACCGGCCGCGGCCATGTCCGGCGTTCCGCTCCCACCCGACGTCCGTATTGTGCCGCCAAGCGCGACAGTCCCCTCGGCGCTTGCCGCATTCTCGGGACGGTGGGTCGGGGTCTGGGATAGAAGCCTGGATCATGTCTTCATAGTGGAAGAGGTCACACCGCCCGGTGTGGCGTTCATCTACGCATGGGGGACGAACCCCGGCTGGAACATCCTCCGGCCGGGCTGGGTGCGCGCGAGAGGGCAGTTCGTGGGCGAAGAGCTTCAGGCCCGGCTTGCGAACATGGCATTCATAACGTACCGTAGGGCTCCGAACGACACAATTGGTGCCACATACGAACTGCAGGGCATAACCGCCCGGGCGACGTTAGTGCGCGTACCCGAGTGAACGACGCCAGATAGGCGCAAGACAATGTATTGTCCGCACAGAGATCAAGCGATCGTTGCCCTACCGCGATGCTCCTGAACGTGGCCCGCGGTCCTATTGGAA
>CAZGNA010000272.1:0-3030 GCA_964526945.1 uncultured bacterium
CCCGCGCCGTCGCTGCCGCGGGCGTCCGCGCCGTCTCCTCCGGCGGCCGGACGTGCCGGAAGCACGCGAACAGCAGCAGGTCGTAGGCGATCTTCATGGCGCCGGCGATCACGAAGGGCGCGCCGAGCCCCACCAGCTGCATCGACGCTCCCGCCACCAGCGGGGTCGCGGCCTGCGCCACGTTGCGCACGATGTTGGTCAGGCCGGCGGCCGCGATGCGCTCTTCCGGGTCGACGACGGCCACGACGTAGGACTGCCGCACGGGCACGTCCATCTGCGACAGGGCGAACCGCGCCAGCAGCAGGCCGATCGCCCACGCCAGCGACGGCGCCAGCGGGATCGCCATCAGCAGCACGTTGGACGGCAGGTGGGTGGCCACCATGGTGTTGATCAGCCCGATGCGCTCGCCCAGCCGCCCGGCGGCGTAGAAGGACGCCGCCTGGAGCAGGCCCGCGCCCAGGAAGACGGGCCCCAACACCTCGGGCCCGGCTCCCCACCGCGCGCTGAAGTAGAACGCGATCATGCTCTGCACGACGAAGCCGCCCGCCAGCGAGTCGACCACGAACAGCGCCGCCAGCCGCAGCACGGTGCCCCGCGAGCGCCGCAGGCCACCGGTGGCCTGCGCGACCGTGGCCGCCTCGACGTGCGGGCTGAGGAGGCTGAACAACCTCAGCGTGATCACGCCGAGCGCGGCGTACACCAGGAACATGACGCGGAATGCGTCGTCGACGGTCAGCCCCGCGCGCTGCAACAGCGCGGGCACCCCGGCCGCCAGCGCGCCGAGCGAGCCTGCCAGCGCGCCCACCAGGTTGTACAGCGAGAAGGCGCGGGTGCGGCGGTCGGCGGAGGTGGTCAGGGGCAGCATGGCCTGTTCGAGCGACAGGAACGGCCCGACCTCCCCGGTGGTGACGCCCACGGTCCCCGTGAGCGCGACCAGGAGCAGCACCGGGTAGGACGTGGTGACGGCGAAGGCGACACCGCTGCCTACCATGCCCAGCGCCGAGATCATCAGGATGCGGCGTCGGCCGTAGCGGTCCGCGGTGGCGGCGAACACCGCGGTCAGCGCCGCCGAGCCGAGCAGGGTGGCCGTGAGGATGGCCCCGACCTGCCAGGGGGCCCAGCCGGCCCGGTTCAGGTAGACGCCCAGCAGCACCGCCTGGAAGCCGTAGGCGAACGTGCGGACGGCGCGCGCTGCCAGAATGCGCCGCCCGTCGGGCGCAAGCCAGGCCAGCGCCCGTTCCGTCTTACCGGACGCTCGCCGGTCGGGTGCGCTGGTAGGAGGTCCCCCAGGCCGCATACCCCGGGGGTTCGCGCGTCCCGGGGTCCGGTCCTGGCGCCCGGCGGGAAGCCCGGCTGTTGACCGCGAACTACTTCCCTGGCTTCGGGACGTCCCAGGGGGGGCGGCGGCGCTGGGGGCGTCCTGCGCGCCTGGAGGTGGGGACGTGGTCATCGAGGAAGGCATCCGGAGCCGCCATGGGCTGGACCTGCAGGGGATCGAACCGGGCGCGGTGGCGTGGAACCTCCCCCCCGCGGCCCTCTACGAGCACGCCATCCGCCGGCGCGAGGGCCACCTGGCGGCCGACGGCCAGCTGGTGGTGGTGACGGTCCCGCACACCGGACGCTCGCCCCAGGACAAGTTCGTCGTGCGGGAGCCGTCCAGCGAGGCCCACATCTGGTGGGGGAGGCACAACCGGCCGATTCCGCCCGAGAACTTCGAGCGGCTGCACCGGCGCCTCCAGGCCTATCTCCACGGCCGGGACCTCTTCGTGCAGGACCTGTTCGTCTGCGCCGACCCCCGCTACCGCCGGGGCGTGCGGGTCATCACCGAGTACGCCTGGCACAGCCTGTTCGCCCGCACGATGTTCATCGTGCCCGACGAGCGCACCCGCTCCCAGCACACGCCCGAGATCACCGTCATCGACGCGCCCGGCTTCCTGGCCAACCCGGCCGAGGACGGCACCCGCTCGGAGGTGTTCATCCTGCTGCACCCCGCCCGCAAGCTGGTGCTGATCGGCGGCACGACCTACGGCGGGGAGATCAAGAAGTCGGTGTTCACCCTGCTGAACTACCTGCTGCCGCTGGAGGGCGTGCTCCCCATGCACTGCTCCGCCAACCGGGGACCTGCGGGCGACGTGGCGCTGTTCTTCGGCCTCTCGGGCACGGGGAAGACCACGCTGTCCGTCGACCCCGACCGGGCGCTCATCGGCGACGACGAGCACGGCTGGTCGGACGAGGGGATCTTCAACTTCGAGGGCGGCAGCTACGCCAAGACGATCCGCCTGTCCAAGGACGGCGAGCCGCAGATCTACCAGGCCACGCACATGTTCGGCACCATCCTCGAGAACGTGGTGATGGATCCCCTGACCCGTCGGCTCGACCTGGACGACGACGCGCTGACCGAGAACACCCGCGCGGCCTTCCCCATCACCTCCATGCCCAACGTCTGGTCCAGCGGCGTGGCCGGGCACCCGCGCGCCGTGGTGTTCCTGACCTGCGACGCTTTTGGCGTGATGCCGCCCATCGCGCGCCTGACCCCGGAGCAGGCGATGTACCACTTCCTGACGGGCTACACCGCCATCGTGGCGGGCACCGAGAAGGGCATCACCGAGCCCACCGCCACGTTCTCGGCCTGCTTTGGGGCGCCGTTCATGGCGCAGCGCCCCACCGTCTACGCGCAGATGCTCGGCGAGCGCCTCAGGCGCCATGGGACCACGGTCTGGCTGGTGAACACCGGCTGGAGCGGCGGCGCCCAGGGCGCGGGCGGCGAGCGCATCAAGCTGGCGTACACCCGGGCCATGGTGCGCGCGGCGGTCGCGGGCGTCCTGGACGACGTGCCCGCCACCCCCGATCCGGTCTTCGGCGTGCTGGTGCCCGAGCGCGTGCCGGACGTGCCCGCAAAGATCCTGCACCCGCGGGCGACGTGGGCCGACCCGGCGGCGTACGACGCCAAGGCCCAAGACCTGGTGGCGATGTTCCACCGCGCGTTCGAGGAGTTCGCGCCCTACACCTCGGCGGCCGTGCGGGCCGCCG
>CAZGNA010000273.1:0-3028 GCA_964526945.1 uncultured bacterium
GATCACTCGCAGATTGGGATTTTGCGGGTCTTGCGTGGCCCGCGGGCCGATCAGCGAGGCGCCGCTGCGCCCCGGGCTGGTGCGCGACATGAACAGCGCGGCGCTGGCCGGCGCGGTGGAGGCCGCCGGCGGCCGGGCGCACCTGGTGGGTATCGTGCGTGACGACCGGGCGGTGCTGGAGGCCACGCTGCGGGAGGCGATCGGGGGGCACGCGATGGTCCTGGTGTCGGGCGGGTCGTCCGTGGGCGAACGCGATACCGTGGCCGATGCCATCGGCGCGTTGGGACCGCCCGGGATCGTCGTGCACGGGGTGGCGATCCGCCCGGGCAAGCCGACGATCCTGGCGGCGGTGGGTCGGGTGCCCGTGCTGGGGCTGCCGGGCAATCCGGTCTCGGCGCTCGTGACGTTCGACCTGTTCGCCCGGCCGGTGCTGGAGCGGCTGCTGGGCGCAGATCCCGCGACGCGGTCGTGGGACCGCGTCCGGGCGCGCCTGGCGGCGGCGCTGCCGGTGGCCGGCGCGCGGGAGGATCACCGACGCGTGCGTCTGGAGGCGCGGCCGGATGGCATCTGGGCGCATCCGTTGCCCGCAGGATCGCAGGTCCTCACGTCGCTGGCGCGGGCAGACGGCATCGTGGTGGTGCCGCCCGAGGGGGCGGGATACGCCGCAGGGGACGAGGTGGAGGTGCGGCTGGTATGACGCCACGCCGGCGGTCCGGCAGCCGAGACAGCCGGGACGGCGCCGCCAGCCGGACGCCGGCGCCGGCGCGCCTCACCCACGTCGATGCCGCCGGCCGCAGCCGCATGGTCGACGTCTCCGCCAAGCCCGCCACGCTGCGCCATGCGACGGCGCGCGGCGAGGTGCGCATGCGGCCTGCCACGCTGGCCCTCCTGCGGGCCAACCGCCTGGCCAAGGGCGACGTGTTGAGCGTCGCCCGGATCGCCGGCGTGCTGGCCGCCAAGCGCACGGCGGAGTTGATCCCGCTGTGCCACCCGCTGCCGCTCACCGACGTCCACGTCCACCTGACCCCGCAGACGGCGCCGGCCCGCGTGGCCATCGAGGCCACGGTTCGCACGGTCGCGCCCACCGGCGTCGAGATGGAGGCGTTGACGGCCGTGGCCGTGGCCGCGCTCACGGTCTACGACATGTGCAAGGCCGCCGACCGTGGCATGACGATCGGGCGCATCCGCCTGGTCCACAAGACCGGCGGGCGCAGCGGCGAGTACCGGCGTCCTGGTGAGCCGCCGGTGCGCGCGACGCCATGATCAGCCTGGAAGGCCGGCGGGTGGCCGTGCTCACCGCCAGCGACACCGTCGCCCGCGGGGCGGGAGCCGATACCAGCGGCGACGTGGTGGCAGCGCGCCTGACCGCGGCGGGCGCCGAGATCGTCGCGCGAGACGTCGTGGCCGACGATCGCCGGGCGATCGCCGACCGCCTGCGCCGCTACGCCGACGACCTCGGGGTCGCGCTCGTGCTCACCACCGGCGGCAGCGGCCTGGCGCCCACCGACGTCACCCCCGAGGCCACGCTCGACGTGATCGAGCGGCTGGTGCCCGGCCTGCCCGAGGCGGCGCGTCAGCGCACCGCCGCGGCCGCACCCCTGGCCGTCCTCTCGCGCGGCGTCGCCGGCATCAGGAAGCGCACGCTGATCGTGAACCTGCCGGGCAGCCCTCGGGCCGTGCGCGAGTGGCTGGACGTGCTGCTGCCGGTGCTCCCCCACGCGCTGGCAGTGCTGCAGGGCGAGCCGATGCCCTGGGGGCAAGAACACCGCGCCGAGGAGCGGTGAGCGACCCCGGTCCCGCCGCGCGCGGGCGGCGTGCGCCGCAGCGGCACGTGTTCCAGGATCACATGACCGCGCCAGCGACCACGGACGGTGCCCCGCGGGGCGGGTGGACGCGGCGCTGGGGGGCGTTGCTGCTGGCCACCGCCGCGCTGGGCACAGCCGGCCTGGGCCTGCCGTCGCTGGCGGGCGATGACGAGTTCTACGGCGCCATCGCCCGCCACATCGTGGCGACCGGCGAGTGGATCACGCTGGCCCACCCCGAGCACCCGGGCTGGCTGGTCGACAAGCCCCCGCTCACCTTCTGGCTGATGGCCGTCTCGCTGCGGGTGGGGGGTGACCACCCGGGGGTGCTCCGCGCCTGGCACGTGGCGCTGGCGCTGGCGACCGTGGTGGTGACCTGGCGGCTCGGGGCGCGGGCCCTGGGCCGTGAAGGCGGACTGCTGGCGGCCCTGCTGCTGGCGACCAGCGGGCAGTTCTTCTACGTCGCGCTCGATCCGGCACAGGACGTGCCGCTGACCTTCTTCCTCACGGCAGCGATGGCGGCCTACGTCGACTATCGGGCAACGGGCCACACCCGCGCGGCGGTCCTGGCTGGTCTGGCCGTAGCGCTGGCGGTGCTCACCAAGGGCATCGTCGCCCTTGCCGTCGCCGGCCTGGTCGTGGCCGCGGACCTGGCACTGCCCCCACGCCGTGGCGTCTGGCGCTGGCGGGACGCAGCCATCGGTGCTGCGGTCTTCCTCGTGGTGGCCGCACCGTGGTTCGTCGCGGGCGCCCTGCGCCAGGGGCGGCCGTTCGTGGACACGTTCTTCCTGTGGGGCACGCTGGGCGTGGGCCGGTTCTTCCAGGGCGTCACCCCGAAGCTGCCCTACTGGCAGGCGCTGGTCGTCTTCGTGCCCACCCTGATGGTGGGCGTCCTGCCGTGGACGGGGCTGCTGCCGGGCGCAGCGGCCGAAGGGTGGCGCGCCGTGCGAGCCGGCGTCCCGGTGCTGCGTGTCTGCGGCCTGTGGGCCGGGATGTACTTCCTGTTGCTGTCGCTCTCGCCTGGCGACAAGATGATGCACCACCTGTTGCCGCTCTACCCGGCGGTGATGGTCCTGACCGCGCGCTTCGTCCTGACCGCCGACGGGCACCCGGCGCGCCTGCGCTTGCCGGCAGGCGTGGCGCTGGCGGCGGTGGTCCCGGCTGCGGCCGGCGTGGCCATCATGCTGGCGCGCTACCCGCAGGTCGGCCGGACGGTGCTGCCCGCG
>CAZGNA010000274.1:0-2979 GCA_964526945.1 uncultured bacterium
TGCTAGACGGGCACGACCAGCGACGCGAGGTCCCGCGGGTAGTACGTGAGCAGCTCGATCCCGTCGTCGGTGACCACCACGGTGTCCGAGTGGCGGAAGCCGGCGACCCCGGGCACGTACAGCCCCGGCTCGACGCTGAACACCATGCCCGGTCGCACGACGGTCTCGTCGCCGATGTCCAGGAACGGCGCCTCGTGGATACCGATCCCCAGGGCGTGTCCCACGTGGTGTCGCCAGTACGGCGCCAGGTGGTGTCGGTCGAAGAAGGCGCGCACGGCGCGGTCGACCGCCGCGCATGGCTGGCCCGGCCGCAGGGCCTCGAACGCCACCTCCTGCGCCGCCAGCATGAGCCGGAAGAACCGCGTCTGCTCCGGGGTGGGCTCCCCCACGATCATCGTGCGTTCGAGCTCGCTGGTGTAGCCGCCGACCACGGCGGCCGCCCCGGTGACGACCACGTCGCCGGCGCGGATCGGCGCGTGCGTGGTCATGGCGTGGGGGATGGCGGACTGCGCGCCCACCTGGCCCCGGAACCCCGCGTGGGCGCCGGAGACGGTCCAGGACAGCGGCCGGTACCCGGGCCCCAGCGCCCGCACCATGGCCGCGGTGGCTTCAGCGGATGCCCGCAGTCCGACCTCGCTCTCCAGCGCACCCGGGCGCGTGTAGTCCTGCAACAGGCGGTGGGCCAGGTGGCCCCACCGGACGCTCTCGCGGATCAGGGCGAGCTCCTCGGCCGACTTGACCATCATCAGGCCTTCGACCAGGTCGCGAGCCGGCGTCACCGTCGCCTGCGGCAGCACCTCCGACAGCCGCGGGCCACGGTAGCCCATCACCCCCGGATACCCGTCGCCGTCAGCACCCAGCCGCCCACGCCCCAGGCCCAGCTCGTCCAGGAGGGCGCCCAGCCGCACCAGCGGGTGGCGATCACCCGGGTACTCGGGGTAGGCCGCCACGCGATCGACGGCGGCGTGGCCGGCAGCGTGCTCTTCCTCGAGCCGCGGCACGAACAGCACCGCGACGTCCGGCGCGACCACCAGGGCGATCGGGCGCTCCGTGGCGATGAAGGCGAACCCGGTCAGGTAGAAGATCTGGGCGGGGCCGAACAGCACCAGGGCCTCGAGCCGGCGGCGGCGCAGATCGTCGCGCACGGCTGCCTGACGGCGCAGGTGTTCCTCGCGGCTGATGAACAGGCGCATGAGTGCCCTCCGAGCTCCCACGGCGATCGCGCGTCGCGCCCGCTGGGCGCGCCAGTCGGCGCACACCGGGCCGGCGGGCGTGTCCGCAGACGCCAGGTGGTGTTCGGGATGGGCTGCGCCGTTCCTCGTCGCAGGAAGACCATGGGCGCCCGTGGAAGCCCAAGGCACCGGAGCGCGGGGGCCAGGCCGCGGGGGCCAGGCACGGACCCAAACGGGTCGAGGGGCCTGACCGCGCGAGCGCGTGCAGGCCCGGAGCTCCGGGGCGAGACCATCTCAGGTGCAAGGAGGGACGGGCATGCCAGGCGGGAAGCTCACACGACGACAGGCGCTGAAGGCCGCCGGGGCGCTGGCCGGCGCCGGCGTGGTCAGCCGGTGGGGACGCCTCGTCGACCTCCCCTACGTCTACGCGCAGGCCACCGGGGCGCCACCGCTGAAGATCGGCTTTCAGGTGCACCGCACGGGTATCGGCGCCGTCTACGGCAAGTGGTACGAGCGCACGGCCGCCGCAGCGGTGCGCACCATCAACGGCATGGGCGGCATCGGCGGCCGGCCCGTGGAGCTGATCGCCGAAGACGACGGCACCGACCCCAAGCGCGGCACCGAGGTGGTCGAGAAGCTGGCGCAGCAGCACAAGGTGGAGTTCATCTTCGGCACCCTCTTCTCCCATGTCGTGATCGCGGCGGCACCGCGGGCCGGCGAGCTGAAGATCCCCTACCTGGTGGTGAGCGAAGGGTACCACGTGGCCTCGGGCACGCTGAACCGGTACACGTTCCAGCCGGGCATCACCGACGTGCGCGCCCAGGTCACGGCCCTGGCGCCGTGGATCGTCAAGAACCTGGGCAAGCGCATCGCCATGGTCTTCCCCGACTATGCGTTCGGGTACGACCACCGCGACTTCTTCGGGGCGGCCGCCCGCCGGCACGGAGGCGAGATCGTCGCGCTGGTGCCCATTCCGCCCACCGAGACCTCGTTCACCAAGTACTTCCCCAAGATCCCGCAGACGGCCGACGTGGTCTACCACGTCATGGTCGGTCCGGGCGTGCTCACCTTCGTCAAGGAGATGGGCGAGCACTTCGGCCGGCGCAAGCCCAAGCTCTTCGGCTTCATCGACTCGCTGGAGGGCGTCGACATCGGCAGCCCCGGGCTGGAGTACCTGGACGGATCGTATCTCTGGGAAGCCTTCCCGCGCTACGCGGGCGAGTACAACACCCAGTGGGAGAAGCGGTTCCGGGACGCGGTGGGCGTCGACGCCAACGGCGCCAGCAAGAGCGACCCGAAGGACGTCTCGACGTACTCGCACATGTTCGGGGTGTGGGAGACGCTGTTCGTCATCAAGGAGATCGTCGAGAAGAGCGGCTACAAGAGCCCCAAGGACTACCGCGCCTTCATCGAGACCCTCGAGAAGACCGAGAAGTTCGACGAGGGGCTGGGCCACCCGCAGGGGCCGAAACGGTTCGTCGGCCGCCTGCACCAGGTCTTCGGCCAGCAGTTCGTCTCGCAGGTCCGTGGGAAGAAACTCAAGGTGGTGCACCGGACGAAGATCGAGGACGGCATGTACCCACCCGAGGCGGACTACACCAAACAGCCGCTGTAGCCCGCCCCGACCGTTGCCCGGCGCGTTGCGGACGGCGGGGGCACGGACCCGCCAGCCGGCGGGAGGCCCGGGCCCCCGCCGGCTGGCGCGGGATGACCTGCCGGGGCGCGCCCGCGGGCGGGCCGCGCCGCGCGCGCCCCCGTGACCCCCGTCGGACAGATCGTCCTCGCCCTGCTGGAGGGCACCGTCTCG
>CAZGNA010000275.1:0-2976 GCA_964526945.1 uncultured bacterium
CCGCGGCGCGGCTGCGGGTGCGGCGGCCGGGGGCTGCCGACGCCAGCGTGCCCGCCGGCGCGGGCGCTGGGGTCAGCGGCTGACAAAGACCCCACGCGGTCCAAGGCCCCCGCGCAGGTGAGCACGCGCGCGGCCGGCTGCGCCGGCGGGACGACGGTGGGTGCGCGACGGTGACACTGACGCCACGTGCCGCGTCGAGTGTGCCCGGTCGACCTGCCACCGGCGCGCATGTGCGCCCGGACGACCGACCTGATCATGCGTGCTCGCGCTTCAAGGCGAGCGCACACGCCGTCGCCAGCACGCCCCCGACGCCGAGCGCCGTGTATGCCCAGCCCCAGACCACCGGGACGCCCGGCGGATTCGTCGCGTCCAGCACCACACCGAACACCAGCGGCGCCACGGCACCGGCCCCAAACCCCAGCAGCGAGCGCAGCGCCAGCGTCGTGCCCAGGAACGCCGGCGGGACCGCTTCGGTCAGCGCCACCGAGAGGACCGGGGAGTCGCCCAGGGCGGTGAAGGCGTAGAGGGCGCCGACGCCGACGACGACCACCGGCGGCGCGGCGACCAGCCAGCCGATGACCAGCGAGCAGGTCGCGCTGGCCCCCGCCAGCCACACCAGCACGGTGCGGCGGCCCAGCCGATCGGACAGCCGGCCCATGGTGGCAGACGCCAGCAGGCCGACCAGATGGAAGCCGGCCGCGACGTACGACGCGCCCGCCAGCGCGCGGCCGGCCGACGCGCCCGTGGCCGCCAGGCTCGCCGCGAGGAACGCCGGCGTCCAGGCCCACATCGCCAGCAGCTCCCAGCTGTGGAAGACGTACCCTGCAATCAGCCGCACCGCGGCCGGGTTGCGCCCGACGTCCTGGCCGAAGCGCAGGTGCGTCCCGCGTCGGTGCACCACGTTGGGGACGCCGCACATGGCAAGCCAGCCGAGCACCGCGCCCGCGACCACGCCGCCGGACGCCACCGCAAACGCCAGCGGGTAGCCACCCCGCGGGAGCGTCACCCCGGCGGAGGCGAGGGAGACCGCCGAGCCCAGCGACGACGCGGCGATGAGCCAGCCCATGGCGCCGCCCCGGCGCGCGGGCTCGTAGCGGTCGGCGATGAGCATGATCAGGGTGGTGTAGGTGCCGCCCAGGGCCAGCGCCACCAGCGTGTAGAGGACCAGGCCCGAGCGGTACGAGCGCGCGAACAGGGCGAACGCTGTGGCGGCCACGGCTGCGGCGGCCAGCGATGCGAGGTAGACGCGCCGGGCGCCGATCCGATCGGCCAGCCACGAGCAGCCGAACAGCGAGACGGCGAACCCCAGCTGGAAGCCGGTGGAGATCGAGCCGGCCGCCGCTGCCGACATCTGCCAGGCGGGCCGCAGCACGGTCACCGCCGCCGGGTAGATCAGGAAGACGAGCTGGGTCGCGGCGCGGGAGGCACAGACCGCCAGCAGCCAGCCGTCGCGCGTCCGGCGTGGGCTGGCCGACCGCGTCGCCGCACGGGATGGAACGACCGGCACGCCGTCCTTACGACCCCTGCGAGCCCGAGACCACCCGCCAGGCCCAGCAGAAGCCGGTGAGCGCGTCAGCGCCCGAGGTCTCGCCGATGGCCAGCACCTGGAGGGCGGCTGCGCGCGCGGCGGGGGCGTCGTCCAGCGCCCGGGCCAGCAGGTGCCAGGGCCTGGGCGCCCACCCGCGCTGTGCTGCCAGCAGGTACGCGGCGCCCACCCGCGTCGTGCGCGGGCTGGCCGCGGTGGCGATCCGCGCTCGCATCGCGGCCGCGCGCGCTGCGCCCGCCAGCGTCGGCCAGACCCACGTGGCCAGCATGACGCCGCACAGCAGGTCGTCGCCCGAGGGGGTCAGCCCGGGGCCCAGCCCGGCGACGAGCGCGGCCGCCTGCGCGCACGCATCGTCGGGTTGCCGCAGATCGGACTCCGTGGGCCCGGGCTGCGCCTCACCCGACCCCCGCGCGGCACGGCGTCCAGACCGTGTGGGCCGACAGAAGAGCGACTCGAGGGCCTCCAACGCGCGGGCGAAGGGCGCGAGCCGGTCGTCCGGACGGTACGCGCCCGTCCACGGGCGCCTGGCGAGGCTCATCCCGGCTGGCGCGTGGAGCGCATCACGACCGCCTGCGCACGGGCGCCCGGCGAGGCTTTCCGGATGGCCAGAATGCTCGAGCGCCTGGCCCGGGGGGAGCCGGCCTCTCCACAGCAGCCCGGCCAGGCTCTCGGGAGGCGCAGCCTCGCGCAGCACCTGCTCGACCGCCCGGCGTGCGGCAGGCGCATGAGGGGCCTCGCCGCTGCCCCAGGGCCGGGGCACCTCGGGGTCCCAGCGCGCGCCGGCGCAGAGGTCCACCTCGACGTCACCGACCGTCAGCACGCCCCGGTCCACTCGCACCGGTCCTGCGGTGGCCTGCAGCGCAGCACGCAGGTGCTCGAAGCCGGCGACTGCAACATCGAACGGGCCTGGTTCCAGGTGCGGCGAGGTGAGCGCGACCAGGCGCGGGACGTCCGCGGCGTGCGCGCGCGTCCATCCCGGACGGTCCTCGTGGGTTCCATCGGCCCCGGGTGCGGCGCCGCGTGTATCAGGCAGTCCGGCTTCCTGGAGGGTGCCCCGAGCACCGGCGGCGCCCCGGGTGGGGTTCCCGGGGGAAGCCTGGGTGGCGCCAGCCCCCGCCTCGAGAGCCTGTACGGGAGCAGCGTTCTCGATGGCCGCGAGCTCGTGTTCGATGTCGGTCAGCTCGAGGTAGGCGCTCCGCTGGAAGATCGCCAGCACCCGTGCGGTGCCCCGGGCGTGCGCCAGCGCCGTCAGCGGAGCGGCCACCCGCACCGCCGGCAGCCGCAGGCGCGGCGCCGCCCGCGTCGTCTTCCAGGGGGCTTGGCCGCGAGGCACGACCGCTACGTGCTGGGCGAACGGCACATCGGCCGCCGCCTCACCCCGCATGCGGCTCGGGCGTGATCGGCGCGGGCCCCCCAGCGGCGGCGTCCGG
>CAZGNA010000276.1:0-2948 GCA_964526945.1 uncultured bacterium
GCGCGGACGCCCGGGGGTGCGCGTGCGCACCCGGAGCCGGCCCGCGCCCGCGGCGCCCCGCGCCGCACCAGCGCACCTGCGCACGCGCCGGGCATGCAGGAGGCGCTTGCGGTGGCGCGAAGGGTACCTTGCACGAGTCACCAGGAGAGGCGGTGGATGGCGCGTCCACGAGTCTACGTCACGCGGCGTCTGCCGGCGCCGGCGATGGAACGGCTGGCAGCGGCGGTGGAGGTGGCGACGTGGCCCGACGACGACTACCCGCCGCCGCGCGACGTGTTGGTCCGGGAGGCCGCGGCGTCCGACGGGCTGGTCGTCCTCGTCACCGACCGCATCGACGGCGCGCTACTCGATGCCGCGCCCCGGGTGCGCGTGGTGAGCAACGTCGCCGTCGGCTACGACAACATCGACGTCCCGGCGGCCACGGCGCGGGGCGTGGTGGTCACCAACACGCCCGGCGTGCTGACCGAGACCACGGCCGACTTCGCGTTCGCCCTGCTGCTGGCCGCAGCCCGACGGGTGGCCGAGGCTGACCGCTTCACCCGCGCCGGCCGCTGGACGAGCTGGGGCCCGCTGTTCTTCGCCGGGCTGGACGTGCACGGCCGGACCCTGGGGCTCGTGGGGCTCGGCCGCATCGGGACCGCGGTGGCTCGGCGCGCGCGCGGGTTCGACATGCCCGTGCTCTACTACAGCCGCACCCGCAAGCCCGACGTGGCGCGCGCGCTGGGGCTCGAGTACGCACCGCTGGACGACCTGCTGCAGCGCGCCGATTTCGTCAGTGTCCACGTGCCGCTGTCGGCGCAGACCCGTCACCTGATCGGGGCGGCGCAGCTGCGCCTGATGAAGCCCACGGCCATCCTGGTCAACACGTCGCGGGGTGCGGTGGTCGACCAGCGCGCCCTCTACGACGCGCTGGTCCGCCGCCAGATCTGGGCCGCCGGCCTGGACGTCTTCGAGGAGGAGCCCATCCCGCCCGACGACCCGCTGCTGACGCTGGAGAACGTCGTGGTGGCGCCGCACATCGGCAGCGCCACGGTGGCGACCCGCACGCAGATGGCCCTGATGGCCGTGGAGAACTGCCTGGCGGTACTCGACGACCGGCCGCCGCCCCATCCGGTGAACCCCGAGGTGGGGGGGCGGCGCCGGGAGAGGAGGACGGAGCCATGAAAGGCCGCGTCGGTCCATACCTGGTGGTGCTGGCCGTGGTGGTGGTGCTGGGGCTGTACTATCGCGCCCGGCAGCAGCCGGCGCCCCCGGCCGCGCCGGTGCAGCAGCAGCCGCAGCCCGCCGCGTCGCCGGCCGCGGCGCTGCCCGACCTGGGCGGTCGCGAGCTCAAGATCGGCAGCGACACGACCTACCCGCCCTTCGAGTTCGTCGACGAGAACAAGAACATCATCGGCTTCGACCCGGACCTGCTGGCGGAGATCTGCCGGCGGGTGAACTGCAAGGCCACCTTCGTGACCACCGCCTGGGACGGCATCTTCGTCGCCCTCAGCCAGGGGCAGTTCGACGCCGTCGCCTCGGGCGTGACCATCACCGAAGAGCGCCGGAAGACCGTGGACTTCTCCGAGCCCTACCTCACCTACGGCCAGGTCGTCCTGGTGCGCCAGGACGAGGCGTTCATCAAGGGCGTCGATTCCCTGGTGGGCAAGACCGTGGCCGTGCAGACCGGCACCACCAACGACGAGAAGGCCTCGGCCCTGCAGAAGGAGGGTAAGGTCGGCACCGTGCGGCGGTACGAGACGTTCGCGCTGGCCGTCCAGGCCCTGGTCAACCGCGACGTGGACGCGGTGATCATCGACTCGTACGCGGCCGATGGGTTCATCGCGTTGCACGCCGGCCAGCTCAAGAAGGTCGGCGAGCCGTTCACCAGCGAGGCGTTGGGGATCGCCATCAAGAAGGGCGACACCGCGCTGAAGGACGCCTTCGACGCCGCGCTGGCGCAGATGAGGGCCGACGGCACGCTCGAGCGCCTGTACCAGAAGTGGTTCGTCGAGCGCGCGCCGGGGAAGCAGTAGCCCGCGGCCGGCTGGCGCCGATCCCCTGGGAGCGGGTGCCGTGGTGGGTGCTCGTGCTGCTGGTCGCGGGGCTGGCGGTCGCGCTCCAGGTGGCCACGTCCGCCGTCTACCGCGAGACGCTGCGGTTCCTCTGGGACGGCGTCCTGCTCACGCTCCACCTGTCGGTGGCCGCGTTCGCGCTGGCGCTGGTGGTGGGGCTCGTCGCCGGCCTGGCGCGCCTGTCGGCGCACCCCGTGCTGTACACTGCGGCCATCCTCTACGTCGAGGTCGTGCGGGGCGTCCCCCTGCTGGTCCTGCTGATCTACATCGCGTTCGTCGCGGCGCCGGTGGCCTCCGATATCCTGGCGGGCCTGGCGCAGGCCCTCGGCCTGCCGGGGCTGGCGCGCTGGCTCGCGGCGGTCATCCGGAGTGACGTCAACCGCGCCGTGCTCGGGCTGGGCATCGGGTACGGCGCGTACCTGGCGGAGGTCTACCGGGCCGGCATCCAGGCGGTCCCGCGCGGCCAGGTGGAGGCGGCACGGTCACTGGGAATGACCTCCGGACAGGCGATGCGCCTGGTGGTGTTGCCCCAGGCCGTGCGGATCGTCCTCCCGCCGCTGGGCAACGACTTCATCGCGCTGCTGAAGGACTCGGCGCTGGCCTCGGCCATCGCGGTGCCGGAGCTGACGCAGGCGGGGCGCCTGCTGTCGGCCCGGACGTTCCGGGCGTTCGAAACCTACAACATGGTGGCGTTGCTCTACCTGCTGATGACGCTGGCGGGGTCGGCGGGTGTGCGGCTGCTGGAACGATGGGCGAAGACCAGCCGGTAACCCGCCCCAGCGGGCCGGACATCACGCGCGGGGCCGCGTCACCCGCTGACGGGGGCCAGGCCACGTCGGCGCGGCCCGGGCACGCGCTGGCGCCCCGCAGCCGGGCCCGCGCGGGCGGGCAGCG
>CAZGNA010000277.1:0-2934 GCA_964526945.1 uncultured bacterium
AGCTCGGGGCGGGGCGCCACGCCCCGCAGGTAGCGGTCGACGACGGTGGCGACGTCGTGGTGCACCGCCAGGCGGTCCTTGTCCTGGATCTCGATGACGACGTCGAAGGTCGGCGGGGCCTTGCGCTCCAGCACGGTCTTCTGTGTGCCGCGCCGGCGGGCTTCCTCGTCGGAGAGGGTCACGGCCTGGATGCCCCCCACCAGGTCGGAGAGGGTGGGGTTCTGCAGGAGGTTGTCCAGGGTGTTGCCGTGGGCCGTCGCGATGAGCTGCACGCCGCGCTCGGCGATGGTGCGGGCGGCCAGCGCCTCGGCCTCGGTGCCGATCTCGTCGATGACGATCACCTCAGGCATGTGGTTCTCCACGGCCTCGATCATCACCGCGTGCTGGAGCGTGGGCACCGGCACCTGCATCCGGCGTGCCGCGCCGATCCCTGGATGGGGGATGTCGCCGTCCCCGGCGATCTCGTTGGACGTGTCGACGATCACGACGCGCTTGCGCAGCTCGTCGGCCAGCACCCGGGCGGCCTCGCGCAAGAGCGTCGTCTTCCCGACGCCCGGCCGCCCCAGCAGCAGGATGGAGCGCCCCGACTCGATGACGTCGCGGATGATGTCGACGGTGCCGAAGACCGCGCGCCCCACGCGGCAGGTCAGGCCGATGATCTCCCCGCGGCGGTTCCGGATGGCGCTGATGCGGTGCAGGGTGCGCTCGATGCCCGCCCGGTTGTCCTTGCCGAACGCGCCCACCCGCTCCGTGACGTACTGGAGCATCTCGCGGGTCACGAAGGCCTCGCTGAGGTAGAGCGCCTCGCTGGGGAACCGCGCCTCGGGCCGGCGGCCGAGGTCGAGCACGACCTCCAGCAGCTGGTCGAGGTCGGGCCGGCGTTCCAGCGCCGCGCGGAGTTCCGGCGGCAGGACCGCCAGCAGCAGGTGCAGGTCATCGGTGATCTGGATGCGCCGGGCGGTCACGCCTGCCGGTGCTCCCCGCGCGGACGTGGAAATGGCAGGAGGCCCCGGGGGGCCTCCTGCGTCGACGCCGGCGGTATACGGCTGTTGCCCTCGTAGCGTCGTCACTGCGCTGCGAACGCGATCGACCATCACCCGGGGCCATTATACTACCCCGGCTGCGGGGTCGGAAAGCGGTCCCGCCATCCTCGGTCGCAGCGGCGCCCCGGCCGGGGTGGCTCAGAACAGGCTCGTCTGCGCGGGCTCGGGGGTCGGCACGGGCACGGCCACTGCGCCGCCTGGCGGCTCGCTGTCGGCGAAGATGCTGACGGTGCCAAAGACGCCGTCGTAGCCCGGTGCGATCGTCACCCGCCCTTCGCGGACACGGCGCAGCCCCTCCGCAACGCGCGCCGTCGTCACGCGCTCGACCTCGGCGACGGGCACGTCCAGGAGGACGGCGAACTCCCCGCCGAACTCCTGGCAGAGTTTGTAGTACGCTTCCCGCACCGCCACCGTGCCGGGCTGGGCGCCCATGGCCTCCGCGATGATCTCCTCCAGCGGGATCAGGTTCCGGTACGGGATCGCCCCCTCGGGCACGAACCCCTCCTCGCGGTCGGCCAGGACCTCCACCCGGTGCAGCACCCCCACCGTGGGCGGCTTGCCGCACACGGGGCACCGGCCGCCGCAGGCCCGCGTCTCCCTGGGCGTCATGCGCCGGTTACACGCGCGGTGCCCGTCGTAGTGGTACTTCCCCTCTTCGGGGAAGAACTCGATGGTGTACAGGAAGCGCGCGGTGTCCTTCTCGCGCAGCACCCGCACGATCTCGAAGTAGTCGAGCTCGCAGGCGAAGACGTTGGCCTCGCGGCCCAGCTTCGCCGGCGAGTGGGCGTCGGAGTTGCTCACCAGCACCACCCGGTCGAGCTCCGAGAGGCGCCAGTTCATGGGGGGGTCGCTGGACAGGCCGGTCTCCACGGCCGCGATGTGCCGCAGCTGGTCGCCGAAGCACTCGGCGATGGAGTCGAAGCCCGAGTGGCTGCCGTAGAGGGAGAACCACGGCGTCCACGCGTGCGCGGGGATGACCAGGCAGTCGGGCGAGATCTCCATGACGTACTCGACCAGGCGATCGCTGGGCAGGGTGAGGGTCGGACGCCCGTCGGCCAGCAGGTTGCCGAACCGCCCGAGGACGGCGTTGATGCGGTCGACCACCTCGAACGACGGCGCCAGGATGATGTTGTGGATCTTGCGCAGTCGTCCTCCGGCCGGGTAGACGTTGGAGACCTCGACGGTGAGCATGAAGTGCGCGCCGCCGTGGGTGTACAGCCCGCGGTCGGTGGGGCGCAGCTTCGCCCGCAGCTCCCGCAGCCAGACCGGGTGCGTGAAGTCGCCGGTGCCCAGGAGCGTGATCCCCTTCAGCCTGGCCCAGCGGGCCATGTTCTCCACGTCCATGTCCCGGCTGGTCGCCCGGCTGTACCGCGAGTGCAGGTGCAGGTCGGCAATGATCCGCACGGCAGCTCGCTCCCCTACCAAGATGTAGTGGAACTCTTGCCTGTTTCGACACGATATGTAGTGGTTCCTGCCGGTAGAAAGCGTACCCGGGGCTATCGCCTCCGGCGGCCCCTTCCCCGGGGCCTTGGGCTGGTCAGGCACCCGACGCGGCGCCCGGGTGGGCGGCCACGCCGTGGGAACGCCAGGCCGGCGTCGGACCGGTCACGGTGCCGGCCGACGCGGTAGGGACGACAGACGTCGTGCATCGCGGGGGGCCCTGTCGGCGAGGGCGCCGTCGCCACGTGCGCCGTCGCGCCACAGCGCGAGCGCCGCCGCGCCCAGCGCCGCCGCCACCGTCGGGGTCAGGCGCACGTCGCGCACCCCGGCGCGCAGCACCGCCCCCAGCACCGGGCGCAGCAGGCGGGACTGGTACTGCGTGTCGCCGTGCTCCTCCACCGCCCGGCGCAGGCCCGCGTCGGTGGCCAGCGCGCGAATCGCCACGTTCAGG
>CAZGNA010000278.1:0-2931 GCA_964526945.1 uncultured bacterium
CGCGCCTGGCCGGCCTCGCGACCCACCCTCGCACGCCGTCGGCGCCCTCGCCGGCGTCAGGGCAGACGGGCAACGGACACCATCTCCAGCTCGGCACACAGCTCCCAGGTGCGGTGGGTCCGGAGCGTGAGGGGATGCATGCGGCGCACCCGCCGCAGGTCGAACGCCCCGCGGTCGGTGACCACCCGATAGTAGGTGGCCTCGTGCTCGCGGCGGACGGCCACGGTGCGCACCACGCTGTAGAACTCGCGGCCGCGCCAGAACCCCGCCGGGCGCAGCCCCGCCCCCGGCGCCAGCTCCACCACGACCGGCTCGGCCAGCGCCCGCCGTTCGACGAAGATCACGTCCGCCACCGGCCCGGCGCGGCGCGAAGGAGCGCCGGCCCCTGGACGGCGTCCAGCCATGGACGCCCCCCGCGGCAGCTGGCGCCTCATGCGCGTCTTTGCAGGAGGGCCACGGCCTGCGCCGTGATGCCCTCGCCCCGCCCGGCGGCGTCCAGGCCCTCCCAGGTCGTGGCCTTGATGCCCACGCAGGCGGGGGCAATGCCCAGCGTTTCGGCGAGCCGGTCGCGCATGGCCTCCACGTAGGGCGCCAGCCGGGGCTCCCGCGCGCAGACCACCGCGTCGACGTTGATGACGGCCCATCCGGCAGCCCCCAGCTGGTCGACCACCCGGGCCAGCAGGCCGAGGCTGTCGGCGCCGCGGAACTGCGGGTCGTCGGGAGGAAACTGCCGGCCGATGTCTGGAAGCGCCGCAGCACCCAGCAGCGCGTCGATGACCGCGTGGGTCAGCACGTCGGCGTCGGAGTGGCCGTCGAGTCCGCGTGGGTGGGGGATGCGCACACCGCCCAGCACGAGCGGCCGGTCGGGCACCAGACGGTGCGCGTCCGTGCCCACCCCGACCCGCAACCCCCCGGGACCGCGTCCGGCGTAGCGCCGGGCCAGCTCGTAGTCCGCCTGGGTGGTGATCTTGAGGTTCGCGGGGTCGCCAGGCACGACGCGCACCGGGACGCCCAGCCGCTCGACCAGGCCGGCGTCGTCGGTGACAGGCGCGTCCAGCGGCACCTCCGCGTGCGCCCGGCGTAGCAGCGCCGTGCGGAACGCCTGGGGCGTCTGCACCGCCACGAGCCCACAGCGGTCGACCGTCTGGCGCACCCACTCGCCCGCCACGGCCTTGACCGTGTCGGTGAGGGCCAACCCCGGCGTCGCGGCACCGGTCGCGGCAGCCGCGGCCAGGACGCGCTCGATCAGGTCCGTCGTCACGAAGGGACGCACGCCGTCGTGGACCACCACCCACTCGACGTCCTCCAGGGCGGCGAGCCCCGCGGCGACCGACGCACGGCGCGTGGGACCGCCGGCGACGACGGCCGCGACACGACCGCCGAGACGGGCGCGCACCTCGTCGACGACACCCGCCGCCACCACCACGACGATCGGGCCGATCCGCGGACACCCCACGAACGCCGCCAGGGCGTGGTCCAGCACGCTGGCGCCATCCAGGGGCAGGAAAGGCTTGGGGACGGGTCCCCCCAGCCGCACCCCCTCGCCGGCAGCTACGACGACCGCGCCGGCGGCCTCTTCACGCACCGGTGCGCGACGGGCCCGGCCTCACCGCCGGGGAAGCGACGAGGACCCTGTGGGTTCGTTCGACTTGGGGCGCGCGAAGATCATGCGCCCCGCCGACGTCTGCAGCACGCTGGTGACCACGACCTCGGAGGTCTCACCGATGAGGCGCTTGCCGCCCTCCACCACGATCATCGTGCCGTCGTCCAGGAACGCCACCCCCTGGCCCGCTTCCTTCCCGTCGCGGATGACCTGCACCGTCAGTTCCTCACCGGGCAGCACCGCAGGCCGCACGGCCTGGGCCAGCTCGTTGACGTTGAGGGCGCGCACGCCCTGCAGCTCGGCCACCTTGCTCAGGTTGAAGTCGTTGGTGACCAGCCAGGCGTCGTGGGCCCTGGCCAGGGCGATCAGCTGTGCGTCGACGTCCAGCGCGTCCGCCACGTCCTCGATCACCTGGACCGACTCGAGCTCCCGCCGCAGGCGGTTGAGGATGTCCAGACCCCGCCGGCCCCGGTTGCGCCGCACGGTGTCGGCGGAGTCCGCGATCCGCTGCAACTCCGTCAGCACCGAGCGCGGCACCAGCAGCGGGCCTTCCAGGAATCCTGCACGACAGATGTCGGCGATGCGCCCGTCGATGATGACGCTGGTGTCCAGGAGCTTGGGACGCGCCGGCCGGCGCTCCCCGGCGGGGCGCTCACCCTGCCGCCGCAGGATGCCCGCCAGCTCGTCGCGCCGCTGCAGGGCAACGTGCAGCCCCACGTAGCCCAGCACGAGGCCGGCCACCAACCGCACGTACGGCCCGATGAGGGGCATGCCCTCCAGCAGGTAGCCCACGAACAGCGCCAGCATCAGGCCCACCCCGAGGCCCAGCCCGCCCAGGAGCAGGTCGTGCAGCGAGAGGCCTTCCAGCGGGCGCAACACCCACGCCATGGCGGCGACGAACGCGCGTGAGAGCGGCGGCAGCGCCAGCAGGCCGACCAGCCCACCGACGATCACCCCGAGGGCCTGCGGGCGGAACCCCCCAGCGGCGACCGATGGCCAGTACTCGCCAGCCACCACGGCAATCTGGTAGCCCACCACACCCCCCAGCAGGGCACCGACCGCCCGCATCACGCTGTCTCGCATGCGCCACCCCTTGGGCCGTCCCGCACGCGCCGTGCTGGCCCCTCTTGTGGCACCCGCTCGTGGCCCAGAGTATAGCACACCGTTTCGCTGCGGGAGAAGCGCACGCCGGGATGGCGGTATGCGTCATGCGTCCATGCCTCGCCGTCCGGACGCGCCGAGAGAGCGTCGCAGTCCTGCCTCCGTCCCCGACGGGGTAGTGTCAAGAGTTTTGTGTACTTTTCCGGCATAGGGGGCGCTCCTGCCAC
>CAZGNA010000279.1:0-1735 GCA_964526945.1 uncultured bacterium
GGACCCTTCAAAGGGTCCCCAACGAAAGTACACAGACTACCGTACACTACCCCGCCGCCCCTCACCCCCGTTGACGGCCGCCGGCCGGGCTGCTATGGTGTGAGGGAGTTCTCATAGCCTCGCTGGGCCACGACGCCCCCGACTCCGGGGGCGTTTTTGCGTTTCTACGGGCCCTGCGCACAGAGGAGGAGGGAGCTGGTATGGCGATCGTGGGCGACCGCCCGACCGCCGACGTCGCGACGAGTCCCGAGCAGGTCCTGGCCATGGCGCGCGAGCGGGGGGTCCAGATCGTGGACCTCCGGTTCACCGACCTGTTCGGCATGTGGCAGCACTTCTCGATCCCGGTCACCGAGCTGTCGGCCGACCTGTTCACCGATGGCATCGGTTTCGACGGCAGCAGCATCCGCGGCTTCCAGCACATCCACGAGTCGGACATGATCCTCATCGCCGATCCGTCCACGGCCGTGGTCGACCCGCTCAGCCGCATCCCCACCATGCTGCTGACGTGCGACGTCTACGATCCCGTCACCCGCGGCCGCTACACCCGCGACCCCCGGTTCATCGCCCAGAAGGCCGAGGAGTACGTGCGCAAGAGCGGCATCGCCACCGCGGTGTACTTCGGGCCGGAGGCGGAGTTCTTCGTCTTCGACGAGGTCCGCTACGACCAGACGGCCAACCAGGCGTTCTACATGGTGGACAGCAGCGAGGGCATCTGGAACAGCGGGCGCGACGAGAAGCCCAACCTGGGCTACAAGCCGCGGCACAAGGAGGGCTACTTCCCGGTGCCGCCGTCGGACAGCCTGCAGGAGTTCCGCAGCGAGCTGGTCCTGAAGATGCAGGAGGCCGGCATCGAGGTCGAGGTGCACCACCACGAGGTGGCCACCGCCGGGCAGTGCGAGGTCGACATGCGCTTCAAGAGCCTGACCCGCATGGGCGACCAGATGCAGCTGTACAAGTACCTGGTGAAGATGCTGGCCCGCGCGCACTTCAAGACGGCCACCTTCATGCCCAAGCCCCTGTTCGGCGACAACGGTTCGGGCATGCACTGCCACCAGAGCCTGTGGAAGGACGGGGTGAACCTCTTCTACGATCCGCGCGGCTACGCCAACCTGAGCCAGCTGGCGCGGTGGTACATCGGTGGCCTGCTCAAGCACTCGCCCGCGCTGCTGGCGTTCGTGGCGCCCACGACCAACTCGTACCGGCGCCTGGTGCCCGGGTTCGAGGCCCCGGTGAACCTGGTCTACTCCAAGCGCAACCGCAGCGCCGCCGTGCGCATCCCGGTCTACTCCAGCGACCCCAGGGCGGTGCGCATCGAGTACCGGCCGCCCGACCCGCTGGCCAACCCCTACCTGGCGTTCGCCGCCATGACCATGGCCGGGCTGGACGGCATCAAGCACAGGATCGACCCCGGCGAGCCCATGGACGTGGACCTGTACGAGCTGCCGCCCGAGGAAGCGGCCAAGGTCAAGCAGGTGCCCGGATCGCTGGACGCGGCGCTGGCGGCGCTGGAGGACGATCACGCCTTCCTGCTGGAGGGCGACGTGTTCACCAAGGACGTGATCGAGACCTGGATCGAGACCAAGCGCAAGAAAGAGGTCGACTACATCCGGCTGCGGCCCCACCCGTCGGAGTTCTACCTCTACTACGACGCGTAACGCCACCAGGCCGTCAGAGCACGGTGCATCGCCGGGGGCGGCGGGGGCATCCCCGTCGTGCGGGCCGAGCGGGGCCGCCT
>CAZGNA010000279.1:1745-2916 GCA_964526945.1 uncultured bacterium
GGGGGAGGCGGGAGCGCTCCCGCCTCCCCGCGTGTTCCAGGCCAGCTGCGGCCGGGCCCCCCCGTCGCCGCACGAACCCCTGCGTGGTACGGGCCGCCCGTCTGCCGCACGACACCTGCGGGGTGCAGGCCGCCTGCTGCGGTCCGGGCAGGGGCCGGGCGTGGTCCCGCAGGGCGTGGCACGATCCGGGCGCTGCGGCCCCCGTCTGCCCGCGGCGTTTGCTGTCACTTGTTTCCCGTCGCATCGGGGCAGGGGCCGGCATCCCGGCGTCAAACAGAACCTCGCAGACTGCACGCCACCGCAGAGCAGGTGCAGCGACGTCGTGGGAGGAGACAGCATGCGTGTGTGGCTGGCGATCGTACTCTCGGGCGTGGTCCTGGCGACAGGCGCCGCCGCCGGGCCCGCCCAGCCCCAGCGCGGCGGGACAGCGGTCATCGCGCTGGGCAGCGATCCGGAGACGCTGAACCTGGGCATCACCACCAGCTTCCCCGTGGGCGCCGTCGGCGCCAGCCTGTACAACGGTCTGATCTGGGTGGACCCGCGCGGCGAGATCCAGCCGCAGCTGGCGGCATCGTGGACGCTCTCGCCCGACGGGCTGCAGTACATGTTCCAGCTGCGGCCCAACGTGAAGTGGCACGACGGCCGGCCCTTCACCGCGGCAGACGTGAAGTTCACCATGGAGGAGGTCACCGGCAGGTACCAGGGACGGTTCCGGCGCGCCTTCGAGCAGATGGACCGCATCACCGTCGTCGGGCCGACGACGCTGGTGATCCGGTTCAAACGGCCGTTCGCTCCGTTCCTGCGGCTGCTGTCGGTGTTCGACTGCCCGATCCTGCCCCAGCACGTCTACGCCGGCGGTGACATCCTGCGCCACCCGCGCAACATGGAGCCGGTGGGCACCGGCCCCTTCCGCTTCCGCGAGTGGGTGCGCGGCGACCGGATCGTCCTCGAGTGGAACCCCGACTACGTCGACCCGGTCTACCTCGATCGGCTGGTCTTCCGCGTCTTCCCCAGCCCCACGCTGCGCGTGACCGCCCTGGAGACCGGCGAGCTCGACCACATCTCCGACTTCTACCTCCCGAAGACCGACGTGGACCGCCTGCGGCGCAACCCCGCGATCCGCGTGCGCATCGGGCAGCCGATTCCCTCGGTGGGGTTCTTCTACATGAAC
>CAZGNA010000280.1:0-2911 GCA_964526945.1 uncultured bacterium
CGCTGCCGGCCCCGCACCGCAAGCCAGGCCGCCCCGCAGACGGCCGCGCCCGCAGCGACGGCGACGCGGGCGCCCGCGGCCTGCGCCAGCGCACCCATGACCAGGCCGCCCAGCGGCGCCGTGCCGAAGAACGCCAGGATGTAGAGGCTCATCACGCGGCCGCGCAGCGCGTCGGGCACGAGGGCCTGGATCGTGGTGTTGGTCGCCGAGAGGTACGCGGTCATGGTGGCGCCCACCCCGACGATGAGGGCCAGCGAGATGGGGAACGCGGGGCTGGCGGCGAAGGCGGCCAGCAGCACCGTGAACGCGGCGTGGAGCGCCAGGATCACGGGCTCCAGGCGCTGCGGGCGGGCCGTGGCCAGGGCCAGCACGCCGGCGGTGGCCCCCACCCCGCTGGCGGTCAACAGCAGCCCGTAGCCGCGCGCCGCGACGTGCAGCACGTCGCGGGCGAAGACCGGCAGTAGCACGGTGTACGACAGCCCGAACACACCCGTGATGGCCATCAGGCCCAGCAGGGTGCGCAGCACCGGCTGCCCCAGCGCGAAGGTCAGCCCCTCCCGCACCGCGCGGACCAGGTCCTGGCGCTCGTTGCCCGGCGGGCGCGAGTTCACCGGGATCGTGACCAGCGCCGCCAGGACGGCCAGGTAGGAGACGGTGTTGAGGGCGAAGCTCAGGCCGGGCCCGGTGCGGTCGCCGAACCGGTCGATGACGATGCCGGCGATGACCGGGCCGACGATCCGCGAGCCGTTGAAGACCGCCGAGTTCAGCGCGATGGCGTTCATCAGGTCGTCGCGGTCCACCAGGTAGGCCAGCAACGACTGGCGCGCCGGCATGTCCAGGGCCGCCGCCACACCGCTGGCAGCGCTCAGCGCCAGGATGTGCCAGACGGCGATGCGGCCGGTGAGGGTGAGCGCCGCGAGGACCGCCGAGACCAGCATGAACGTGCCCTGGGTGGCCAGCAGCAGGTGGCGTTTCTCGGAGCGGTCGGCCACGGCACCGCCCACCACCCCCAGCAGCATCGTGGGCACGGTGTTGACCATGGTCACCGTGCCCAGCATGAACGGCGATCCCGTCAGGTCGTAGACCAGCCACCCCTGGGCCGTGATCTGGATCCACGACCCGATCAACGACACGAGCCCGCCCCACCAGAACCGCCGGTAGTGCGGGTGGCGCAGCGCCCGGAACGTCTGCGCCGGGGCCAGGGTCCGAACGGTCACGCCCTTTCCCTGCCGGCGTCGGGTGGATCGACGGCCCGCGCCCTGTCGGCGTCCCGTGCGCCGCCGGCGCGCCCTTCTCCCGCAGGTCCTGGCGTTCGGCCGGCGCGGTGGGGATGGTCCACCGTGAGCACCTCGGGCCAGAGGGCGTCGTCAGCGCATGCCATGGGGCTCCTCCCCCGACGTGGCGCCTGCCGCGGTGAGGAACGCCAGCGCCTGGTCTGCGGCCTCGCGCAGGCGGTCGGGCCGCAGCCGGTAGTACTTGAGGGCGCCGCGGTCGACGACCCGCACCAGGTGCGCCGCCCGCAGCAGCGCCAGGTGGTGCAGCGCGGTCACGTGCGAGACGCGCAGGGCCCGGGCCAGCTCCTGCAGGTACATCTCGCGCTGCGCCAGCAAGCGCAGGATGCGCAGCCGCGTCTCGTCCCCCAGGGCCTTGTAGACCCGCACCAGATCCGCCGGCGGCCCCTCGGCCGCGGGGGGGAGCTCAATGGGGTAGATGAAGACCCGTACCTGGCGGTAGGCCGTGATCAGGTTGTAGGGGCGGAAGTAGTACGTGGGGGCCAGCACCACGCCGTCCAGCGCGGCATCGGGGCCGATGACGAACCCGCCGGTGGCACGCTCCACCAGCGCTGCAGGTGACAGCGCCGTCGCCTGCCGTGCCAGCCGGGCGGCGTTGCGCGCCAGCAACGGGACGACCGCGGGCGCCTCGGGCGCGTAGACGCGCGCGTGGCCCTCCCGCAGCAGGCGGACCAGCCGCGCCTGCACCTCGGCGGGCGGCAGCACCAGCAGCCGCCGCACCCGCCGGCGGTCGACGTCCGGATGGACGGCGCCCAGCAGCGCCTCGACGGCCCTGTGATCCCCGCCGATGGCCGCGCGCAGCCGCGGCAGGTCGTGCGGGGTGGCCAGGGTCTGGGCCAGCATCAGCTCCAGCAGCGCAGCAGGCGGAGTCGCCGCCACACGGTCGATGAACGCCTCGACCGACGCCCCGGTCGTCCCGTCGAGGACGCCCACCATCCCCAGCGTGCGGCCCCGGGGCGGGAGGAGCAGCGCCAGATCGGCCCGCAGGTCGCGCCCCAGGCGCTGGCGCGCCCGTTCCACCCACGCCGCCGGCACCTCGTAGCCAAACCGGGGATCGTACGCCCCCACCAGGTACAGACAGGCCAGGAAGTCGTACGCGGGCGACGGGTCGATGCGCACCCGCAACGCCTGCCGGGGGGCGGTGAGGTCGATGACCTTCATGGATGTAGAACTTCATCTACAGACTAGTAGGTTGACTCTTACATGTCCAGTACCGGGATACCCGGGGGATCCGCCGCAGGATCGCCGAGCGGTCCAGGCCGTCGCGCCGCGCTGCCCGGTCGATGGCCCTGACCAGCGCCTTCGGCAGGCGCACGGGAACCACTTCCACCCGTCATCCCTCCCTCTTGTGCACGGCTGCGAGAGCGGCTCTGCACACCTCGTATTCCGCCGTGCTGATGCGTCGCCGCAACGCGTCCAGCCATCCGAGAGCCTCCCGGGCGGTGGCGAGGCTCTCGCGGGCCAGAAGGACGAGCACAGCGCCCCGCGTGATAGGGCGCGTGCCGAGCAGCCGAAGCCGGTGCAGCAGCCGCTGGTCGCCGGAGACGATGTAGACCCGGGCGCCGCCCGACGCGCTCACCCTGCGGACCAAGCGGTAGACCTCACGTTCCCCACCCGCC
>CAZGNA010000281.1:0-2907 GCA_964526945.1 uncultured bacterium
GGCGTGGAGGTGCTGGTGCAGGAGCACGCGGCCCCGCGCGTGGCGTTGCGTCCCCTGCTGGAGGACCTGGGGCGGCGGGGCCTGCTCAGCGCGCTGGTGGAGGGCGGGGCCACGGTGCACGCGGCGTTCCTGGCCGCGGGTCTGGCCGACAAGGTGATCGCGCTCGTGGCACCGGTGCTGATCGGGGAGCCGGGTGCGCCGGCTCCCGTGGTCGCGCTGCCGGCGGCAGGGACGGGGGCGGACGCCTGGGCACCGCGGCGGTTGCGCGACGTGCGGGTGCTCGCCGACCTGGGCGGGGACGCGGCCGTCGAGGGATACCTCTCCGAGGGCTTCCGCGCGGTGCAGAGCGGCGATGCCGCCGCCGGGCGGGCCGGCGGGGCAGCGTGATGTTCACCGGCATCGTCGAAGCGCTGGGCGAGGTGGTGGGTGTCGACCGCCCGGGAGCGCGCGGGACGCGGGGTGCAGATCCCGCGACGCACGGGTGCGCCGCGGGCGCGGTGGACGATCCGGGTGCCCGCCTGCGGGTCCGGGCCCGTGTGGTGCTGGACGGTGTGCGGCCGGGCGACTCGATCGCGGTCGACGGCGTCTGCCTGACCGTCACGCGCCTGGACGGTGACGTCTTCACCGCCGACCTGACGGCCGAGACGCTGCGCCGCACGACCCTGGCGCGCCTGCAGGCCGGCGACTTGGTGAACCTGGAGCGCCCGCTGCGCGTCGACCAGCGGCTGGGCGGACACTTCGTGCAGGGCCACGTGGACGGGGTCGGTGTGGTGGTCGCGGTGCGGCCCGAGGGCACGGGTGCCTGGATGGAGATCACCCCGCCGCCGGCGCTGCTGCCCTACATCGTCGAGAAGGGGGCGATCGCCATCGACGGCGTGAGCCTGACGGTCGCGGCGCTGCCGGCGCCCGACCGCTTCGCGGTGGCCTTGATCCCGCACACGCTGGCGGTCACGACGCTGGGCCGCCGGCGGCCGGGTGATGCGGTGAACCTGGAGGTCGATATCCTGGCCAAGTACGTGCAGCGGTTGCTGGAAGGAGCGCGCCAGCCATGAGTGAAGCAGCGGAGGTCGCCGCGCGACCGTTCGCGACGGTCGAGGAGGCCGTGGACGAGATCCGCGCGGGGCGGATGCTCATCGTCGTGGACGACGAGGACCGTGAGAACGAGGGCGACCTGGTGATGGCGGCGCAGTTCGCCACGCCCGAGGCGATCAACTTCATGATCACCCACGCCCGGGGACTGGTCTTCGTGCCCATGACCGCCGAGCGGTGCCAGCAGTTGCAGTTGCCGCCCATGGTGGCCCAGAACACGTCGCTGTTCGGCACGGCGTTCACGGTCTCGGTGGATGCGCGCGCCGCCACGACGGGCGTCTCGGCCTACGAGCGGGCGATGACCGTGCGTCTGCTGGCGGATCCCGCCACGCGGCCCGACGACCTGGTGCGGCCCGGCCACGTCTTCCCCGTGGCCGCCGCGCCGGGGGGCGTGCTCCAGCGGGCCGGCCACACCGAGGCGATCGTGGACCTGACCCGTCTGGCCGGCCTGCACCCCGTGGGCGTGGCCTGCGAGATCGTCCGCGACGACGGCGCCATGGCGCGCCTGCCGGACCTGCAGCAGTTCGCGGCACGCTGGGGGCTCAAGATCCTGCTGCTGCGGGACCTGATCGCCCACCGCCTGCGCACCGACCGGTTCGTGCGGCGGGAAGGGGCCACCAGGCTCCCCACCCTCTTCGGCGAGTTCACCGCCATCGTCTACGACAACCTGCTGGACGCCTCCGAGCACCTCGCCCTGGTCAAGGGGACCGTGGACGACGGCGCACCCGTGCTGGTGCGGATGCACTCCGAGTGCCTGACCGGTGAGGTGTTCGGATCGTTGCGCTGCGACTGCCGCGAGCAGCTCCACGCGGCCCTGCGCGCCGTGGCCCGCGAGGGGCGCGGGGCCATCGTGTACATCCGCCAGGAGGGCCGTGGCATCGGGCTGGGCAACAAGATCCGCGCCTACGCGCTCCAGGACCAAGGGCGCGACACGGTCGAGGCCAACGAGCTGCTGGGGTTCCCGCCCGACCCGCGGGACTACGGCGTCGGCGCCCAGATCCTGGTGGACCTGGGCGTGCGGCAGGTCCGGTTGCTGACGAACAACCCGCAGAAGCGCGCCGGGCTGGAGGGCTACGGGCTGCAGATCGTCGAGCGCGTGCCCCTGGAAGTGCCGCCGACCCGGGAGAACTACGCGTACCTGAAGACCAAGCGCCACCGGCTGGGCCACCTGTTGAGCATCGAGTAGCCGGCCTGAGCGCACCGCAGGAGCACGCGGCCCTGTACGACGACGGGTCGGGGAGCCCGCACGGCGGTCACGAAGAGGTTCGGGGAGCGACGGTGAGCCAGGTCTACGACGGCAGCGACGATGCCACCGGCCTGCGGTTCGCGGTGGCGGTGAGCCGCTACAACGAGGCGATCACCGCGCGCCTGCTGGCCTCGTGCCGGCAGACGCTGGAGGCGCGGGGCGCTGCGGCCGTCGACGTGGCGTGGGTGCCGGGCGCGCTGGAGTTGCCGCTGGCCGCGCGGCGCCTGGCCGCCACCGGGCGCTACGACGCCGTGATCGCGCTGGGGTGCGTCATCAAGGGCGAGACCCTGCACTTCGAGCTGGTGGCCCGCGAGGCGGCGGCGGGCTTGAGCCGGGTCGCGCTGGAAGAGGGCGTCCCGGTGATCAACGAGGTGCTGGCGGTCTACGACCCCGCCCAGGCCCACGAGCGGGCCGGTGGCCGCCTCGACCGCGGCGTCGAGGCAGCGACGGCGGCGATTCGCATGGCGACGCTGCTCCGGGCGCTGCCCGGAGCGCGGCGACACCGCGCGGGGCGCCGCCGGGCGGCGGGCGGGGAGCGCGCGCCAGGGCGCGGGCGTCGGCGGTGATCGACG
>CAZGNA010000282.1:0-2889 GCA_964526945.1 uncultured bacterium
GGTGTTCGTGCCGGTGAAGCAGGAGATCCCGGTGGCCGGCCCGGTGGTCGCCGAGGTGCGCGCCGCCCAGTTCCAGGCCGACCCCGACATCACCCGGGTCGTGGTCGTCTTCCGGCGCAAGGCGCCGTACACCGTGACATCGGCCGGCGACGGCAGCACGCTCGTCGTCGAGATTCCCGAGCCGACGGTGCGTGGCCACGTGGTGGCCATCGACGCCGGGCACGGTGGCCGCGACACGGGCGCGATCGGCCCCACCGGTCTGCTGGAGAAGGACGCCGTGCTCGACATCTCCCTGCGGGCGCGGGAGGTGCTGGTCCGGGCGGGCGTGCGGGTCGTCATGACGCGGGAAGCCGACGTCTTCGTCGATCTCTCCGAGCGGGCGCGGCTGGCGCGGCGGCAGGGCGCGACGGTGTTCGTCAGCATCCACGCCAACGCCTCGGTGCGCGCCACCGCCAGCGGCGCCGAGACCTACTACCTGGCGCCCCACAGCCAGGTCCTGGCGAAGATGATCCAGGACGAGCTGGCGCGCATCCCGGGCCTCGCAGACCGCGGGATCAAGACCGCCAACTTCTTCGTGCTGCGCGAGGCCGAGATCCCCGCGGCGCTCGTCGAGGTCGCCTACATCTCCAACCCCGACGAGGAGGGGCGGCTGCGCACGCCCGCGTTCCGCCAGCAGCTGGCAGACGCCATCGCGCGGGGCGTGCTGCGCTTCCTGATCACGTCCCCCGCGCCCGCGGGCTGACCGTGCACGCCGCGGGCGCGGCGTCCTCGGCGGCCCCGTCTCCAGCGCCCGCGGGACGATCGCCGGCGAGGACGCCGGGCGGGCACGGCGCCACCGCGCGGGGCCCGCGGGGTGCGCGGGTTCCGGCACGGCCCGGCCGTGGGGTCCGCCCAGGAGTCGGGCCGGTGCCGGCGAACACTGACCCAGCCTGCAGGGATGCACGAGAAGGTGGGATCGCGATGCCCAGAGCCGACGGCCGGGCACCGGACGCGCTGCGGCCGGTCGAGATCGTCCGGCACTTCATCCCGCACGCCGAGGGATCGGTGCTGATCACCCTGGGGCAGACCCGCGTGGTGTGCACCGCCACGGTCGAGGAGCGCGTGCCCCCGTGGCTGCGCGGTGCAGGCCAGGGATGGATCACGGCGGAGTACGGCATGCTGCCGCGGTCGACGCTGGAGCGGACGCCGCGAGACCAGAGCCGCCAGGGCGGGCGCACGCAGGAGATCCAGCGGCTGATCGGCCGGGCGCTGCGGGCGGCGGTCGCGCTCGACCGGCTGGGTGAGCGCATGATCACCATCGACTGCGACGTCCTGCAGGCCGACGGCGGAACCCGCACGGCGGCCATCACCGGCGCGTTCGTGGCCCTGGTCGACGCCCTGGCCGGCCTGCGGCGCAGCGGCGCCCTGCCGTGGTGGCCGCTGCGGGAGTTCGTGGCGGCGACCAGCGTCGGCATCGTGGGCGACGAGATGCTGCTGGACCTGACGTTCCAGGAGGATTCCCGCGCCCGGGTCGACCTGAACCTGGTGCTGACCGAGTCGGGGCGCATCGTCGAGGTGCAGGGGACGGCCGAGGGGCTGCCCTTCACCCGGCAGGAGCTGCTGACGTTGCTCACCCTCGGCGAGAAGGGCGTGCGCACGCTGATCGAGGCTCAGAAGGCGGCGCTGGCCGATCTGCTGGCCACGCTGCCGCGCTAGACGGCCGTCCGTGCCCTCGCCGTCGATGCAGCCGCTCGTGGGCTAGGCTCGGGCCGGAGATGGCACGGTCGCGACGCTGCGCAGGCCCCGCGCGCGTGCTCGTCCTGGCCACGCGCAACCCCGGCAAGGTGCGCGAGCTGCTGATGCTGCTGGGCGACCTGCCGCTGCAGGTGCGCACCCTCGACGACTTTCCCGAGGTTCCCCCGCTGGATGAGCCCGGGGAGACGTTCGAGGACAACGCCGTCCTCAAGGCCGCGCTGGTCGCGCGCCTCACGGGCGAGGTCGCGCTCGCCGACGACTCGGGGCTCGAGATCGACGCGCTGGGCGGCGCGCCCGGCGTGCGCTCGGCCACGTTCCTGGGGCCGCGCGCGACCGACGCCGACCGGAACGCCTGGGTGCTCGAGCGGCTGCGCGACGTGCCCGCCGAGCGCCGCAGTGCGCGGTACCGCGCCGTGGTGGCCGTGGCGACGCCCCAGGGCGACGTGTGCACGTTCGAGGGGCGCTGGGAAGGGCGCATCGCGGACGCCCCGCGCGGCACCGGGGGGTTTGGCTACGATCCGATCTTCCTGCTGCCCGAGGAGGGCAAGACGGTGGCCGAGCTGCCGTTGGAGGAGAAGAACCGCCACAGCCACCGGGCGCAGGCGCTGGCGGCCGCGCGCGCCTGCCTGCTGGCGCTGGCGGGACGGCAGGAAGACCGGACGGACGCGGGCAATTAGAACAGCCGGCATCGGACCACGCCGACGCGCACGAGGGAATCGATGGATCTCAACGCGTTCCTGCGCTACTGGTCGCTGACGCTGGCCGTGTTCGTGTTCTACCTGTTCGCCTTCCTGGTGGCGGCCATGGACCTGCTGGCCGAGCTGGGGGAGGCGAGCCGGAAGAAGCGCGCGGCCGCCCGCGGCCCGGCGCTCGACCCCAATCCCCTGGCCACGCGCACGGTGGCGCAGACCCTGCTGCCCGGACCGGGCCAGCAGCTGGAGGGGCGGCGGCAGTGGGTGGCCGTCCTGGCCCGCGACGTGCTCAGCCGCGCCGGCGTGCAGGTCGACGTCCTGGTCCTCGAGGACTCCAAGGGCCATCCGCTGGTCCACTTCAGCGACGGCAAGACGGTCCAGAGCTACCGGGTCGACCGGACGCTCGTGGACGCCGCCATGAACGGCGACGCCTCGAAGGTGCAGGAGGTCGCCGACTACCTGG
>CAZGNA010000283.1:0-2830 GCA_964526945.1 uncultured bacterium
GGGGGCGGATCCACCAGGCGGAGGGGACGGCAGCGCCCGCAAGGATCAGCCGGGGAATCACGTGCCGGCGTGGCGGCGGATCGGGGCGTGGCCCGGGCCGGGCAGCCGGCGCGGGCGGCCGGCGCCAGCCGGCGGCCACCGTCCCAGCTCGCCAGGCCGGGCGGATCGAGCGCAGACCCGATTGCCCGACGCCGCGGTCTCCCGGTAGGCTCGAAGGTGGTGCGGCCTCGGGCCGATCCGACAGGAAGTCCGGGAGGGGCCGCGAATTCTTTACGGGACTGAAAACGTTATCAGGACGCCCGCGGCCCGGCGCCGCCTCGGGAGGGGATCGATGAAGCCACCCAGGGTGGGAGTGCTGACCTTCTCCGACGGCCGTCCTGCCGTCCACCAGGAACTGCTCCCGCTGACCCGCCAGTTCCAGGACCGTCTGGCCGCGCGCCTGCGGGCGGCCGGGTGGGAGGTCGTCGTCGGCCGCGAGATCGTCTGGACCACCGACCTGGCCCAGCAGGAGGCGCGGTACCTCGCGGCCCAGGGCGTGGAGGTCACGATCTTCAACTACGCCATCTGGGCCTGGCCGCACTACTCTGCCATCGCGGCCCAGTTCGTCCCCGCCCCGATCCTGCTGTTCTCCAACGTGAACCCGCAGTACCCGGGGCTGGTGGCCATGCTGGCGGCGGCCGGCAGCCTGGACCAGATCGGGGTGTGCTGCGGGCGGGTCTCGGGCGACATCGACGACGATGCGGTGTTCCAGCGGGTGCTGCAGTTCCTGCGGCCGGCGGCGGCGCGCAACCGGTTGCGCGGCGAGGTCTACGGTGTGATCGGCGGCCGCTCGATGGGCATGTACACCGCGGTGCCCGCCCTGGACGTCTGGCGGCGGGAGTTCGGCATCGACATCGAGCACATCGACCAGTTCGAGATCGTCCGGCGCGCCGCACGGGTCCCCGACAGCCGGGCCGACGCCGCCATCGCCTGGCTGCAGGAGCACGGTGCGACGATCCACTACGACGGTGAGAAGCTGACCCCGGAGCTGCTGCGCCGCCAGATCAAGGCCTACCACGCCGTGCGCGAGCTGGTGGACGAGTGGCGGTTGGACTTCTGCGGGATCAAGGGCCAGCCCGAGCTGACCGATCACTTCGTCACCATGGACGTGCCCGAAGCCTTCCTCAACGATCCCTACGACTGGGAAGGCCCCCACGACCCCATCGTCTGCGCCACCGAGGCCGACAGTGACGGCGCCCTGACCATGGAGATCTTCAAGCACCTGGCCGGCACCCCGGTGCTGTTCGCCGACGTGCGGCACTACGACGCCGCCGCCGACGTGTGGGACCTGTGCAACTCGGGGCAGCACGCCACGTACTTCGCGGGGCGGTCGTTCGACCCCGCGGCCAACCTCCGCCACGTGCACCTCTACCCGGCGATCCTCTACTTCCCCGCAGGCGGTGCCTCGGTGATGCACGTGGCGGCACCGGGCCCGGTGACGCTCGCCCGCCTGGCCCGCCGCAACGGCCGCTACTGGATGGCCATCGTCCCCGGCGAGTTCGTCGCGTTCCCGCCGGAGGTCACCGCGCGCAAGGTGGCGGCCACCACGCCCCAGTGGCCGCACGCGTTCGCCCGGCTGCGCGTTTCGGCCGACGCGTTCCTGGCCGAGTACGACTCCAACCACATCCACGGGGTCTACGGAGACTGGGTGGCCGACCTCGTCTGGTTCTGCCGCATGACGGGGATCGAGCCGCGGGTGTTCGGGCCGGCACCCTCTGCGCTGCCCGGCGCCCCTGCGTGACGGCGGTGACCACGTACACCGTCGGCGTCGACTTCGGCACGGAGTCCGCCCGGGCGGTCCTGGTCCGGACCGCCGACGGCGCGCTGGCGGCCACGGCCACCGCCGCCTACCCCCACGGCGTCATCGACCGGACGCTGCCGGGCGAGCCCCGGCCGCTGCCCGCGGACTGGGCCCTGCAACATCCCGACGACTGGGTGGGCGTGCTGGAAGTGTTGCTCCGCCAGATGGCTGCTGCGGTCCCGGCCGACGCCATCGTGGGCATCGGCGTGGACTTCACGTCGTGTACGGTGCTCCCCACGACCGCCGACGGCGTTCCCCTGTGCACGCTGCCCGAGTACCGCCGCGAGCCCCATGCCTGGCCCAAGCTGTGGAAGCACCACGCCGCGCAGCCCTACGCCGATCGCATCAACGCGGCCGCGGACCGGCCGGGCGGTGCGTTCCTGCGCTGGTACGGCGGGAAGACCTCGTCGGAGTGGCTGTGGGCCAAGGGGTGGCAGGTGCTGGCGGAAGCGCCTGAGGTCATGGACGCCGCCGCGCGCTGGATCGAGGGCGGCGACTGGATCGTCTGGCAGTTGACCGGCCGCGAGGTGCGCAGCGCCTGCCAGGCGGGCTACAAGGCCCACTGGCAGAAGGCGGAAGGGTATCCCGACGCAGCCTTCTGGGCCGCGCTGGACCCTGCGCTGCCCACGCTGCTCGACCGCCTGGGGCCTCCCCGGCCCGTGGCCACGGCGGCGGGCGTGCTCACCGACGCCTGGGCCCGCCGTACGGGCCTGCGCGCAGGCACGCCGGTCGCGGTCGCTGTCATCGACGCCCATGCGGCGGTGCCCGCCGTGGGCGTGCGCGAGCCCGGCCGGCTGGTGGCGATCATGGGCACCTCGACCTGCCACCTGCTGGTCGACCCGCAGCGCCGCCCGGTCCGGGGGATCGCCGGCGTCGTGGAGGACGGCATCCTGCCAGGGCTGTTCGGGTACGAGGCCGGGCAGGTCTCGGTGGGCGACATCTTCCAGTGGTACGTGTGCACCAGCGTGCCCGAGCGGGTGGCGGCGCGGG
>CAZGNA010000284.1:0-2806 GCA_964526945.1 uncultured bacterium
GTGGCAGGAGCGCCCCCTATGCCGGGAAAGTACACAAAACTCTTGACACTACCGGACAACCACGCCGGCCCTCGGTGGCGCGCCCGGGCGTGGGCCGGCGTGCGGGTGGCCCGGCGCCAGAGGCCTGCGGGGCGCGCCCGGATGCCGCGCATGGTAGCGTGCGTGGGCAGCGTGGGCAGATGGTGAAGAAGGACAGGTGGGCCATGGGACGACTGCGGTGGGTGCTGTGGGCGCTGGTCATCCTCTTCTTCCTGTTGGGCCCGGCGCTGGCCCGGTGGTACACCGACTGGCTGTGGTTCCACGAGGTGGGCTACGTCCGGGTGTTCTGGGTGCCCTTCCTCTCCCGACTGGCCGTGACCGTCGTGGTCGGCAGCGCGCTGTGGGTGCTGGGGTACGCAAACCTCCGGCCGGTGCTGCGCGCGGGCCGTGCCGAAGTGCTGGAGCTGATCGACCGCGGCGGCGGCCGCTACCGCGGGGTGCGGCCGCGGCGGGGCCCAGCGGGCTGGTGGGGGTGGGCCCTGGGCGTCGCCGCGGCCCTGGGCGGGCTCGCCGCCTCGCGCCAGTGGGTGGCGCTCCAGCAGTTCGTCCACGCCACGCCCTTCGGACAGGCCGACCCGCTCTTCGGCCGCGACGTGGGCTTCTACGTCTTCCGGCTCCCGGTCTACCGGCTCGTCGCGGACGGGCTGTTCACCTGGCTGGTGCTCCTCACCGTCGCCGTCGCCGTGGGCTACGCCTCGGCCTACGGGCGCCTGGTGCTGCGCGGCGTCTGGCTGGCCCCGCCCGGGGTCCGGACGCACCTGTCGGTCCTGCTCGGGGCGGTGGTGCTGGTGCGGGGCGCGGGGTTCTGGCTCGATGCGTTCGACCTGCTCTACTCGACGCGCGGGCCGGCGTTTGGTGCCTCGTACGCCGACGTGCACGCGGTGCTGCCGGCGCTGCGGGTGCTCGCGGCGCTGTTCGTCGCCTGCGGGCTGCTGCTGGTGGCCAACGCCTGGCTGCGCACCGTGCGGCTGGCCCTGGCGACGGTGGCGCTCATCGTGGTGGCGTGGGCGGTGGGCCTGGTGGTCTACCCGGGCGTCGTGCAGGCAGTGCGGGTACGGCCCAACGAGCTCACGGCCGAGACGCCCTACATCCGGCACGCCATCACGGCCACGCTGCGCGCCTTCGGGCTGGACGGCGTGCGCGAGCGCGAGTTCCCCACCGCGCCGCTGGACGCCGCAGCCATCGCCCGCCACCGCGCCACCGTGGAGAACGTCCGGCTGTGGGACTACCGACCCCTGCTGCGCGCCTACAGTCAGCTCCAGAGCTTCCGCCGGTACTACGTCTTCGGCGACGTGGACATCGACCGCTACGTCATCGACGGGCAGCCCCGCCAGGTGATGCTGGCCGCCCGCGAGCTGGCCACGGCCCAGCTGCCGCCCCAGGCCCGCAACTGGGTCAACCGCCACCTGGTCTACACCCACGGGTACGGGCTCGTCATGAGCCCCGTGAACGCCATCTCCGAGGAAGGGATGCCCGAGTTCTTCGTTCGCGACATTCCCCTGCAGACGATCCCGGGGCTGGTGATCACGCGGCCGGAGATCTACTACGGCGAGCTGACCACGGACTACGTGGTGGTGAACACCCGGGTGCGCGAGTTCGACTACCCCCAGGGCGACGACAACGCCTACACGCGCTACGCGGGCCGGGGCGGCATTCGCCTGGGCTACCTGCCCCGGCTGGCGCTGGCCTACCGGTTCGGCGACCTGAAGCTGGCGCTCTCGACCGACATCGACGCCGGCAGCCGGCTGCTGTTCGCGCGCCAGATCACCCAGCGCGTGACCCGCATCGCGCCGTTCCTGCGCTACGACCGCGACCCCTACCTGGTGGTGGTCGACGGGCGGCTGGTCTGGGTGATCGACGCCTATACCGTCACCGACCGCTACCCGTACGCCGCGCCCTTTGGCGACGTCAACTACATGCGCAACAGCGTCAAGGTCGTCGTCGACGCCTACGACGGCACGGTGACGTTCTACGCGGTGCAGCCCGACGAGCCGATCCTGCGCACCCTGGCCGCCATCTTCCCCGAGCTGTTCCGGCCGGCGGCCCAGATGCCCCCGGCGCTGGCCGCCCACCTGCGGTACCCGGTGGACCTGTTCGAGGTACAGGCCCAGGTCTACGCCACCTACCACATGCGGGACCCGCAGGTCTTCTACAACCGGGAGGATGTGTGGGCGATCCCGCGGGAGATCTTCGGCAACGAGACGATCCGCATGGAGCCCTACTACGTCACCATGCGCCTGGCCGAGGGCGCGGCACCCGAGTTCGTGCTGATCCTGCCCATGGTGTCGGCGGGCCGCGAGAACATGATCGCCTGGATGGCTGCCCGCAACGACCCCCCGCACTACGGCGAGCTGATCGTCTACCGGTTCCCCAAGGCGCGCACGGTGTTCGGCCCGCTGCAGGTCGAGTCGCGGATCGACCAGGACCCGTTCATCTCGCAACAGCTCTCGCTGTGGAACCAGCAGGGCTCGCAGGTCATCCGCGGCAACCTGCTGGTGATCCCCATCGAGGACGGGCTGCTCTACGTGGAGCCGCTGTACCTGCAGGCCGAGCGCAGCCAGCTGCCGGAGCTCAAGCGGGTGATCGCGGTCAGCGGCGCGCGCATCGTCATGGCGCCCACGCTGGACGAGGCGCTGGCCGAGCTGTTCGGGACGCGGCCACCGCGTCCGGCGCCACCGGCGGCCGGGACGCCCGGCGCGCCCGCCGGACCGGGCCCCGGCGGGACGGTGGGGCCGCCTTCACGCGTCTCCCCCGGCGGGACGCCGCC
>CAZGNA010000285.1:0-2794 GCA_964526945.1 uncultured bacterium
CGCATCCGGGTGCGCGCGGTGGAGCAGCGCACGATGCCGCCGGGCAACCGGACCGGGATGACCGAGGACGAACGCGCGCTGCTCCAACGCTGGATCGACGCGGGAGCGCCGTTGCGGTAGGCCCGCGCCATCCTCATCCGGACGTGCGCCGCCGTCGCCACCACCGGCGCGTCCCGACCGCCATCCGCGAGCGCTGCAGGCCGCGCAGGCCGGGTTTCTGACTTGCTGTGCCGGCGCCGCAGGCCTATGCTCGAAGACGAACGGCCACCCCACGAGGGAGCGGCCGGCTGCATGCCGACCGAAGGGTGCAGACATCGATCGTGACGGTCCTCGCCGGCGCGCGGTACCACATCGAGACCCGTCCCGCGCCACTGCCCTGCGCGCCCCCCGCCAGGTTCCGTCTCGCCGAGCAGGACGAGTACGTCAAGTACGGCCACGCGCCGTTCGAGACCCCGGCCCCGGTCGATCCCTACTGGACGCCCGAGATCATCACCCAAACGTGGTACATGGCCGAGCGGGGGAAGATTCCCATCTCGGGCGCCGGCTACGGCGGCCCGTTCGCAGGCCCCGGCTTCGACGGGCTGTGGCTCGACATGTCCGAGATCGTCCGGCCCACGCGGGACGGCATCCACGGGCGCGAGTACATCTCCACCGCGGTCGACCTCGGCCGCGCTCCGGACCCCGTGCCGCTGGAGGGCCCGGTCGCCCCGTGCGGGTTCATCGAGCTCCCGGTGCCGATGATCTTCAACCCCTACCCCTTCCCGGCGCCCACCCGGACTCCCCTGCGCGCCGTCGCGCTGGCTGCGCAGCGTCTGGGCACGCTGGCGGTGGTCGAGCCCGACCAGTGGGGACCGGACCTGGAGCCCTTCCTGGACGTCGTGGGCCTCCGGATGCCGCTCGACCGCCTGGAGGCGCTGCGGGCCCTGTGGTCCCGCATGCGCTACGTGGAGCTGACTGCGGCCGGTCCGGCGGCAGACGGGCGCCAGGACGTCCGGCGGATGCTGGACGCCGTGGGCCACGTGACGGCTGTGCATCCCCATGCGATGGTCGCGGTGCACCTGCCCCTGGACGCGCACGCGCCCCAAGCCGCGGCGGACCTGGTGGCGCAGGGAGTGGCCGTCGTCCACCTCTCTGCCGACGAATACGGCCAGACGCCCGTCGGCTTCGTCGTGGACGCGCTGCGCGCGGTGCACGGCCACCTCGTGGCCAAGGCGCTGCGCGATGCCGTGACGTTGATCGCAAGCGGGGGGATCGCCGCCGCCGAGCACGTCCCGAAGGCCATCGCCTGCGGCGCCGACCTGGTGGCGCTGGACGTCGTCGTGCCGGTGGCCTTCGGCTGCGCGCTGTGGGCCGACCGCACCCGGTGTCATGCCGAGGCGGGCGCGTTCGAGCCTGCGTGGGGTGCGCAACGGCTGGTCAACCTGCTGGCGGCCTGGCGAGACCAGCTGCTCGAATGCCTGGGTGCCATGGGCATGCGCGAGGTGCGCCGGCTGCGCGGCGAGGTCGGGCGCGTGATCTTCCACGCGGTGGAGGAGGCGGCGTTCCGCGCGCTCGTCCCCGCGCACGACGCCGGCGGCGAGGCCGGAGACGGCCAGCCGCCGGTCATGGGCGACCTCCGGTGGACCCCCGAGGTGCTGCAGACGACCTGGACCATGGCCGAAACCGGACGCCCGCCGGCCCGCGGCGCGTGGGTGGGCCGCTCGGGCGGTGGGTTCGACCTGTTGCGGTTCGCGTTCGAGACCGACCCCGACTGGTGCCCGCCCGCTGCGGTGGACCCGGACGCCGTCGACCTCTCCCTGGCGCTGAACCGTCGCGGCGACGGGCCGCAGATCGTCCTGCCCCTGCCGGTCTACGGGGGCGGCATGTCCTTCGGCTCGGTCAGCCTGCAGACGATGCTCGCCCGGGCGCAGGCTGCGGCGGCGATCGGCACGTTCACCTCGACCGGCGAAGGGGGGTATCCCGAGGAGCTGCTGCCCTGGGCCCCGTGGATCATCACGCAGGTGGCCACCGGGCTGTTTGGCGTCCGCGAGGAGACGATCCAGCTCGCCCGCGTCGTCGAGCTCAAGTACGCCCAGGGGGCCAAGCCCGGGCTGGGCGGTCACCTCCTGGGCGGCAAGGTGACCGAGGCGGTGGCCGCCATGCGCGAGTCGGTGGCCTGGGTCAGCCTCTACTCGCCGTTCCCCTTCCATAGCGTCTACTCGGTGGAAGACCACAAGAAGCACGTGGACTGGATCCGTACCGTCAACCCGCGGGCGCTGGTCTCGGTCAAGGTCTCCACGCCCACCGACGTGGACATGGTGGCCGTGGGCATCTACCATGCGGGGGCGCACATCGTGCACCTGGACGGCGGCTACGGCGGGACCGGCGCGGCACCCGAGATCGCCAAGAAGAACATCGCCATGCCCATCGAGTACGCGATCCCCAAGGTCCACCGGTTCCTGGTGCAGGAGGGGATCCGCGACGAGATCGTGCTCGTGGCCAGCGGTGGGATCCGCACGCCCTACGACGCGGCCAAGGCCATCGCGCTGGGCGCCGACGGCGTGGTGCTGGGGATGGCCGAGCTGGTGGCGCTGGGCTGCACCCGCCTGGCCGACTGCGAGAAGGGCCGTGGGTGCCCGTTTGGCATCACCACCACCGACCCCGAGCTCAGCCGGCTCATCGATCCGGCGTGGGGGGCGCGGCGGATCGCCAACCTCTACCGGGCCTGGATGACCGTCCTGCGCGACGTGACGAGCCGCCTGGGCCTGCGCGCCGTGCGGGACCTGCGCGGGCGCACGGACCTGCTGCGCTACCT
>CAZGNA010000286.1:0-2790 GCA_964526945.1 uncultured bacterium
GCCCTGCGCGCAGTGGCCCACGCCGATGAGGCGGCGGGTGCGGCGCAGGCGGTGGGGAATGCTCAGCGCACTGGCGACGCTGATATTGTCTACCGGGTGGTCAGACCGGATGAACATCCACGTGCCCTAAGCGAGGGGTTGTGGGCAAAAGACCCATCGCGGCGGGTGCATCCACAACGACACGTGAGTCACGGGAACGTTGAAGCCGATAACTGGATCTCTACTACTCGTGATCTTGATTGGGCGCGCCGCTACCAGGGGAACGAACCCATCTACGAGATCGACCTGCACAAAGTAAACTCTACGATTGTGGACACAACCAAACCCGGTGTTATGGATGGATGGCATTACAGGCCACGCAGACTTGCTACCAGAGCTTCCGAGGTCTTAGTGGACACGCACATTCCCCCTGAAGCGATCCGGGGCGTTATCCCCAGATAGGAGGAACATCGTGGACCGACAAGAGTGTGTCGTCACTATTGGAGTAGCGAGCGACGAGTTTCTTCTTCGACTAAGGGGGAGAGAATTTTCCCGTGAGCACTATGATACCCTCATGCAGGCGCTGCGAGCCTACAGGGAGCTGATCCGTGGGCAAGAGTGGATCGAGCGCGAGGTGGCTCACTGGCTCTACTACCTTGATTTGGAGTTGCGTGCAGCCCTCACGACCTTCCCGCGCACCGAAGCGGAGCGAGCACTCATCAATGAAGCCCAACTCGCCTGTTCCACGTTGATCGTTGAGATCCTAACCCCGGAGTACATGACCGGCCCGCTCCCGGAAGAGCTGCGAAGATAGGTTGCGGCGGCCGCGCTGCCGTCATCGCCGGGCTCCGACGCGAGGTATCGGGATGATGCCCTGGGCCAGCGCACCAGCACAGTCAGGATGAGTTCCTGCTCTGGCGCCAACGGGAACGGCGTAGGCACGTCCCAGACCATCCTTCTGGGCGCGATGCGCAGCGGGGGCATCCGTCAAACCGCGTTCAACGACACCGGACAGCAATGGGACACTAGCGGAGTAGTGGAAGAGCATGCCCGGTACAATGGCCCATCAAACCGCGTCGTCTGTTTCTGGCGCACGGGCTGGCGCGCCAGCCTCCCTCTGCGCCTGACGAATCGCTGCGGCAATCTCCGCCACCGTCAGCGACCCGACGAGCCGATCCTTGTCGGCGACCGCGTCGCCTTCGCCCAGGGTATACTGGCTCAAAAACCGCACCGTGTCGATCGGTCCCAACTCCGCCAACAATAGGCGCAACGCGCGTTCGGTGAGCAGCGCCAACGGCTGCGAGGTTCCTGTCAGCACAGCACGACCTCCTGGATCAGTTCGAGCGGTGTGACTGCTTTCAACGTCACGCCCGGCAATGCTTTCATCTTGCGATAGAAGCGATCATCACAGGTGCAGAAGCGGTCCACTGCCGCCGCCTCCGCCGTTGCCCAATGCATCAATCGCCTTGACGCCGGCGCGCTCCAACTCCTGCGCCCGCGCCTCAATCCCATCCGTCAGCGGGATATACTCGGCAGCCCGCGCCATGATCGCCTGGACGAACAGCGCCCGCTGCGGACGGGGATTGCGCGCCGTTTCAAAGGCGTTCACCGCAGAGACGACCAGGGTAAGCGTTCCTTGCGCGCACAGCGGCAAGAGCGTGAGCACCGCATCCGCTTCGAGGGCAATACGCAGCTGGGTGCGATCATCGAGCGGGCGGTGCAGCGTGCATGTGTCCAGATAGATCCGCATTGCGGCTCCCGCGCATCACGCCGTATGCTGGTGGTATTGTACCACGGGCATCTGAGGTCTGGTCCCCGTCGCAAGCGGATGGCGACCTCCGACCGTCGCCTTGGGGCGATGACCGGAGCGACGATCCACGCCACGCGCACGCCGACGGCCACGCCGATACCGCCCCCACCGACGCTCACGGAGCATGACGCCTACACCCGGCTGGGGAACCTGATCACCAACGCCGGCGCCAGCTTCCACTACCCGGCCGCCGGGCAGCCGCGCCCCCACGCCCCGCTCAGCGGCGGCGGGCGCAGCTTCCAATACGACGCCAACGGCAACCGGGTGCACGACAGGGTGCGGACCTACGCCTGGAACGGGTGGAACCAACTGGTCAGCGTCACGCGGGAGGGGTGCACGAAACCTCCACCTACGATGCGACCGGGGCGCGGGTCACGCGCACGACGAACGGCGCGATGGTCGTCACCGTCGGCGACCGCTGGGAGCGCACCGTGGGCGGCGCAACGACGCACAGCTATCGGTTTGGCGCCGACGTCATCGGCGTGCGACGCAGCGACCAGGGGACGTGGTATCTGCACGGCGACCAGGTGGGGAGCGTGAGCGCGGTGACGCGCAGCGACGGCGGGCTGAGCGGGGTGCAGCACGACGACCCGTGGGGCGCGGTGCTCAGCGAGGGCATCGGTCAGACTGCGTTCAACGACACCGGACAGCGCCTGGACGCCAACGGGTTGCTGGAGTATCATGCCCGGTACAATGATCCCGACATCGGGCGGTTTCGCTCCGCCGACACCAGCATCCCCGGCAGCCCGCCGCTCACCGTCTGGCCGAGCGACGCGACCGCGCAGGGAATGTGGCGCAGCGCCGGCAGCGGCCCGGTCAATCCGCAGGACCTGAACCGCTCTGCGTATGCGCTGAACCATCCACTGAAGTACACCGACCCGACGGGGCATCTGCCGCTGCTGCCGGTGCTGCTCGTTGGCGGGATTGCGCTGCTGAAGGCGATTGACTATGGCTGGACGGCGTGGGATGCCTTCCAAGCCACCCGCACGCTGGCCGACCCG
>CAZGNA010000287.1:0-2778 GCA_964526945.1 uncultured bacterium
CCGCCCGTCCGCCCCGCCGCGGCCGGACGGCGCCAGACGACGGCGCCGCGCGGCCAGACGCGGCACCGTCTGGCGCGGAGGCCTCCCGCCCCGCCGGGGGCGGCACCCGCGGTCGCAGCCCGGGCACCGGAGGCGAGCCGTCTGGCCGCCATGTGACCCTGCCGGGCGAAGGAGGACACAGGATGCCCGAGATCAGCATCGACGAGTTCCGGCGCATCGACCTGCGGGTGGCAGAGGTGACCGCCGCCGAGCGCGTGCCGGGCACCGACAAGCTGCTCCGGCTCACCGTCGATCTGGGCGACGAGGTGCGCACGATCGTGGCGGGCGTGGCGGCGCAGTACGCGCCCGCCGAGCTGGTCGGCCGGAAGATCGTCGTCGTCGCCAACCTGCAGCCGCGTCGCGTCCGTGGCGTGGAGTCGCGCGGCATGCTGCTGGCGGCCACCTGGGGGGACGACGAGGTCGCGCTCGTGGGCGTGGACACCCGGGCGCCCAAGGGCGCGCGGGTCACCTAACGGCCGCCGCCCGGCCATGGCCCGGCCGGTGGCCGTCACCCCGGGGTAGCCGGACGCCCCCGGCTTGGGGCCGTCCGATCTGGTAGACTGGAACGGTGGCCCTCGATCTCGTTGACACCCACGTGCACCTCGACGATGCCGCGTTCGCGCCGGACCTCGACGCGGTGCTGGCGCGAGCGCGCGGCGCCGGGGTCCGGGGGTTCGTCAGCGTGGGCACCTCCGTCGCTTCCAGCCGCCGCGCCGTAGCCCTGGCCGAGCAGCACCGGGACGTCTACGCGGCCGTGGCCATTCACCCCCACGACGCCGCGGAGGCGACGCCCGAGGCGCTGGCGGCGCTGGAGGACCTGGCGCGGCACCCCAAGGTCGTCGCCATAGGCGAGACCGGGCTCGACTGGTACCGCGACTTCGCGCCGCGGGACGCCCAGCTGTGGGCGCTGCGCGCACACCTGGACCTCGCCCGTCACCACGGCCTGCCGGTCATCGTCCACTGCCGCGAGGCGTACGCCGATGTGCTCGAGGTGCTGGCGGCCTACCCGGACCTGTGCGTGATCATGCACTGCTTCTCGGGGTCGCTCGAGGTGGCGCGCGTCTGTCTGGACCGCGGCTACTACCTCGGGCTGGGCGGGCCGGTGACGTACCGGAACGCGCGACGGGCCACGGAGGTGGCCCGGTACGTGCCGCCCGACCGCGTGCTGCTCGAGACCGATGCGCCCTACCTGCCCCCGGAGCCGCACCGGGGGCGGCGCAACGAACCAGCCTACCTTCCGCTCGTCGCGCAGGCAGTCGCCCGCGCGCGGGACGTGGCCCCGGGCACGGTGGCCGAGCTCACCAGCGCCAACGCCCGTGTGGCGTTCGGGCTGGGGCGGCCGGCCGTGCGGGAGTGAGCGCTCGCGATGGGGTGCGCAACCCCGCGCGCCGCCGGTGCCGGTGCTGCACGATCCGGCCATCGGCCGGAAGCCAGGAGCACCCCGCGGCGCCTCGCCGCCGTGTTGCTCGCCGCCCTGATGCTGCCAGCCGTATGGCCGCGCGCCGCCGGCGGCGCGTCTGCCGACGACTACGAAGTCCGCATCGGCCGCCAGGGCGCCGCGACGCTCGAGAGCCGGTTTACGGTCGTCACCGACCAGGCGGTGGTGGAGCGGCTGACCCGCATCGGCCGCGCCATCACCCCCCACACCGAACGCCCGCGTCTGCCCTACACGTTCAAGGCCGTCCAGTCGCCGCAGGTGAACGCCGTGGCGCTGCCCGGTGGTTTCGTCTACGTCACCACCGGCCTCTTGCAGTTCGTCCGGACCGACCACGAGCTGGCAGCGGTCATCGCCCACGAGGTCGCCCATGCGGCGCGGGGGCACGGGCTGGAGATGATGCGCCGGGCCAACCGTGCGGCCTTCATCACCATCCTGGTGGCGGTGTTCACCGGCGATCCAGCCCTGGGCGCCGGCGCCCAGGTGGTGGCGACCGGCTTGCTGGCGGGCTACACCCGCGACCTCGAGCGCGACGCCGACCTGGCGTCGATCGCGTACCTGACCAGGACGCCCTACACGCCCGTCGGGGTGCTCACGGTGATGGAGCGGCTCCGCCGGCTCGAGCAGCTGAGCCCCAGGCCCTCGCTGGGCGCCTTCGCCGAGCACCCCACCGTCGAGGAACGCATCCGCTACATCGAGGCCGAACTCCGCGCCCGGGGGATCCCGATCAACCGCCGGCTGGCCGCCAACTACCTGGCCCTTACGGTGAAGGAGACGACCGAGGGCGGGGTGACCTACGCCGAACTGTTCGTCAATGACCGATCGATCGTGCGGCTGCCGGATGTGGCGCGGGTCCGTGAGGCGGCCGACCTGCTCGACCGTCTGTTCGACCAGGACCTGGAACCGTACGAGGTCCTGCTGCGCGAATCGCCGGGAGGATGGTCGATCGTCGCGCGGGGCTGGCCGGTGCTCCGCTTCACCGCCGCCGATGCGCCAGGCGGGTCGGCGCGCGAGCTCGCCGCCGCGGTGCACTTCCGCCTGCGCGCTGCCATCGAGGACGACATCCGCCGCCGCAAGCTCTCGGGCTGAGCTCCCCCGACGCTGGCGGACCGTCTGCGCCCTGCCGCCTCTCGCCTCCTGCACGATCGGCACACCGGGTGATCCACCGCCCGCCCGGTACAGCCACCGGACCGTTTCCGTCCTGCCGTCTCTCACGTCGGGAGTACGGGCGTGCATGCCGAGTGTGTATCCCAAATCCGGCGGCATGGAGGTAGCGCTGATAAGAATGCCGACACGTCGAGGCG
>CAZGNA010000288.1:0-2768 GCA_964526945.1 uncultured bacterium
CCCGCGCTGGCCTGGCTGGCGCAGCGCCACGACAGCTGGGTGTTTCAGGGCAAGAACATCCTCGACATCGTGCAGGAGGTCATTGCCGAAACCGCCGGCCGCGGCGCGATGAGGGTGCGCGAAGCGCTGGACAAGCGCGAGGTCTACCAGCAGCAATCCCAGCTGACCCAGCCGCACCAGAGCGATCTCGATTTCGTGCACGCGCTTCTGTTGTCGAACGGGCTGACCTATCTGTTCGAGCACACGGCCGACCCCGATAGCGCGACGCTGGGCAGCCACACGCTGGTGATCACCGACCTGCAGGGCATCGGCGTGCAGCTGGGCGAGCTGCGCTTCCATCGCAGCGACGTCACCGAGGCCCAGGACACCATCCAGCACTGGCAGCCGCGGCACCGGATTGCACCGCTGGCCTATAGCGCGCAGTCGTGGGACTACGCCACGCTCGACACCCGCCCGGTGATGGCGAGCCACGACCCGCAGCTGTCGCAGGACAACGAGCTGGCCGCGATCACCGCGCTGCTCACGGTGGAAGACGACCCCGGACAGTACAGCTGGTTCGACCGCGCCGACGGCGAACGCTACGCCACGCTGGCGCAGCAGGCGTACGACGCGCAGATGCAGACCGTGTTCGGCGCGGGCACGGTGCGCCGTCTCACCCCCGGCGCGCATTTCACGCTGAGCCAGCGCACCGGCAGCTGGGGGAGTTTTGAGGCCCCAACGGCCGACCCGGCAGCGGCCGATGCCAACCGCGTGCGGGTGCTCGCAGTGACCCACAGCGCGCGCAACAACTTCGACGCCGAGTTCAGCCGCCTCGTGCAGCAGGCGCTGGGCGGCGTGCAGCACGCCGAGGGCGCCGCGCCGGCGGCCGATGCGTCGAACAACGCGAGTCCCTCTCCGCTTTACGCCAACAGCTTTACCGTGGTCCCCGCCTCGGTCACCTGGCGCCCCCTTGCCCTGCCCGCTTCCGCTCGCGCGGTGGGCGACCCGGCCCCGCGCTACGCCCGCCCGGCCCCCCTGTGGTCGGCGCCGGTGGGGGCGGCGCGCACGCTGGGCGTGGCGCGCGCCAACCAGCCCGGCCAGCCGCGCGCGCAGGCCTGCACGGCCATCGTGGTGGGGGTGGACGGCAGCCCGATCGACACCGACCGCAACCATCGCGTCAAGATCCAGTACCACTGGCAGCGCGGGCAGTCATCCCACAACCGGCAAAGCCACCCCAGCGGCGATTCCAACGCCCCGGCCAACGAGACCAGCAGCACCTGGGCGCGCATCGGCACGCCGCTGGCGGGGCACAACTATGGCACGGTGTGGATTCCGCGCATCGGCCAGGAGGTGGTGGTGGAATTCGCCCACGGCGACATCGACCGCCCGGTGATCGTGGGCGTGGTCTACAACGGCGAAGGCACGCCCGAGCAGACCGGCAACACCCGGCCGGCCGGGGTGGGCGCGGCCACCGGCAATGCGCCGCTGTGGTTCAACGGTAATGGCCATGCCAATCATCTGTCCGGCATCGTCACGCAGATGCTCTCCGACAGCCAGAGCGGCGCGGCGCAACGCTTCAACCAGCTGGTGTTCGACGATACGCCGCAGCAAAGCCGGGTGGAGCTCTTTACCACGCAGGCCGAGACGCAGTTGCAGCTGGGCCACCATCAGTACCAGGTGCACAACGAACGGCGCGCGCATCTGGGCCATGGCTTGACGGTGAGCACGCAGCAATACGGCGCGCTGCGCGCCGGCAGCGGGCTGCTGCTGTCGGCCGACGGCAAGCCGGACACCGCCTCGACGCTGGACAGCGCCGAGCCGCTGGCGCAGCTGGCCGAGGCCGAAAGCCTGCTCACCACGCTGGCGCAAAGCGCCCAGGACCACCAGGCCAGACTCGCCGCCGAGCCCGCCCCGGACAAGCTGCCGGCAACCGAAGCGCTCCAACACAGTCAGGCGATCTTGAACACGACACAGTCGGCCACCCCGCAAGCCGCCGACGCGGCGGGTGAAGACGCCATCCGTAAAACCGGCGGCGGCGCCGGCACGGTGGCGGCCTGGAGCGCCCCGGCGCTCACCCTCTCGGCCCCCGACGGCATCGCCTGGGTCACCCCCCAGAGCACGCAGATCTTCGCCAACGGCCACCTCACGGTGGTGGCGCAGGACATCGCGCAAGGCGCCCAGGGCAATCTGCAACACGTCAGCCACGGCGGCACGGTGCTGTTCACCTATGGCCAAGCCCAAGACCGCAGCAAGGTGGTGGGCACAACCGGCATTCGTCTGCACGCGGCGACCGGGCAAACCCAGCTGCAGGCGCACAGGGGCAAGATCGAGATGCACGCCGACAAGACGGTGACGCTGGCAAGCCACACCCAGATCACCGCCGACACCCCCACCCGGATCCTGCTTGCCGCCGGCGGCAGCGCCATCACCATCCAGGGCGGCCAGATCGTGCTGCAGTCGGGCGGGTCGATCCGCTTGATGGGGAACCCAAAGAGCCATACGGGGCCAGCCGGGGCGTGGGCCAAGGGGGCGACCCTGGGGACGGGGAAGATGAAGGGGTGCGCGCAGCGCCAGGCCAGGGGGCTGGACGCCATCACAGAGTTTTGAGGCATGTTCACCTCGCACGACATCCTCGACCACCGTTGGTTTAAGTCCCACCGCTACGCTCTGATCGATGCGGTGTGGCGTGACGAGTTGCCTAGCGCATGGCCCTTGACGCTGATCGCGCCTGCGTTTTTATTGATCCGGCCAAGATAAACTTGAATCAAGCGGCGTATTTGACGGGGTCA
>CAZGNA010000289.1:0-2764 GCA_964526945.1 uncultured bacterium
GCGCGCGGGGCGCGTGCCCGATGCCGTCGCGCGGTTCCGCGCGGCCGCCGCCGCAGCGCCGTCCCGCGGGGAGGCCGCACGCGCCTGGTACTGGGCCGCCAGAGCCGTGGAAGCGGGCGGCGGCGACGCCACCCCGCTCCTGCGCGTGGCGGCGGAGCGCTACCCGCTGGCCTACTACGGCCAGCGAGCTCGAGAGCGCCTGGGGTATCCCGCGCCCGTGCTGCCACCGACGCTGCCGCACGCCCCGTCCGACGCCGCCGCGCCCGCGTACGAGGAACTCGCCCGGCTGGGCTTCGACGCGGATGCCGCCGAGGCCGCCGAAGACGCGCTGGAGCTTCGCCGCGATCTGCGCGTGATGCGCCTCCTCGCCACGGTGTACGCGCGTCTGGGCGACGTGCGCCGCTCGGTGAGCGTGGCGGAAGCGTTGCTGGCCGAGGGCATGCGCGACGAGGCGGTCTGGCGGCTGGCCTACCCCCGCGCGTTCTGGCAGGAGGTGACGGCCGCAGCCACCGCCGCCGAGATCGATCCGCTCCTGCTGCTGGCGCTGGTGCGCGAGGAGAGCCGCTACGATCCCGTGGCCGTGTCGCCCGCCCGCGCCGTGGGCCTCGCGCAGCTGCTCCCCTCGACCGCGCGGACCCTGGCGGGCGATCCCACCATCGACGTGGCCCGTCTCACGGACCCCGCGCTGAACCTGACCCTGGGCGCACGGTACCTGCGCATGCAGCTCGACCGGTTCCACGGCGACCTGCGCCTGGCCCTGGCCGCCTACAACGCCGGGCCCGGGAACGCCCGCCGCTTTGCCGGCTTGGATCCCGACCCCGACTACCTCGTGGAGAAGATCGCCTTCGCCGAGACGCGCGCGTACGTGCGCCGGGTGCTGGGGTCGTATGGCATCTACCGGCTGTTGTGGGGCGGGCGCTAGGGGCGTGCAGAAAACCGCAAGAGGTCGACCGGCGCTGCGAGAGGGCGGCCCGGGGTGCGGGCTCCACGCCCGCCCCCCACCGCATCGAGAGCAAAGAACTGGCGCACGGGCCGGGATCCCAGAGGTCTGGCTGGTGGACCTGGAAGGGCAGGCCGTCGAGGTGTACCGGGAGCCGGCGCCGGCCGGGTATCGCAGCGCGCAGGCCTTCGCGCGGGGCCAGCAGTTGTCACCGCTCGCGTTTTCGGAGGTCGTGCTTGCCGTCGACGAGATGCTCGGCTAGCCGGCCCCAGAGGCCTCACGCCTCGCCGGCATAGTGGGCCGGCCGGCCATGCAAAGCCACCTGCGTGCGGCTTGCCGGGGCGCCGCACACCACCGACCAGCCGTTACATCTGCTCCCTCAGCCCGCTCATCCAGCGCGACACGCCGGCACCACGGCAGGAGGGCGCGCCCTGCGCCAGTAATCGGACGCTCGTGCCGCCCTCTCCGGTCGATCCGCACGGCTCGCACCGCGAGTTCGCGGGCCCATGGTGGCGCTTTCCCGTCATGCGGGACGCGCTCCTGGCCGGCGCGCTCATCGTCGTCACCTGGAGCCTGGGACACCTGGCCGGACTGCGCCGTCTGGAGCCGGTCGGCTACCTGCTGGCGATGGCCCTGGGCGGCAACCACTTCCTGCGCGAAGGGCTGCACGCGCTCCGGCACGAGCGCGTGGTCGGCATCGAGGTGCTCATGGCCACTGCGGCGGCCGGGGCAGCGGGGCTGGGGCTGTGGGACGAGGCCGCGCTCCTCGTCTTCCTCTACGCGACCGCCGAGGCACTGGAGGAGTACGCCTACGCGCGCACCCGGTCGGCGATCCGCTCGCTGCTGGCGCTGGCGCCGCAGGACGCGTGCGTCCTGCGCGACGGGCGCGAGGAGACGGTGCCGGCGATGCAGCTGCGGCGCGGTGACCGCTTCGTCGTCCGGCCGGGACAGGTGGTGGCCACCGACGGCATCATCCGCGACGGCACCTCGGCCCTGGACGAATCGCCCGTCACGGGCGAGGCGACGCCCGTGGACAAGGGGCCGGGCGATCGCGTCTTCGCCGGTTCGATCAACCAGCACGGGGCGCTGGTGGTCGAAGCGACCGCCACCTTCGAGGACAACACCCTGGCCCGGATCGTCCACCTGGTCGAAGAGGCGCAGGAGCGCAAGGGCCAGCTGCAGCGGGTCATCGAGCGGTTCGGGCGGCGCTACTCACCCGGGGTCCTGGCGGCCGCGGTGCTGCTCGCCGTCGTGCCGCCGCTGGTCGGGCACCCGGCAGGGCCGTGGGTGCTACGCGCCGTGGTCCTGCTGGTGGCGGCGGCCCCGTGCGCGCTGGTCATGTCCACGCCCGTGGCCGTGGCCGCAGGGATCGGCAGCGCGGGACGGCACGGGGTCCTCGTCAAAGGCGGCGTTCACCTCGAGAACCTCGGGCGCATCCGCGTGGTGGCGTTCGACAAGACCGGCACCCTCACCGAGGGGCGCCCGCAGCTCACCGACGTCGTGCCCGCGCCCGGCGTCGCGCGGGACGACGTCCTGGCCCTGGCGGCCAGCGTCGAGCAACGCTCCGAGCATCCGCTGGGGAAGGCGATCGTCCGCCGTGCCGGTGAGGAAGGCGTGGCGCTGGCAGCGGCGGCCGAGTTCACGGCGCTGGCCGGGCTGGGCGCCCGCGCCCGGATCGACGGGCGGGTCGCGGTGGTGGGCACTCCCGCCGCGCTGGAGCAGGAGGGCGTGGCGCTGGGCCCGCTGGTGGACGCGGCCGCCGCGCTGCAGGCCCAGGGCAAGACCGCCGTCGCCGTCGCGGTCGACGGCGCGGCGCTCGGGCTG
>CAZGNA010000290.1:0-2763 GCA_964526945.1 uncultured bacterium
CGCCCTCGCGTCAACCATGAAGACCATTCGGGATCACGCCGGATCCAGGTTTATTACTTTCCCCTTGCCAGACCACCTGCGACCGTACCGATCGCCTGGGGCCTCCGCTTCCCGGATGTTGGTGATGGCGTCTTTTCCCCGTCATCTCGGCTTCCTCCGACCAGCGGAGGCTTTTCCAGTTCGCGGTTCACCGTGCTCGCCCCCAGTCAGGTCCCTGCGCGCCAGCCCAAGGAGCGTCACAAGGCCCTCGCGGACCCGCGCTTCGTCGGCAGGGCTGAGATGGCCCAACTGGCCCCGGACGAGCCGGTGGTCGAGCGTGAAAAGCTTGAACCGCACCTTGGAGGGCGCAGGCAGCCCGGCGGCTGCGAGGTCCGTGATCGGACAGTCGAGTGGCCACGGGGGATTGGCCATCGAGGTGATCATGGCCATGACCGAGTGGCCAGCAGGCGCGTTGAAAGCGCCGGCGTCCGACAGCACCAGCGCCGACCTGTTCTTGGCAGCCTCCCGGTCCGTGAACGGGAACGGCACACGCACGACCGCGAACCGTTCAAAGGTCACGGTAAGCCTCCTCGTCCGCTGGGCCCGCCCACTCGGAGAGGGTCTGTTCCAACGCCCGTAGGTACTCGAGGTCGAGGAGCTCGACGCGACGCACGACCGCCTTCCCGTCTGCGATCTCCCACGCGATCGTGTCGCCCGGAGCGATTCTCAGCGCCGCCCGCACCTTTTTGGGGATCGTCGTCTGACCCTTAGCAGTGACCTTGGCCACAACTGCCATGGACCTTGCCCCCTCGCATGCTCTCCTTACATCCTTACTGTAAGCTTTAGCCTACTTCTACGCAAGGCTTTACTGCCGCGGTCAGGAGCGCGAGGAAGTGCTCCCCGGCTCGTGCGATGCGGGCGGCCGGCAGACCGGGGGCCCTCGCGCGTGCTCCTGCGCGAGGAAGTGCTCCCCGGCTCGTGCGATGCGGGGGGCTTTCCGGTTCGGTGGCACGGCTCGTCACGGCCCCAGCGGACTGCCGCCACACAGGCCACCCGCAACGAGAGCTGCTCCTTTCACCGGTGGGTTCCCTTTGGATATCCTGACCGATGGCCGTGCGTCAGTGGTAGATCTCCACACGCGCGCCGATTTGTCGAGCGGCGCCATCACGAGGTCGTTTTCCCGAAACCAGTTGCCAGTGCGAGCAGCTGCTAGTTTCCCCGGAGGGAAAGTGCTCGAGCCACCTGCCAGACCGCCCAGGCACGCCTGGTTCTTTGACCAAAATCTCCGGCTCATGGCCACTGAGGGGCTCGGGAAAACGCCGGGCGCCCACCGCCGGACTCCTACCACCTCCTACCACTCAGTTTGCAGGTGAACCGCCGGCTGTTTTGTGCTACCCTGGAGCCATCGAGGCCTGGGAGGCAGACGTCATGGGCAGAGTGCGCGTGTTCGTGCTGATGATCGTCGTGGCAGGCGTCGTGGGAGCGCTCGCGTACGCGGCAGGCGCACGGGCCGGCCGCGAGGCGGCGGCTGCGCCCGCGAGCCCGCGCCCGCTCGTCCGGCCGGCCCAGACCCTCGAGCCGTTCGTGCCGGGGCAGCCGGCGCCGTTCCCCCAGCAGGCGCCGGCGCTCCCCGGCGCACCGGGGCCTGCACCGCACCTGCGCGAGTTCGTTCCGCTGCCCATGCCCGGGCCGGGGCAGCAGCTGCCCGGGCAGCTCCCGGGCGCGCAGCAGGGCGACTGTGAGCCGATCATCCTCTTCTACCACGACGGGCAGCTCTACCAGCTGCGGCCCGGACCGGGACCGCAGACCGGGCCCGGCCGGCCGACGTCGCCGCCCGAGTACTTCCGGCTCGATCCGTACCAGGGCCCGGCGATTCCGGGGCTGCCGATCCCGCAGCCGGATCGCGGTCCGGGGTTCTCACCGGTCAACCCGCGCTCCTAGCGCTACACACTGCGTGCCCGGCGCGCAGCGTCCCACGCGCTGATCCAAGCGCGGTGGCCGTCAGCGGCACGAGAACGTGCGAGGGGAACAGCACGCGACGTACCGCTGGCACATGATCGCGTTCCACGCCGCGACGAGATGCTCGGGTCCTGCGAGAGGAACAACGCGTGACGTGACGCTGGTACCGCGGAACCACGCGCGCGTGCGGATGGCAGCACGATAACGTGCGAGAGGAACAGCCCGCAACGTCTCACCCGCTGACCGGCGCACGGGTGTCCTCCACGCGTACCCGCGCCCGGGGCTGGTCGGCCGCCGCCGGGGCGGTGCCGCTGCTGGCGTTGCTGCTGGTGATCGACCTGGGCGTCTCGTTCATGGGCCCGCTGGTCCCGCAGATCCAGCGCGACTTCCGGGTCTCGGCGGGCGCGGTGGCGGTGGCGCTAGGGGTCTACAACGGCGTCCGGCTGCTGTTCAATATGCCCATGAGCCGGTACGTGGCCCGCTCGCAGCTGCCGCAGGCGGTGGCGACCGGCGGCGCGATCCTGGTGGCGGGGGCGCTCGTGGCGGCGACGGCGCCGGTGTTCTGGCTCGTGATCGTCGGCCGCGCGATCATGGGCATGGGCTCGGCGTTGTTCTTCCTGTCGGTGCAGTTCTGGCTGGCCCGCCTGGCCACCCCGGAGACGAAAGCGCAGCTGTTCAGCGCCCACCAGCTGGCCGGGCTGGTGGGCAGCGCGCTCGGCCCGGCCGCGGGCGGCCTGCTCGCCGACTGGCTGACCTGGCGGGCTGCCTTCGCGCTGTCGGTGGTCGCGGGTCTGCTGGCGGCAGCGACCGGCCGCAGGCTGCCGG
>CAZGNA010000291.1:0-233 GCA_964526945.1 uncultured bacterium
ACGCCGCGATCTGGTCGCGAACGAGCTGGAGCAGCGCGGGCCCGCCGCGCCGCCGCAGGAAGTAGACCTTGAGGAGAAAGGCAGAGCGCACGTCCCGGAGCCGCTCCGCCGGCTCGCGGAGCCAACGTTCGAACGCCTCCCGGCCGGGGCCGGTGAGGCGGTACTCCACGCGCGGCGGCCGGGCGCCCGCCCGCGTTTCGCGCCCTTCGATGGCCCCGGCAGCCTGGAGTTCC
>CAZGNA010000291.1:274-2758 GCA_964526945.1 uncultured bacterium
ACGCGGAGGACGGCAGCGAGCTCGCCGCCGGGCGAGAAGGCCGCGCGGAGGAGGTAGCCGTGCGACGGACCCTCAGCCAGGAGGCCGAGGATGGCGTAGTGCAGGGGCCGCAGGGCGCCGCGGCGAACCGGCGTGGGGTCGAAGGGCGGTGCTGGCAGGCCGAGGGAGGGCACCTCGGCGCCGAGCGTATAGTCGATAAGCGACTATACGCAAGGCAGCTTCCAGCGCCCGGCCCAACCTACCCATCGTTGCGACGGACGCCCCCCGGAAGGCTGCCCGCTATCCGCCCGGCGCCCTTACCGCGCGGCCGCTGCTGGCGCCGGCGCCCTCCCCAGGTGGCGAACGAAGAACTCCTCCCAGGCTGTGCGCTCGTACGCAGGCACTTCGACGTGGCGCCCGGGGTTCGCGTGCAGCGTCTTCTCCTTCGACCCCAGGACATCGAACAGCTTGAGCACGGAATCGCGCGGCGCCACTTCGTCGTCCCACTGGCACATCACCATCACGGGCACGGTGATGCGCCGCGCCAGCTGCTCGAACTCGTCGGTGCGCACGCCCGCCAGGCCGAGGACGGCCGCCCGGACGCGGGGCTCGCCGGCGACGAAGGGCACGCCGATGGCGGTCCCCATGGAGAGGCCCCACCAGCCGACCGGACCCTGGCCGACCTCCGGGAGCTGCTGCACCGCATCGAGCACCGCCTTCCATTCGCGGACGGCCTGGGCGTTGCGGGCCGCCATCGCTCGGAGCTCTTCGGGGCCGAGGGCGCGGAGCCTTTCGGCGATGCGGCGGCGCATCCGCTCCCGGTCTTCCTCGGTGGCGCGCTCGCCGTGACCGGGGGCATCGATGGCCACGCTGGCGTAGCCGTGATGGCGGACGAAGGTCCGCGCGCGGGCGACGATGGTGTCGATGCGTTTGTGCTGCGTACCTCCGTGACACTGAAGGAGGAGGGGGCGCGGCCCCTCGCCTCCCTCCGGCAGCCAGAGGATGCCCGGGATGCGCTCCCCCTCGACTTCGAGCTCGAAGGCGCGCTCCGTGACGCCTAGTTCGGTGGTTTCGCTGAGGAACCGCACAGTTCACCTCCCTCGCAGGCCGACCCTGGCCCGGATTCGAACGGCGGTCGGATTGTAGGCCGGAGCGGCACAGGAAGGCAAGGGCAGCGTCGGACGTACGCCTATCAGTACCCTAACAACACGGGCGGGTATGACAACATAGGACTCATAGACTACGGCGCGCACTCCACACGGGGCAACATCGTGCGAGTTTCGTGGGAAACCCACCTGCACCAGGGATATTTTGGCACTCTCCTGCTCTATTGGTCGGGCACGGACTGGCGCTGGCCGTGGCAGGGGTCGACTTGGAGCAAATCGCATTACTTCGACATCAGCCCGTGGGGTGAGGGCTGGTATACCGGCGACCTGTTCTATCTGGACGTTTGGACGGTTTTGGGGTATCACTGTGTCGGGCTCTGGCCCTACGATTACTGGTACATAAGCTAGGCCACGATGCGAGACGTTGTGGAAGCGGCCCTTACCTCCCAGCGCCACCTCGACGAGGCACGGAGGGAGCGGATCGGGGGCGACGCTCCACCGTGTATGGTTGCCCGCTCCACTGCACTGGCTGGCGTGCTCCGGGTAGGGCCCGGCTCATGGCTAGTCGGGCTTGTGAGAGAGGTGGAAGTCCCCTACCTTACCTCTAAGCAGCAGTTGGAATTCGTAACCTGGCGCGTCGATAGAGATGGCGCTAGTTACCGGGCAGTAGAGGCGACCAGCATGGTCGCACCGAAGACGCCGCTCTCCCCCTTCCTCATGAGGCTGAATTGGTGGGGTGTCCGACTCAAGTATTTCTTAAAAAGGGGGGCTTGGTAGCATGGAAGCTGTGTCCACCCCGGGCGCCTTGCTGGCAGGTATCTTCGGGGGCATGTTCTTGCTGGGAGGGGTCGCCTTCGTCGGGATCATGGTTTCTCACCGTCGTGGCCGCGACTGTGACCGCGCCAACGAATAACCCTGGCCCCCGACGACTGGAGGCATTGGAGGAACGCATCCCTGCCGTCAGGCAGGCGTCCCAGGTCGTTCAGGTCGTGGACGCCGCGCGGCAGGTCCACTATCAGGCACCGAGAGTCGAGCTCGGCGCCTAGGTGAGCAGCGGCCCGGCAACCGGCTTCGTCGTTGTCCAGCGCCACATACACGCGCTGAAAGCGAGCAAGGGCCTGCACGGCGGACCGCGACACGCGGGTGCCCAGTAGCGCCACCGCCGGCAGGCCCCACTGGACGGCCGTCAGCCAGTCGAAGGGACCTTCGGTGACCACCACCTGTTCGCTCCGCAGGAGGTCGAGGCCGAGCAGGGGAGTCGCGACGCGCAGGTTGAGGTAGCGGGGATCCCGCCCGTCGACGCTGCGGCCTGTGAGCCAGACGGCCCTGCCGCCACGGATGTCGGGGATCACGATGCGACCGAGCATCGTGTCCCGTTCCCCGCTGAGGAGTCCCACGT
>CAZGNA010000292.1:0-2756 GCA_964526945.1 uncultured bacterium
TTCGCCGAGCTGTGCATCACCCGGCAGATCATCACGGCCATCAAGACCGCCACCCGGCAGAAGCACATCCCCCTGAACTCGTACATCTCGCTCAACAAGCCCATCTACGACGAGGACTCGGACCGCACGCTCCTGGACGTCATCAGCAGCATCAAGGTCTCGGATCCCGAGGAGCTGGTCATCAACCAGGAAGCCTCGGCCACCATGCGCGAGCGCATTCGCAAGAACCTCAGCGAGCTGGAGTGCAAGGTGCTGACGGCCTACCTGGAAGGGAAGTCGTACCAGGAGATGGCCAACGAGCTCAACCGGCACGTGAAGTCCATCGACAACGCCCTCCAGCGCGTCAAGCGCAAGCTCGAGCGCAACCTCGAGGGCGAGGAACCCTGACGTCTACCGCGTCGTCTGTCCCCGCTGCGCGCACGTCTTCCTGCTGGTCGTCCCGGACGCAGACGACCAGGTGACCTGCCCGCGTTGCCACGCGCAGGTCGAGCCTGACGACGTCGAGCTGCTGGATCCCGAAGACGACTAGGAACCGGGGCGGCCGTCGCCTCGGGGGTCAGCCGCCGATCTGGATCATGACGCGCTCCCGCGGGTACAGCCGCTCGGCCAGCGCGTGGCCAAACGGCCGCCGGTAGGCCGCCGCGGCGAAGAGCGCCTTTATCTCGTCCCGGGAGGCCCCTGCGCGCAGCGGCGTGAGCAGGTCGACCTCGGCGTCGCGGAGCAGGCACAGCCGCAACCGGCCGTCGGCCGTGAGGCGGATGCGGCCGCAGCTGGCGCAGAAGGGCTGGGTGACGGGGCTGATGAAGCCCAGGTCGCCCAGCGCCCCGCGCAGGCGGTAGGTCCGGGCAGGGCTCGTCCCCGAGAGGTCCACGGGGTCCAGCGGCCCCAACGCCGCCTCGATGCGCGCCATCGTCTCCTCGGAGGTCACGATGCCGGCGTTGGCCACGTCGGCGACCTCCCCGAAGGGCATCACCTCGATGAAGCGCACCTCCCAGGGATGCTCCAGCGTCAGCGCCGCCAGCGCGACCACGTCGTCGTCGTTGAAGCCGCGCACCACCACGGCGTTGAGCTTGATCGGCCGCAGGCCGGCCGCCTCCGCCGCCGCGATGCCGGCCAGCACCCGGTCGACGTGCCCGCCCCGCGTGATGCGCCGGAACTTCTCGGGGTGCAAGGTGTCGAGGCTGACGTTGACCCGCGTCAGCCCGGCCGCCGCCAGCGGGCGGGCCAGCGTCTCCAGCAGCACGCCGTTGGTGGTTATGGCGATGTCGACGAGGCCGGGGATGCGCGCGATGCGGGCCACCAGCGGCACGATCCCCGCACGGACGGTCGGCTCGCCGCCGGTGAGCCGGACCTTGGAGACGCCCAGCTCCGCGGCCAGTTCGATCAGCAGGACGGCCTCGTCGTCCTGGAGGAGGTCGGCCGGCGGGCGGAAGACGATGCCGTCCTCCGGCATGCAGTAGACGCACCGCAGGTTGCAGCGGTCCGTCAGCGACACCCGGAGATCGGTCAGGGGCCGACCGTACTGGTCGCGCATGGTCGCTCCTATGGTACCACACGGGGCGGGCGCGGGGACGGTAGCACCGTCCCCGCGCGCCTGTGCGGCCGGTCTGCGCTGCCTCCCGGACTCACCGGTGTGCCCACCGCCGGGCTCGCCGGCGACGTTGCCGTTCCCGCGCGCCTGCGCGGCCGGTCTGCGCGCCTACCAGAGCGCGACCACCCGCGCCGGCCCGCCCGACCCGTCGGCGACCTTTGGGGCGCCCACGAAGACCGTGGCCCCGGCCGGCGGGATCCTGGCCAGATTGGCCAGGTTCTCCAGCCCCCAGCGGTTGGCCGGCAGCCAGGTGGTGTGGACCTTGAAGTCCTTCGAGGGCCCGTGGTCCAGGCTGAGCGTGTCCACGCCGATGCCCACCACGTCGCGCTCCGCCAGCAGAAACTCCACGGCGTCGGGGTGGAACCCCGGGAAGTGCATCACGCCCGAGGCGTCGGGGTTCCGGAAGGCCTGCGCGCTGCCCACCCGGCTCTCCCAGCCGCTGTGCATGAACACCGCGGCGCCGCGCGGCAGCCGGCCGTAGCGGCGTTCCCAGCGCCGGATGTCGTCGGCCGTCACGCGCGTGTCGTGGTCCCGGGCCGCCCGCTCGTGGACGTGAATGACCGCCACGGGAGCGATCAGCGTGGCGGCGGGGAGCTCGTGGACCCGCAGGGCACGCTCGCCGAAGTGCGCCGGCGCGTCCATGTGGGTGCCGATGTGCTCGAAGTACGAGACGTTGAGGGCGTAGTAGCCGTCCTTCTTCCACGAGACCGCCACGTCGGACTTGAAGACGGGCTGGCCGGAGAACGACGGGAACGTGGGCTTGAGCGTGTGCGTGAGGTCCTGCACGCGCGAGGCCCGCCGCATCGGCGCGGCCAGGGCCTCGGGAGCACCGACCAGGCGGGTGGCGGCAGCGGTGACGGCGGCAGTGCCGGCCAGGCGGAGGAGATCACGCCGGCGGATCTCGCGGCGCACGGCCTCCATGACCACGGGCGCACACATCTTCCCTCACCTCCCAGGTGTGGGATGGACTTGCCGTGCTATTGGCAGGCGAGCGCAGAAACCCTGCTGGGGTGGGACCTTCGCCGGGCGCCGGCGGCTGGCGATGTTGCCTACGATCTGGGATGCTCACCAACCCGGTAATTCTACCGGTGCGGGTCGGTGGTCGGATCGCTAGCATGTCCTATTTGGACGTAGTGTTTGCACTTGGGAGCCTCCTTCAAGGAAA
>CAZGNA010000293.1:0-2700 GCA_964526945.1 uncultured bacterium
CAGGCGCGCTGCGCCGCCGCCGCGGCCGTCACCGCGTCGTCGACCGCGTCGGCACCGCCGCGCGGGACGGTGTCGACGACCTCTTCGGTCGCCGGGTTGACGACGGGCAGGCGTTCGCAGGCCGGGTACGGCACGCTGCGACCGTCGATGAACATCTCCGCCATCGCCGGATCTCCGCGTGCGGGTTTCGCCCCGGCAGGCCGGCGACTCCTGCCGGGGCCGGGATGCTACACGAAAGGAGCAGGGGCATGGACGTACAGGTCGTTTGGACGCCACCCAGGCGGTTCGACGGACGCTCGCTGGAGACCGGAGCCCGCCTGACCATGGACGCGCGCCCCGACGCGGGCGGCACCGGCGCCGGGCCCTCGCCCATGGAGACCGTGCTCATGGCGCTGGCCGGGTGCACCGGGATCGACGTGGTCGGCATCCTGACCAAGATGCGCGCGCCGCTGGAGGGCCTGGTGATCGACGTCTCGGCCGACCGCGCGGCCGACCACCCGAAGGTGTTCACGGCGATCCGGCTGCGCTACGTGGCCTGGGGCCCTGGGCTGCAGCGCGAGCAGGTCGAGCGGGCGGTGCGGCTGTCGGAGGAGAAGTACTGCGCGGTCTCGGCGATGCTGCGCAAGACCGCCACCATCACCGTGGACATCGTGACCGGCGACCGGCCCCCGCAGGCCGCGGCTGCCGCACCGTGACCGCCTTATCGCCGGAGGATCCGGAGCGTACGCGCCGCCTGCGCGACGCGCTGCCGCTGCTCGCCCTGCTGAGCGTCGGCCGCTACCTCGCCTTCGTCGGGCGGCTCAACATCGTCCCCTTCTACCCCGAGCTCATGCACCGCTTCGGCACGAGCTACGCCGGCGCCGGCGCGCTCTTCTCGGCCTTCTTCGTCGGCTACGCGCTGACGCTCGTCCCCGCCGGCGCGGCGGCCGACCGCCGGCACCCGCGCCGCCAGATGGCCGTGGGGCTGGCGCTGCTGGGCCTGGCCGGAGCGGCCGTGGCGCTCGCCCCCACCTACCCGGTGGCGGTCGCCGCCCGTATCGCCGTCGGCGTTGCCGTCGCGCTGACCTACACCACCACGTTGAAACTCGTGGCCGTCGTCTTCTCCCGCGCCAACCGCGGCAGGGCGGTGGGCATCATGGAGTGGGCCACGAGCCTGGGCATGCTCACGGCGCTGAGCCTGCTCCCGGTGCTCAGCCAGTGGGTGTCCTACCAGGTGCTGCTGCTGGCCCTGCCGGTGCTGTGCGCGGCCACGCTCGCGGCCTTCCCGCGCGTGCCGCTGGGCCCGGCCCCATCCCCCGACCGGCCCGCCCGCGCGGCGCCAGAGTTCCGCAGCGTGGTGGGGCGCGACTTCGTGCTGATCGCCGTCTCGGCGCTGCTGGGCCTGTTCACCATCAGCGGGATCCTCAGCTGGCTGCCCTCGCACCTCACCGACGCCCTCGGGTACTCGAAGCCCCAGGCCGGCGCGGTGATGGCCGTGGTGCTCCTCGCGCAGATGCTCGGGGTCTATCCCGCGGGCAGCCTGTCCGACCGGCTGCGCCGGCGGCTCCCGCTGGTCTGGGGCGCCACCGCCGCCCTGGCGGTCTGCGCGCTCGCGCTGGCGGTCGTTCCAGCGGGCCTGTGGATCTACGTCCTGGCGTGCGTCCTGGGCCTGGGCATGTCGGCCAGCGTCACGCCCCTCACGGTGCTCAGCATGGAGCGGTTCGGGCCGGAGCGCGCGGGCCTCGTGGGGGCGGTGACGGTGGCCTCGGGCCAGGCGGGCTCGGGGCTCTCCGGTGTTGTGTTCGGGTGGGTCCTCGACCGGACCGGCAGCTTCACGACCATCTGGCTCGTGGCCTCGGCCCTGGCTGTGCTGCGGCTGGTCACGACGATGCAGATTCGGGAGGGGCCGGCAGCCCCGCGGCAGCCGGCGGGCGCCCGCGCCTGAGGCCGTCCATGCCCCGTGCCCCGTCCCGCATCCTGCACGCAGGCGGCACTGCGCACACGCCGGCGCGCAAGGGGCTCCCGGCGTCGCGGGCCGCGCCTGGGTCCACTCCCCAGGCACCCCGGGCCGCTTCTCGCCCAGGTATCGACCCCGCCGCGCATGAATTCCTGCGGGCACTCCCCTGGCCAGCCGGCGCTGCGCCATCCGCGGCCCGAAAAGCGCGCGATCTGGACGCGCCTCAGTGCCAGATACGGAAGACGATCTGCCTGTTCTCCACGCGTGCTTCGTTCCATTCCCGTCGCGCTGCGCCCTTGGGCACGATGAAGCTGTCCCCCACCCCGTAGCGGGTCGTCCGACCCGCCAGCGTCACCATCACTTCGCCAGCGGTCACCCAGCAGAAGAGGGTCTGGGCAGAGGGGGCGGTGGTCCCGAAGCCAGGGGCGAGCACCACGTCCAGCACGTCGAGCTTGGACACACCCGGGATGTTGGTGACAGCGTGTTCCCCCACGATCACGATCTGCTGCGCGAGAGCGCGCGAGCCGAACTCCGCGGCCAGGACTTGCCCTAGCACACCGCCGGCTGCGGCCGATCCTGACAACGCCAACAGACGCCGCCGCGTGAGTTTCATGCGACACCCCCCCCTGGCGACCGGCGATCGGCGCGCGGCCCGTGGGCATCCGCTGCGCGCATTCCCGCGGTACGCGGTCCCACCGGCGCCTACTTCAACCTGGATCCGGCGTGAAAAATCGTCAAAACTGGAGCCGGGACAGACGGTGAAG
>CAZGNA010000294.1:0-2691 GCA_964526945.1 uncultured bacterium
GGCCGAGTTCGACTACTCGGGCACGCAGGCGTGCCGCGCGCTGCGCGAGGCGGGCTGCGAGGTGGTACTGGTCAACAGCAACCCGGCCACGATCATGACCGATCCCGAGGTGGCCGACCGCGTCTACATCGAACCGCTGGTGCCCGAGGTGCTGGCCGAGATCATCGAGCGCGAGCGCCCTGCGGGCGTGCTGGTCACGATGGGCGGGCAGACGGCCCTGAACCTGGGGCTCGCCCTGCACGCGGCGGGCGTGCTGGATCGCTGCGGCGTGCGGGTGCTGGGCACGCCCATCGAGGCCGTGGCCCGGGCCGAGGACCGTGCGCTGTTCAAGGCCACGATGGCCGCCATCGGCGAGCCGTTGCCCCCCTCGCAGACCGCGGGTACCGTCGACGACGCGCTGGCCGTCGCCCTACAGCTGGGCCTGCCGGTGGTGATCCGGCCCGCCTACACGCTGGGGGGGACCGGCGGCGGGGTCGCCACCACCCCCGAGGAGGTGCGGGCCGTCGCAACGCGGGGCCTGGGGCTGTCGCCCATCGGCCAGGTGCTGGTCGAGAAGAGCGTCGCCGGGTGGAAGGAGGTCGAGTACGAGGTCCTGCGCGACGGTGCCGACAACGCCATCACGGTCTGCAACATGGAGAACGTGGATCCCATGGGGGTGCATACGGGCGACTCGATCGTGGTAGCGCCCTGCCAGACCCTCACCGATGGCGCCTACCACCGGCTGCGCAGCGCGGCGTTGCGCATCGTGCGGGCCCTGGACATCCGCGGCGCGTGCAACGTCCAGTTCGCGCTCGACCCGACCGATCCGACCGGCGCGCGCTACTACGTCATCGAGGTCAACCCCCGGGTCAGCCGCTCGAGCGCCCTGGCCTCCAAGGCCACCGGCTACCCCATCGCGCGGGTCGCCGCGCAGATCGCGCTGGGCGCGCGGCTGGACGAGATCACCAACGCCATCACCGGGGGCACCGCGGCGTTCGAGCCGGCGCTGGACTACCTGGCCGTGAAGATCCCGCGCTGGCCCTTCGACAAGTTCCCGGGCGTGGAGCGCACGCTGGGCACCCAGATGAAGTCCACCGGCGAGGTGCTGGCACTGGGCCGGACCTTCGAGGAAGCCTTGCTGAAAGGGGTGCGCGGCCTGGACGTGGGGGCCGTGGGCCTGTGGCACCCCATGGCCGACCGGTGGAGCGACGACGCCGTCTGGGCACGGGTGCGCACGCCGCACGAGCACCGGCTCTTCGCTCTGGCCGAGGCGCTGCGCCGGGGCGCTGCGGTCGACGCGCTGGCCGCCGCCACCGGCATCGACCCGTTCTTCGTGGCCGGGGTAGCACGCATCGTGGCGGCCGAGCGGGCGCTGGCAGCCGGGCCGGCCCACCTCGACCCCGAGCTGCTACGGCGCGTGGTGCGTCTGGGGTTCGACGACCGCGCCATCGCCCACTTCACCGGGCTGGCCCCCCGGGACGTGCGGGCGCGCCGGGAGGCCGTGGGCCTGCGGCCGACCTACAAGAGCGTCGACACGTGCGCCGGCGAGTTCCCCGCGCGCACCCCCTACTACTACGCCACCTGGGAGGACGAGGACGAGGTCCCCGCCCCGCGCCGGCGTACGGCCGTGGTGCTCGGCTCGGGCCCGATCCGCATCGGCCAGGGCATCGAGTTCGACTACTGCACCGTCCACGCCGTGCTGGCGTTGCGCCAGGCCGGATGGGATGCCGTGGTCGTGAACAACAACCCCGAAACCGTGTCCACCGACTTCGACCTCTCCGACCGCCTCTACGTCGAGCCGCTCGCGCCCGACGACGTCCGCGCGGTGGTGGAGCGCGAGGGCGCCCAGGGCGTGCTGGTGCAGTTCGGCGGGCAGACGCCCCTGGTGGCGGCGATGCCGCTGGCGCGCGAGGGCGTGCGCATCCTGGGCACCGCGCCCGAGAGCCTGGACGTCTCCGAGGACCGGCGCAAGTTCGCCGCCCTGCTGCGCGAGCTGGGGATCCCCCAGCCGCCCGGATGGACCGCCACCACGGTCGACGAGGCCGTGGCCATCGCGCGCCGCGAGGGCCTGCCGCTGTTGGTGCGGCCCTCGTACGTGCTGGGCGGACGGGGCATGGTCATCGCCCGCACGCTGGACGAGGTGGAGGAGGCGGCGCGCGAGGCGCTCGCCGGCGCAGCCGCCGCCGGTGTGCCGGTGCCGGTGCTGCTCGACCGCTACCTGGCCGGCCTCGAGGTGGAGCTGGACGCGGTGGCTGACGGCACCAACCTGCTGGTGCCGGCCCTCATGGAACAGATCGAGCGGGCGGGTGTGCACTCGGGCGACAGCATGGCGCTGCTGCCGGCGCGGTCGGTCTCGGGCGAGGTCAGCGCCAGGCTGTTGGACTACGCGGCGCGCATCGCGTGGGCGCTGCGGGTGCGCGGCTTCCTCAACATCCAGTTCGTGGTCTGGCAGGGGCAGCCGTACGTGCTCGAGGTCAACCCGCGCGCCAGCCGCACGGTGCCCTTCGTCAGCAAGGCCACCGGCGTGCCGCTGGTGCGGCTGGCCACCAAGGTGATGCTGGGGGCGTCCCTGGCCGAGCTCGGCTACCCCGGCGTGCGGCTGCTCCCGCCGCCCGGGCGCTGGGCCGTCAAGGCGCCGGTGTTCTCGACCGGCAAGCTGTTCGGTGCCGATCCGTTGCTGGGGCCGGAGATGCGTTCCACCGGCGAGGTGAT
>CAZGNA010000295.1:0-2689 GCA_964526945.1 uncultured bacterium
GAGGCCATCATCCCCACGGCCCCCAGCGCGACCAGCCCGAGCAGCACGGCGGCGCGCCACCGCACCGCCGCCCGATCCGGCGCAACGCCGCGCGCGGCCACGACGGCCGGCCGGTAGCGCAGGTGCGCACCGCGGGTCGGCGGGTCCTGCCGTGGGGGCACTGGCCCGATGGCCGGGCACAGCCGGGGGCACCACCGGAGCGTGCGGACGGTCGAGCTGCGGCGCGCGATGTCCGGAGCGGACGTCCTGCCCCTCAGTCGATGCCCAGCAGCCACACCAGGTCCTCGAACGCCCGCCAGGTGATGTCGTCGCGTTCCAGCGCCCGCGAGCGGTCGGAGATCTCCGTGCGCGCGTCCAGCGCGCGCAGTTGCTCGTCCATGCGGGCCAGACGATTGCGCACCCCGGCCAGCTCGGGCAGGTCGACGTCGTCGGGCAGCGCCGCCCGGATCTTCTCGATGGCCTCGCGCTCGATCTGGCGGGCCATGCGGTCCATCTCCTGGGCGTCGATGCGCGCGTAGATCACGAGGCCGCGGCGCTCCTCCAGGGCCGCCAGCGCGGTCTCCCGCAGCCGCTTCAGCACGGGGTGGCCCTGTCCCCGCGTGCTCATGGTCCTCCTCCCCCTCCTCGTCCGACAGCGCCGGCCGCGTCCGACCGGCGCACGCTGGCCTCCTGCTCATGATACTGCAACTGGTACAGGCGCGCGTACAGCCCGCCGCGCGCCAGCAGCGCGGCGTGCGTCCCCTCCTCCACGATCCGCCCCCGGTGGAGCACCAGGATCCGGTCGGCGTCCTGGACGGTGGACAGCCGGTGGGCGACCACGATGGCGGTCCGACCGTACAGTACCCGGCGCAGCGCCTCCTGGATCAGGTGCTCGGTCTCGGGATCCACGCTGCTGGTGGCCTCGTCGAGGACCAGCACGATCTGGGGGTTGTGGGCCAGGGCCCGGGCCAGCGCGAGCAGCTGCTTCTGTCCCACCGACAGCGTCGCGCCGCGCTCGTGCACCACGGCCTGGTAGCCGCCGGGCAGCCGCTCGATGAACGGCGCGGCGTTCACGAACGCCGCGGCGCGGCGCACCGCATCGTCGGTGATGCCCGCCGTCCCCAGCCGGATGTTGTCGGCGATCGTCCCCGAGAACAGGAAGACGTCCTGGGCCACCAGGCCCAGCTGCCGCCGCAGGTCCTGCTGACGCCACGCGCGCACGTCGACCCCGTCCACCAGCACCTGCCCGCGCTGGGGGTCGTAGAAGCGCAGCAGCAGGTTGATGATGGACGACTTGCCGGCGCCGGTGGGCCCCACCAGCGCCACGCGCTCGCCCGGGCGCACCCGGAACGAGACGTCGCGCAGCACCCAGTCGTCGGCCTCGTAGGCGAACCACACGCGACGGAACTCGATCTCGCCCCGCACGGTCGGCACCACGACCGGCGCCGGGGGATCGTCCACCTCCACGGGTTCGTCCAGCAACCGGAAGATGCGCTCCGACGACGCCATGGCGGCCTGCAGGATGTTGTACTTCTCGGCCAGGTCCTCGATGGGCTCGAAGAAGCGCTGCGCGTACTGGATGAACGCCACCACGAGCCCAACGGTCACGCCGCCGGCCAGCGCGCGCACGCCGCCGTACGCCACGATCACCGCCACGGCCGCCGCCGAGAGCGCACCGACCATCGGGTGGAAGAACGCAAACGACCGCAGGGCCGCCAGGCTGGCCGCGAGGTGCTCCCGGTTGAGCGCGTCGAAGCGCGCCTGCTCGCGCGCCGCGCGGCCGAACAGCTGCACGACCGCCATGCCCATCAGGTGCTCGTTGAGGAAGGCGTTGATGCGGGCCAGGCGCAGGCGCACCTGCCGGTACGCCTCCCGGGCGCGGACGCGAAACCGCAGGGTGGCGGCCACGATGAGGGGCAGGACCGCCAGCGTCGCCAGCGCCAGGCGCCAGTCGAGGTAGAGCATGATGGCCACGATCCCGACCAGCGTCACCAGGTCCCCGAAGACCGCCACCACGCCCTGCGTGATCAGCTCGTTCAGGGCGTCGATGTCGTTGGTGACGCGGGTGACCAGCCGGCCGACCGGCTGCCGGGTGTAGAAGCCCACCGACAGCCGCTGCAGGTGCGCGAACAGCTCGGTGCGCAGGTCGTGCATCGCGCGCTGCCCCACCCAGGCCATGACGTACGTCTGCGCGTACCGCAGCCCAAACCCCGCCACCAGCGCGCCCACGTACGCCGCGACGACCCAGCCCAACCCGGCCAGCCGGCCCGGGGCGATGTGGGCGTCGATGGCCACCCGCACCAGGTAGGGCCCCGCCAGGCCCGCGGCCGAGGTGAGCAGCAGGAGGACGACGGCAGCCGCCACCGCGCCGCGATACGGCTGCACGTAGCGCAGCAGGCGGCGCAGCAACCGGCCGTCGTAAGCGACGCCGGCGAACTCCTCCTCGGGGAGGTGCACGCTCACGTCTGCCCCCGATCGGACGGGGCGGGGTCCGGTGGGGCGGCGTCCGGTGGCCGGCGGGCGGCCGCCGAGGCGGCGGCCGCTGCCCCCGCCCCCAGGTCGCCGTCCGCGGCTCCGTCCTCGGCCTCCAGCGCCTCGCGCAACAGCTGGCGCTGGTACAGGTCGGCATACAGGCCGCCGCGCGCCAGCAGCTGCTCGTGGGTGCCCTGCTCGACGATCGCGCCGCCATCGAGCACGACGATCAGATCCG
>CAZGNA010000296.1:0-917 GCA_964526945.1 uncultured bacterium
GGATGGGGGGAGCCGACGTTCGACTGGCCGCGCGGACCCGCCCAGGTGCTGCGTGTGGATGTAGGAGCGCGTACTCCGGAACAAGTGGCCGAGCTGGGCATCCAGGTGGGCGATTCGCTGACCGTGCCGAAGAAATATCGTCCGCTGTTCGGTACGCGGGCCAACGGGCGCAGCTTCGACGACCGTGTCGGCTCGGCCGCGCTGATTGCCGCGGCGTGGGAGCTGGGACCGAATCTGGCCGGACGCGAAGTGCTTCTGGCCTGGGTGACCGAAGAAGAAGTGGGCTTGCGCGGGGCGTTCGCACTGGCCACCCGACTGGCGCAGCAAGGACGCACGCCGGATTACGTTTTCGCCGTGGACACTTTCGTCAGCTCGGATTCGCCACTGGAAGAGAAACGCTTCGGCTACGGACAGGTCGGTAAAGGATTCGTCATCCGCGCGGTGGACAATTCCAACATTGTGCGGCGGGAACTGGTGGACCGGGTCGTTGCCCTGGCGCAGCGAAACAGCATTCCCGTGCAGTTTGGCGTGACCGGCGGTGGCAACGACGGCGCAGCTTTTTTGCGCTACGGCACGGTGGATGTTCCCATCGGCTGGCCTTTGCGGTATTCGCACTCGCCCGGCGAAGTGATCGACGTGCGCGACGCCGAGGCGCTGGCGCGAATCGTCGCCGTACTCGCTCGCGAGTGGTAGTCGAGGCGTTATTCCCGGTAGACGAGCCCGAGTACCAAGCCGACGAGTACAGTTTCGGCGAATAGGGCCGTGCCCCAGGGCAAGTAGAACGGGTAGTCTACGAATAGCATTTTGTTGAACGCCTGCGGCACCCAGCCGGCGATCAAGCCGAGCAGGACGCCGAAGACGAGGCCCGTGGAAACGCTCGAGGCGCGGTGGCGGGCAAACAGCGCGTAAAACAGCGT
>CAZGNA010000296.1:937-2684 GCA_964526945.1 uncultured bacterium
ATTCAGTGCCGTGGTCAGAAACATCCGCAACCTGGGCAGCTCGGCTTGGGGCTTCAGCCAGTCGGCATGCTCGGCGTGAAAGTTCGCCAGGGCCATTTCGAACACCGCGAACTCGTAGGCAGCCGCCACGGCCACGGCGGCCAGGAAGGCCCAGATCATTCGTTTGGTGTTGATCATGGTTGTTCCTCCGACCATTTGAACCGTCGGGTTGTCTCTTGCGGAGTCAAAAGGCTGTCGCATTTCTGCCACATTCCGGGTCGCCGGGAAAGCAAAAACTGAGCAAACCTATGGGCGCCGAACAGGCACCGGACTACAATGAAGAGCGCCTTTCGACGAGGTCGGCATGGCCATCAAAACCATCATCGAACCGTTCCGCATCAAGACCGTCGAACCGATTCGCAAGACGACGCGGGAACAGCGCGAGGCGTTGCTCCAGCAGGCTGGCTACAACCTGTTTCTGGTGCCCGCCGAATACATCCTGATTGACCTGCTGACGGATTCGGGAACCAACGCCATGTCCACCGAGCAGTGGGCCGCCATGATGCGCGGCGACGAATCCTATGCAGGCTCGCCCAGTTTTACGCGCTTCCGCGACGCGGTGCAGTCCATTTTTGGTTTTCGACACGTGATCCCTACGCACCAGGGTCGCGCGGCCGAGCGCATTCTGTTCACCGTGATGTGCAAAAAAGGCGACGTGGTGCCCAACAACACGCACTTCGATACCACGCGCGCGAACTGCGAATTCGTAGGCGCCGAAGCCGTAGACCTGCCGGTGCCGGAAGCGCTCGAACCCGCCACCTATCATCCTTTCAAAGGCGACATGGACACGGCACGGCTGCGGGAATTGATTGCGCGCGTCGGCCGCGAACGCATCCCGCTGGTGATGCTGACGCTGACCAACAACTCCGGTGGCGGCCAGCCGGTCTCCATGGCCAACCTCCGCGAGGTGAAGGCCATCTGCCACGAGCACGACATCCCGCTTTACCTCGACGCCTGCCGGTTCGCCGAAAACGCCTACTTCATCAAGCTGCGCGAGCCGGGCTATGCCCACAAAACCCCGCGCGAGATTGCCCGGGAGATGTTCTCCTATGCGGATGGCTGCACGATGTCGGCCAAGAAGGACGGGCTGGCCAATATCGGCGGGTTTCTGTGCACGAATGACGACGCGCTGGCGCAGCAGGAAAAAGACCTGCTCATCCTAACCGAAGGCTTCCCGACCTATGGCGGGCTGGCCGGGCGCGACCTGGAAGCGATTGCCGTGGGATTGAACGAAGCACTCGACGAAGACTATCTGCACTACCGCATCGTTTCGACCGCTTACCTGGGCGAGCACATCGCTCGTGAAGGAGTGCCGATCGTGCAGCCGCCGGGTGGACACGCGATCTACCTAGACGCACGGGAGTTTCTCCCGCACGTCCCGCCGAGCCAGTTTCCCGGTGTGGCGTTGGCCGCTGAACTCTATCGCGAAGGTGGCGTGCGCTCGGTGGAAATTGGTACGTTGATGTTCGGTGAGCATGCGACGATGGACCTAGTGCGACTGGCGATCCCGCGGCGCGTCTACACACAGAGCCATATCGACTACGTGGTGGAAGTGATCCTGGAAGTGTGGAAGCGACGCGAGCAGGTGCGCGGACTCGAGCTGACCTACCAGGCGCCGTTTCTGCGCCATTTCACCGCGCGATTTCGACCGGCGAATGATTCAGGTTCGACGGGCGCAACCCATTCTTCGCAGGCAGCGCTTGGCGAG
>CAZGNA010000297.1:0-2667 GCA_964526945.1 uncultured bacterium
TGGCTGTGCAGGTCCTTGGCGCTGTGCACCGCCAGGTCGATCCGCCCGTCCGCGAGGGCATCCTCCAGCTCCTTGACGAACGCCCCGGGGCCGAGCGCGCGCGTCGGCCGGTCGGGGTGCGCGTCGCCGCGCGTGCGGATCGTGACGGGCTCACCTTCCAGCCCCAGCGCCCGCAGCTCCGTCAGGACCCGCGCGGTCATGACCAGGGCCAGCGCGCTGCCGCGCGTGCCCACGCGAACCCGTGGACGACACGCTGCCATCAGTGCGGCTCCGGCGACGTCGCCGTCGCGTCGTGCGCGGTCGTGGTCGCGCGGCGGCCGGCGCGTGCGGGCGCGGTGTCGTGGGCGCGCAGCATCGCGACGAAGACGGCATCGAGCAGCTCGCTGGTCTCGACCAGCGTGCGCACCTGCCGTTCGTCCAGCAGGCCGCCGCGGCCCCGCGGTGCGGTCACCATGGTGAGCACCAGGTGGCGAAAGTACGCGAACGCCTCGGCGGCCTCGGCCGGGCCGATCCCCGCGCGCTGGAGCTCGCCGCCGTAGCGCGCGGCGCGCTCCAGCAGCTGCTGGCGCAGCGCCCGCCGCGCCTCGGGCTGCGCCATGAACTGCACGACGGCGGCGAACAGGTGGCGGCCGTGCTCGCGTGCCCGGGCGCGCAGCGCGGGGTCGAGCGCCGCGAACCACGGGCGCCGCTGGAGCGGGCGGGCCGGCGTGCCGGCCAGCACCCGGGCGCTGCGCCGCCGCACCAGGTGCGCCAGATCGTCGACCCGTGGCGCCTCGTGCTGCAGCAACGCGTACAGGTCGCCCTCGCGGAACCGGCGATGGCCACCCGGGGTGCGGAACGTGCGCACACGGCCGGTATCGGCCCAGTGACGCAACGTCGCCTCGTCCACGCCGAGCAACGCCGCGGCCTGACCGAGGGGCAGCCACCGACCCTCGCGGGCACGGTCGATTCGCGCAGGCATCGTTGCGTAATTCTACGCAAGTCTGTGTAATCCTTCAAAAACCGAACCGGCGGCGCAGAGACCGTCGGACCTGCACCGTCGCGAGCCGACCGCCCGTGCCGTGACGCGCACCGGGGGCAGCGCAGAGACGGGCCAGGTGCCCGCAGAAGGCCCCCTTGCCCTCAGTGTGCCGTGACGTGCAGCTGGGGGCAGCGCAGAGACGTTGGGGGCTGCACAGCCGGGCGTCTGCGGCCGATGCACCAGATGGGGATCGGCACGACCCATGCTGGCAACGATTCGCAGCGCGACGCTCGCCGGCCTGGAGGCCGTGCCGGTATCGGTGGAGGTCGACGTCGGGCCCGGGCTGCCGACGTTCACGATCGTGGGGTTGCCCGACGCCGCGGTGCAGGAGGCGCGGGAGCGCGTGCGCGCAGCGATCCGCAACTCCGGCTACGCGATGCCACCGCGGCGGATCGTGGTGAACCTCGCACCGGCCGATCGACGGAAAGAGGGCCCCGCCCTCGACCTGCCCATCGCCCTGGGCGTGCTGGTGGCCACCGGCCAGCTGCCCGCCGACGCCGCGGACGGCTACGTGGCGCTGGGCGAGCTGGCGCTCGACGGCGCGCTGCGTCCCGTGCCCGGCGTCCTGTCCGTGGCCGAGACCGTGCGGCGGACCCGCGCGCGAGGGCTGCTCGCCCCTGCCGCGAGTGCCGGGGAAGCCGCGGTCGTCGAGGAGGTGCGCGTGTATGCGCTGGCCAGCCTGCGTGCCGTCGTCGACCACCTCACCGGCGTCCGCCCGGTCCCGCCGGCCCCGCCGCCGGTGTGCGCCGGGGCGCGTCAGACGTCACCGCTGGACCTGGCCGACGTGCGCGGACAGCCCGCCGCGTGTCGGGCCCTGGAGGTCGCGGCGGCGGGCGGCCTCAACCTGCTGCTGGTCGGCCCGCCCGGCGTCGGCATGACGATGCTCGCGCGGCGGCTCCCGACGATCCTGCCGCCGCTGAGCCGCGACGAAGCGGTGGACGTCACCAGGATCTACAGCGTGGCCGGTCGCCTGCCGGCCGGCGCAGGCCTGGTGTGGGACCGGCCGTTCCGCGCGCCCCATCACACCGCGAGCGCGTCTGCCCTGGCAGGCGGTGGGGTGGTGCCGCGACCCGGCGAGGTCACCCTCGCGCACCACGGCGTGCTCTTCCTCGACGAGTTGCCCGAGTTCCGGCACGACGCCCTGGAGGTGCTGCGCCAGCCGCTGGAGGAGGGCGTGATCACCGTGGCGCGCGTGCACGGCGTGGTCCGGTTCCCCGCGCAGTTCATGCTGGTGGCGGCCATGAACCCGTGTCCGTGCGGCTTTCGGGGCGATCCTCAGCGGCCGTGCCGGTGCACGCCCGCCCAGGTCCAACGCTACCTGGCGCGGCTCTCGGGGCCGCTGCTCGACCGGATCGACATGCATGTGGAGGTGCCGCGTCCGCCCACCGACGCCGTGCTCGCGGGGAGGCCGGGCGAAGGTTCGGCGGCGGTGCGCGCCCGGGTGGTGGCTGCGCGCGAACGCGCGCAGGATCGCCGACGGCGAGGGATCGGCGACGGCGCGCTGCCCGAGGCCGGCCCGGTGGCCGCCGAGGCGTTGGCCTTCGTCCGCCAGTGTGCCGACCGGCTGCTGCTGGGCGCGCGGGCGACGCGCCGCCTGCTGCGCGTCGCCCGCGCCATCGCCGATCTCGAGGGCGCCGCGGCCGTGC
>CAZGNA010000298.1:0-2636 GCA_964526945.1 uncultured bacterium
CGCGTTCGTCGTGCCGGCCCGCCCGTCGGTCGAGGCGTTCCTCTGGGGCGGGCTCTCGGGCATCACCGGCGCCGCCGCGATCTTCCTGCTCTACGCCGCCCTCGCGATCGGGCCGATGAGCATTCTCTCGCCACTCACCGCCGTGACCTCGTCTCGATCGTCCATGCGGGCCATGCCCCGGCCGGCGGCCGCAAGGGCCCGCTAGTGGGTCGCTACATCGCGCGGCGCCTCCTGGCCATGGTCCCGCTGCTGTTTGGGATCTCGGTCGTGATCTTCACGACCATCCGGCTGGTCCCCGGCGATCCGATCGTCATCATGATCGGGGTCGAGCAGGCCACCCCCGACGAGATCGTCCGCCTGCGGCAGGTGCTGGGGCTCGACCAGCCCATCCCGGTGCAGTACCTGAAGTTCCTGCGGCGCGTGGTCACCGGCGACCTGGGGCTCTCCCTCGCATCCGACGAGCCGGTGAGCCGCCTGATCCGCGAGCGTCTCCCGGCCACCATTGAGCTAACGCTAGCGGCCATCGCGGTGGCCCTGGCCATTGCGATCCCCGCCGGGGTGGTCTCGGCGATCCGCAAGTACACCGTGGTCGACACGGCCGGCACCGTGGCGGCGCTGCTGGGCATCTCCATGCCCAACTTCTGGCTGGGCGTCATGCTGATCTTCCTGTTTGCACTGCGGCTGGGATGGTTGCCCGCCTCGGGGCGCCCCGCGTCGCTCGCCGGCGGCCTGGTCACCCTGGTGACCACGGGCGACCCGTCGGCGCTGGCCACGGCCGCCGCCCACCTGGTCCTGCCGGCAGTCACGCTGGGCTCGGCGCTGGCAGCGGTGATCACGCGGCTCACCCGCAGCGCCATGCTCGAGGTGATCGGCCAGGACTACATCCGCACGGCGCGGGCCAAGGGCCTTCCCGGCCCGCGGGTGGTGCTGCGCCACGCTCTGCGCAACGCGCTGATCCCCTTCCCCGTGGTGACGGTCGTCGGCCTCGAGTTCGGCGCGTTGCTCGGCGGGGCGGTGATCACCGAGACGATCTTCGCCTGGCCCGGCATCGGGCGCCTGGCGATCCGCTCGATCTTCCAGCGAGACTTTCCCGTCGTGCAGGGCGTCGTGCTCATGATCGCCGTGGTGCGCATCTGCGCCAACCTGGCGGTCGACGTGCTCTATGCGGTCATCGACCCGCGGATCCGCTATCAGTGAGGGCGCCGGCCGGCGCGGGCTGGCCGCGACGTCGCGGCGTGGGTGACCGCGCATCCCCGCTGCGGGCTGAAGCGGCCGGACGGGCCCCCGCCGGTACCGCCCGCCACGAGAGCTCCTGGGCGGCGGCCTGGCGTCGGCTGCGCCGTCACCGGCTGGCGATGCTGGGGATGGGCATCATCGCCGGCATCGTCCTGCTGGCGATCTTCGCGCCGCTGCTCGCGCCAACCGACCCGCTGGCGATCGACTACGCCCACCCGGCAGCGCCCCCGGGCGTGGGCGGGCATCTGCTGGGCACCGATGCGGTCGGCCGCGACATCCTGGCGCGCCTGATCTACGGGACGCGCATCTCGCTCCAGGTGGGACTGGTGGCCGTGGGCATCGCCGCCACGCTGGGCACCCTCGTGGGGCTGGCGGCGGGCTACTACGGCGGGTGGGTCGACAGCGTGCTCATGCGTACGGTCGACGTGTTCCTGGCGTTCCCGGTGATCGTCCTGGCCATCGGCATCATCGCCGTGCTGGGACCCAGCCTGGTGAACGTGATGATCGCGCTGGGTCTGGTGGCGTGGACGACCTACGCGCGGGTGGTGCGCGGGCAGGTGCTGGTGCTGCGCGAGTTGGACTTCGTGCACGCCGCCCGGGCGGTGGGCGTGGGCGACGGGCGTATCCTGATCCGGCACATCCTGCCCAACACGCTGGCGCCGATCATCGTGCTGGCCACCGTGGGGATGGCCACGGCCATCATCGCCGAGGCGGCCCTGTCGTTCCTGGGGCTGGGCGTGCAGCCGCCGACGCCGTCGTGGGGCACGATGCTCAACGAGGGCCGCGGGTTCCTGCGGACGGCCCCGCACATCTCGACCTTCCCCGGCCTGGCCATCATGCTCACGGTGCTGGGCTTCAACTTCCTGGGCGACGGGCTGCGCGACGCCCTCGATCCGCGGCTGTGACGCCGGGGCGGGCTGCCGCCTGGGATGTGACGTGGACAGCGCGACGGCCAGCGGCCACACCACGGGCGAGGGGGCGTTCTCGCCTACGGATCCCGTTCCCGGAGCATCCCCTCGGCCCGGGCCCACGCCCAGTACGCGAGCGCCCCGCGGCGGGCGCGCAGCCCGAGCTTCGCGCGGATCCCGTTGACGTAGGCGCGCAGGGTCCCGTCGGTCAGGCCGAGCTGCCGGGCCAGCGCGCGGCGCGTGGCCGCCTCGTCGCCGGCGGGCGGGGGCACCAGGTAGTAGCGCAGCAGGATGTCGATCTCGCGCCAGGTCAGCCGATAGCCGTCGCGTAACCGCGCGATCCCTTCCGGGGTGAGCCACTGGTGGGCAAGGGCGCTGCCGCTGTCGCCGCCCCGGCCGGACCGCCGCACCGCCGACGGCGGCCCGTCTCCCGTCCACGGGCGAGAGGGCGGCCCCTGCGATGGCGGCGGCTCACGCCCCACCGCGTCGCGC
>CAZGNA010000299.1:0-2606 GCA_964526945.1 uncultured bacterium
GGTGACAGATTCACTGAGCCGTTAGGGGGTGACAAAATCAATGAGCTATTACACCCCGAACCCGCCCGCTTGCCCCGCGGGGGGCCCTGTGGTACCATCGCTGTTGGTAGGATCAAGGGGCCGGCGTGTGTGCGCCGCCGGCGCGTGGTGCGCGCGAGTGGGTGTGTGAGCCCGCTCGTTTTTTGTGGGGGACGAGGCGATGCCGGGAATGGCGACGCGGGGGCCGGCGTGGACGGCCCAGGTGGAGGCGCTGGCGGCTGCTGTGGCCGCGCGGCACGGCCTCACCCTGGTCGGCGTGGACGTGCTTGGCGAGGGGCGCCGGACCGTGGTGCGCGTCTTCGTCGAGGGGGCCACGGCGGTCTCGGTGGAGGACTGCGCGCGCGTCTCCGAGGAACTGAGCCGCGCGCTCGATCTGCACGATCCCATCCCGCACGCCTACACGCTGGAGGTGGCGTCGCCGGGGCTGGACCGGCCGCTGCGCAGCGAGGCCGACTTCACCCGGTTCGCCGGGCGCAAGGTCGACGTGACGACCCGCGCGCCCGTCGGGGGGCGCCGGCGGTGGCGCGGGCGTCTGGCGGGTCTGGAGGGGAGTGACGTGGTCCTGGACACGGACACGGGGCGCGTGCGGCTGCCCCTGGCGGCCGTGGTGGCGGCGCGGCTGGTGGTGGAGATGGACGACCTGCGGGAGGACTTCGAGCGGGGAGGACGTGCGGGGTCATGAACGTCGAGCTGCTGCGGGCCCTCGAGCAACTCGAGGAAGAGCGAGGTATCAGCAAGGATGTCATCATCGAGGCGATCGAGGCGGCACTGCTGTCGGCCTACAAGAAGAACTTTGGGTCGACCGCCCAGAACATGCGGATCGAGATGGATCGCGCCACCGGCGAGATGCGGGCCTATCAGGTGCGCACCGTGGTGGAGCACGTGGAGGACCCGACGACCCAGATCGCCCTGGCGCAGGTGCGGGAGTGGGACCCCAGCGCCCAGGTGGGCGACATGGTCGAGGTGGAGGTGACGCCCAAGGACTTCGGCCGCATCGCGGCGCAGACCGCCAAGCAGGTGGTGGTGCAGCGCCTGCGGGAGGCCGAGCGCGAGCTCGTGTACAAGGAGTTTCGCGATCGCGAAGGGGACATCGTCACCGGCATCGTCCAGCGCATCGAGCGGAAGAACGTCTACCTGGACCTGGGGCGCATCGAGGCGGTCCTGCCGCCCCCCGAGCAGATCCCGCGGGAGTCCTACCGGCAGGGCGAGCGGGTCAAGGCCTACGTGGTGGAGGTACGCCAGGGCACCCGCGGGCCGCAGATCGTGGTGTCGCGAACCCACCCCGGGCTGCTCAAGCGTCTGTTCGAGCTGGAGGTCCCCGAAGTCTACGAGGGCATCGTCGAGCTCAAGGCCATCGCGCGGGAAGCCGGTACCCGGAGCAAGATCGCCGTGGCCTCCCGCGATCGGAACGTGGACGCGGTGGGCGCGTGCGTGGGGCCCAAGGGATCGCGGGTCCAGGCCATCGTGGACGAGCTGCGGGGCGAGAAGATCGACATCGTGGCGTGGAGCCCGGATGCCGCACAGTTCGTGGCCGCGGCGCTGAGCCCGGCCAAGGTCGTGCGGGTGGAGATCCAGGAGCCGACCAAGACGGCCCTGGTGGTCGTGCCCGACCACCAGCTGTCGCTGGCGATCGGGCGCGAAGGGCAGAACGCCCGCCTGGCGGCCAAGCTCACGGGGTGGCGGATCGACATCAAGAGCGAGTCGCAGATCAAGGAGATCGAGGCGCAGAAGATCTTCATCGATCTGCCCGAGGACGAGATGGCGGCGCCCCCGGCACAGGCCGCGCAGGCGGAGACGGCGGCCACGGGCAGCGGACGCGAGGAGCAGGCCAGCTAGGCGAGGGTGCCGATGCCCAGAGTGCGCCATGTGCCCCAGCGCCAGTGCGTGGCCTGCCGGCAAGTCCGGCCCAAGCGCGAGCTACTGCGCGTGGTGCGCACGCCGACCGGTGAGGTGCGGGTGGACACCACCGGGAAGGTCGCGGGCCGCGGCGCGTACGTCTGCCCGTCGGAGGCCTGTGCCGAGTCTGCGGTGCGCGAAGGGCGCTTGCAGCGTGCCCTCGAGGTACCGATTCCCGAGGACGTGACGGCGGCGCTGCGGGTCGTAGTGACGCAGGCGCAACGGGCGCGGACGCCGGGCGCGCAGTAGGGAGGCAGCGATGCGGGTGTACGAGCTGGCCAAAGAGCTGGGGCTTGCGACCAAGGAGATGATGGAGATCCTGGCGCTCCTGAAGATCGCGGTCAAGAGCCACAGCAGCAGCCTGACCGTCGCACAGGAGGAGCGCGTGCGCCTCCACGTGGCCGCCACGCGGCCGAAGGGGAAGAAAGCCGCCCCCACCCCCGTGGCCCCCCCGCCGCCGGCGGCCGAGCCGAAGATCGACGCCCGCACGCCCACCGGCGAGCGCATCCTGGGTGTTCGCAAGATCACCGCGCCAGCCGCGCCTGCCGAGCCCGCGCCCGTCGCGGAACTGCGCCCAGCCACCGAGGCACCCCCCCGGGTCGTCGTCCGTCCGGCAGCACAGGCACCGGTGGGCGCGCCGCCGTCTCCCGCGCCGGCCGCGGCGCCGCGCG
>CAZGNA010000300.1:0-2581 GCA_964526945.1 uncultured bacterium
GCAGGAAGCCAAGGTGCTCCGCAACAAGACACTGACGTTCGACTACGCGGTGGGCACCGAGCGCTGCCTGCTGGCGCTGTGGCTGGCGCGGGCGAGGTCCGAAGGGTGCGAGGTTCCCGACGTGGAGCCCGTGAGCCTGGCCGAGGTGGTGCCGTCGCGCTTTGGGAGGGAGCGCTAATGGTGCTGCGGACTGCACCTGACCTGCCGGGGACGTTCTACGCGCAGGTGGCCCGCCTGGGCGCTGACGGACGCGGGCGCACAGTCGCCTACCTGGCGTTGCTGACGCCGGGTGAGGGGCTCACCGAGGACGCCGTGCTGGAGATTGCCCACAAGTTTATCTTGAGCGGCGCGCGGCTGGCCGACCGCAGCGGGAAGGTGCTCGGCGAGGTGGTCGAATCGGGCATCGCGCCTCCCGGGGGCGTGAACTGGCATGGCCTGCAGGTGCCCGAGGGCACGTGGCACGTGGCCGTGCGGCTGCGGGGCGAAGAGATCGAGCACGACCTCAAGAGCACGCGGCGCGTGGTGCTGCATCCGGTCACGGAGGCGACGAAATGGGGTGAGGGTGACGTGGACAGGCAGACGCTGGAGGCGGTGCTGCGGGCGGCCTTGCGGCCCGTGGTCGAGGCGATGGGCAACGTCGAGGTGCGCCTCAAGCACCTGGAGCAGCGCGTGCGGGCCGATCCCTTCGGGGACGCGGTGCGCGGGCGCGGGGATGCGGGAACTCGCGAACTGCAGCGGTTGAAGCGCCAGCAGCAGGCGACCGACCCCGTGGGGGCCGCCATCGCGGAGCGCCGGCCGCCGCTGCTCTCGTATCACCCGACGCTGGACGCGCTGGGCCGGGCGCGAACCCCGAACGAGGCACCGCCACCGCCTGATCCGGTTGACCCCTTCGGGGCCGAGGTCACGCGCAAGCGTCCGCCGCTGCGTCGTCCGGTGGGCGTTGCGGCTGCGCCGAAGCGGTGAGGGGGCAGCGCATGAGCCGGTCGGGGCTGCCCCGCGTGGGGTCCGCTGACGCCTGCAGGCGGCCCTGCGTTGTCAGTGCCCGGCCGGCAGAGGGCATGGCAGGGGCGGCGCCCTCCCGGTGAAACCTCCCACCGGCCCAGGCCGCCCCTGGGACTTCGCAGGCGCCACAGGCTGACCGGGCCGCCCGGCGAGGCCGGGGAAGCCGGTCCTGTAGGCATCCCGGCCGGCTGCGTCCGATGAGGTGCGGGTAAAACACGCAGGCCGCCGGCGCCACCAACGCCGACGGCCCCAAGGAGCGATGCGCAATGCCGACTGTAGCATGCCCACAGGCTGTCCACAAGTCCCCCCTGCTGGCTGACGACGACGGCGCGTGGTGGCTGGCATGCCGCTGGCTGCCCGGGCACCGGCACACCGCAGCGGGGGTGCACCCCCTGCTGGTCGAGGCGCAGCACGCCCTCGGGCGAGGGTGGCTGACCGTCGAGCACGTCCTGGCCGTCCTGGACGCGGCCGACCCGGCCCAGGTGGTGCGCAACTGGCTGGCCTCCCGCGGCGGCCGCGCCTGCCGGCGGTGCGGGGGGCGGTTTCTGCCCAGTAGTCCGGCCCAGAAGTTCTGCCGGGCCTGCCGCCCGGGGGCGTACCGGAAGACGACCCGGGAACGGGTGCGCCGCCTCCGTCGGAACGGGGGTCCCGGTGTAACGAAATTGGCACGCGAAACCCCTTGATAGACGCGGGTGTTCGCGATGGGCCGGTGGCGGTCCCAAGGGGAAGGGCCGGCCCCGGGGGGTCAATTGCGTTACAGGCCCCGTTTTGAGGCCTCCGCGGGGAAGGCGATGGCTGGACTCCTGAAGGCTGCGGCCCGCGGAAGGAGCCCCTGTCACGCAGCGGGCGTGCTGGGGGTGGGCTGGTAGGGCGCGGAGGGAGGAAACCGTCCAGGCGGTAGAGAATTTAGCGTTCGCTAGCAATCGCTAGAATCGGGGAGGGTTCATGACGCAACGTCTGCGTCCGTCACGACGCCGCCCGCCGCGCAAGACCACGGTCTTCTTCCTGCGCGACTTTCCGCGCGCGCTCACGGACGAGGTGCGGGCCCTAGCGGCGCTGCGGCGGGTGCGCGTCAGCGAGATCGTCGCGGCGGCCGTGCGGGAGTACCTGGACCGCGCAGCCGCATGGAGGCGCCGGTGAGGGCGCTGGTGCGCTGGCTGTACCGGCTGGCCCGCCTGGGGCGCGACGTGGAGGTGCTGGCCAGCGGCGACCCGGAGAAGATGGCGCGGCGGCTGGTGAACAAACTGCTGGGCCGGCACGTGGTGCGCCGGGCGTGGTGGCGACCGACGCGCCGCAGGCGCACATGAGGAACGGCTTGTGGTGGGCCGAACTCGCGGGGCTGGCGATGCTCACAGCCGCCGCCGTGTTTCTCTGGCTCGGTTCGCAAGAGACGCCCTGGCGCATCCGCACGTGGAACGGGGAAAGCGATGCGGAGCGGGCGTTTGAGCGCCGGCGCCACCGGTTCGCACGGTGGGGGTTAGGGCTGCTGGCTCTCGGATTTCTCCTGCAGATTGCGGTCCACATCGTGAAGCGCTGGGAACCGTGAAAGAGGCCGTCCGGAGGCCACCGCGAGGGGAGG
>CAZGNA010000301.1:0-2561 GCA_964526945.1 uncultured bacterium
CACTCGCAGCGGGCGGCTGCGGGGAGAGCGCGATCGTCTCGGGCCGCACCACTAGGGTGGCGCGGCCCACCCCGGTCGCGCCCGGCACCGCGAACTCCTGGCCGTCCAGCCGCACACGCCCCGGTGCCACGACCTCCACCGTGACGAAGTTCGCCAGGCCGACGAAGTCGGCCACGAACCGGTCGCGGGGCCGGTAGTAGATCTCGCGCGGCGTGCCCAGCTGCACGATGCGGCCCTGGTGCATCACGGCGATCCGGTCCGAGATCGACAGCGCCTCCTCCTGGTCGTGCGTGACGTAGATCGTGGTCTTCCCCAGCGCCTGCTGGAGCGCACGGATCTCGGTGCGCACGCGCACCCGCAGCTTGGCGTCCAGGTTCGACAGCGGCTCGTCGAGCAGCAGTACCTCGGGTTCCACGACCAGGGCGCGGGCCAGGGCCACGCGCTGCTGCTGGCCGCCCGACAGCTGCAGGGGGAACTTGCCGGCAAGCCCCGCCAGGCCCACGAGGTCCAGGGCCGCCGTCACGCGCCGGGCGATCTCGCCAGGGCTGACCCGGCGCATGCGCAGCCCGTAGCCGACGTTCTCGGCGACGGTCATGTGCGGGAAGAGCGCGTACTCCTGGAACACCATGGCCATCTGCCGGCGGTGCGCCGGGACGTCGGTGATGCGGGTGGCGCGCAGGTACACCTCGCCGGCATCGGGGCGGTAGAACCCCGCGACGATGCGCAACGTGGTGGTCTTGCCGCAGCCCGACGGCCCCAGCAGCGTGGTGAAGCTGCCCTCGGGCACCTCCAGCGACACGTCGTCCACCGCCAGCGTGGTCCCCAGGCGTTTGGTCACCCGCTCGAGCCGAAGGTGCACCTGCATCGCCGCGGCTATCCCACCGGCAGCCCCCGCACCGCCCGGCCGAGCACGGCGCCGGCCAGGGCCACCGCGGCGCCCGTCAGGAGCAGCAGCATGGTCGTCAGGGCGGCTGCGGGGCCCCAGTGGTTGTTGCTGATCATGTTGAGGATCACGAAGGTGGCCACGACGTTGCCCGGGGTGACCAGGAAGATCACGATGCTCACGTTGGTCACGGCCCGGACGAACGACACCGTGAACGCCCCCACGAAGGCGCGGCGCAACAGCGGCAGGTAGATGTCCCAGAGCACGCGCAGCCCCGGCGCGCCCAGGTTGGTGGCCGCCTCCTCGATGGCGCGTTCGATCTGGGTCAGCGTGGCGGCAGCGGCCTGGTAGCCCATGGGCAGGTGCCAGAACGCCAGGGCCAGCGCCAGGATCCACGGCGTGCCGGCCAGTTCCAGCGGCGGCGCGTTGAAGGCCAGCACGAAGCCCACGCCGACGAAGACGCCGGGCAGCGCGCCCGGCAGCACGGCCAGGAAGTCGAGCACCCGGCGGCCTGGCAGGTCGCGGGAGGCCAGGAAGGCGACCACCACGCTCACCACGCCCGTGACGAGGCCGGCCAGCGCGCCGATCTTCACCGACGTCACCAGCGCGCCCACCCGGTCGCCCGCCAGCCGCCAGTGCGCCGTCGTCAGCGTCCAGTCGCGGCCCCAGACCGCGGTGAGCCCACCGGCGACGACGCCCAGGTAGACCAGCAGCACCAGCACGCTCACCGCCGTGCACACCGCCGCTGCAGTCCAGCGCAGCACCGGATGAGTCGGCGGCCGCTCGATGCGCGCGCCGCGCCCCGTCACGGTGACGTAGGCGCGGCGGCCCACCCAGTACCGTTCCAGGAAGAACAGGACCACCGTGGGGACCAGCAGCATGGCCACCACCAGGGCCGCCCCCCGCAGGTCGGCCAGCCCTTCCATCCGGAACCACGCCTCGGTGGCCAGCAGCGGGAAGGCACCGGCGATCACCACGGCGTTGCCGAAGTCCGCGAGCACCGAGATGGCCACCACCAGCATGGCGCCGGCGATGCCCGGGCGCGCCAGCGCCAGCGAGATCGTGCGCACCACCGCCCATTCGTCGGCACCCAGGTTGCGGGCCGCGTGCTCCAGGCTGGGGTTCACGGTCTCCAGGGCGCCGAGGATGATCAGCATCGCCAGCGGGAAGAACGCCACCGTCTGCACCAGCCACAGCCCGTGCCAGCCGAAGATGTTGGCGTCCAGGCCCAACAACGTCTTCGTGATCAGCCCCTGCCGGCCGAACATCAGGATGTAGGCGAACGCCACCATGAACGGCGGCGCGAACAGCGGCAACGGCGCCACCAGGCGGAAGAACCGGGTGCCGGGCACATAGGGCCGGCTGAGGGCGAACGCGAAGGTCGCGCCCACGGCGGTGGCCGTGACCGTGGAGAGCACCATCATGACCAGGCTCCCGCGGGCAGCCTGCAGCCAGCGGGACTGTTGGGGAATCTGCAGGTAGTCGGCCAGCGAGGGGTAGACCAGGACCCGCAGCGTCGGGTAGACGACGAACAGGCCCAGGACGGCCGCCGCTGCAGCGAACGCCGCCACCACCCACGGGTCGACGGCGGCGCGACGCCCGCGCAGCATCGGCACGACCGCCATCCGGCCTCCCCCCGCGCCCACTCACAGCGCCACAGGCGTCAGGCGGGCCGGGG
>CAZGNA010000302.1:0-2549 GCA_964526945.1 uncultured bacterium
ATTGATATCGTCAAGGCCCAGATCCAGATCGCTGGCGGCGCGCTGATCGGCTCGTTCGCGCTGCTGGCGTTGGGCGGCGAGCGGGCCCAGATGGAAGGCACGATCAAGTACGTGACCCTCAACCTGCTGGCCTCGGCGCTGTTCCTCACGGCCGTGGGCATCCTCTACGGGGTGGCGGGCACGCTGAACCTGGCCGACCTGGCGCGCCGGCTCCCCCAGGTGGCGGGGCCGGGACTGCAGACCACGCTGGCGATGCTCTTCCTGGCGGCGTTCGGCATCAAGGCGGCGGTGTTCCCGATGTTCTTCTGGCTGCCGGCGTCGTACCACACGCCGCCGGCAGCCACCTCGGCGGTCTTCGCGGGCCTGCTGACCAAGGTGGGCGTCTACGCCCTGCTGCGCGTCTTCACCCTGCTGTTCGTGCACGACCCGGGGACCACGCACCGCGTGATCCTGGTGCTCGCCGGGCTCACGATGGTCACGGGGGTGCTGGGGGCGGTGGCCCAGCGTGAGTTCCGGCGCATCCTCTCGTTTCACATCATCAGCCAGATCGGCTACATGATCATGGGCCTGGGGCTCTACACGCCCGCGGCGCTGGCGGGCAGCATCTTCTACATCGTGCACCACATCATCGTGAAGACCAACCTGTTCCTGGTCAGCGGTGCGGTGTGGCGGTTGCGGGGGACGTATGCGCTGGCGCCGCTGGGCGGCCTCTACGCGCGGCGCCGGCGCTGGCGCTGCTGTTCGCGATTCCCGCGCTGTCGCTGGCGGGCATGCCACCGCTGTCGGGGTTCGCGGCCAAGCTGGCGCTGGTGCAGGCGGGACTCGCGGGCGCAGAGTACGCCATCGTGGCCACGGCGCTGGTGGTCGGCCTGCTCACGCTATTCTCGATGACCAAGATCTGGCACGAGGTGTTCTGGAAGGAGGCCCCGGAGGTGGCCTTCGAGCCCGAGGAGCGGCTGCTGCCGTGGTCTGGTGTGAGTGCGCCCGGGGCGAGCCCACCCGGCGCGGGCCTGCCTGGCGTAGGCCTGACCGGCGCAAGCCTGCCTGGCGCGCGGGCACCGGCCCGCCCAGGCACCATCGCGATGCTGGCGCCCATCGTGGGGCTCGCCACCATCACCGTGTTGCTCGGGCTGCTCGCCGAGCCCGCGCTGAGGCTCACGGCGCGCGCCGCCGCACAGCTGGCCGATCCGGCGAGTTACGTGCGGGCCGTGCTGGGAGACGCCCCGTGACGCCCCTGCTCGCCAACGTGCTGCTGGCCCTGGCCTGGATGGCGGTGACGGGGCGCTTCACGTTCGCGAACTTCGCGGTGGGGTTCCTGCTTGGGTTCGTGGCGCTGCGGCTGGCGGGCGGCGGTGACGGGCGCTACGGACGCCGGTTGCGGCTGGCGCTGGGCTTCGCGCTCTTCTACCTGTGGGAGCTGCTGTTGGCGAACCTGCGGGTGGCCTACGACGTCGTGACGCGCACGCACCACATGCGGCCCGGCATCCTGGCGATCCCCCTCGACGTGCACACCGACGCCGAGATCACGCTGTTCGCCAACCTCATCACCCTGACCCCGGGGACCCTCAGCCTGGACGTCACGCCTGACCGTCGCGTCCTCTACATTCACGCCATGTACATCGATGACGTGGAGATGTTCCGGCGGCGTCTGAAGGAGCAGCTCGAGCGGCGGGTGCTGGAGTTGTTCCGATGAGCAGGGGGATGGCGGTGCGTGCGGGCGTGGTGGTTCTGGGCATCGGAGCCGTGGTCCTGGGTATGGGGGCCGTGGGCCGGGGCACGGGGGCCGTGAGCCTGGGCACGGGGGCCGTGGGCCTGGGCGTCCGGGTGGTGGGCCGGGGCGTCGGAAGGGCAGTGCGGGATGTCGCACCCGAGATCCTGGATGCGGGGGCGATGGCGCAGGGTCGGCGAGGCCACCCTGCTGGACGCCGCCATCGTGCTGGCGTTGATCGGCTTCCTCAGCACGGTGGCCTTCGCGCGCTACCTCGAACGGAGGACCCGACGATGACGCTGCCGGCGCTGGGGCCGGTGGCGGAGTGGCTGCTGGCGGGGCTGCTCGCGTTCGGAAGCCTGTTCGTGTTGCTGGCCGCACTGGGCGTGGCCCGGATGCCCGACCTCTTCACCCGCATGCAGCCGGCCAGCAAGGCCACCACGCTGGGGACAGGCTGCCTGCTGCTGGCCGTGGCGCTGGCGACCGACGACCCGGGCGTGCGGACGCGGGCTCTCGCCGCGGTAGTCTTCGTGCTGCTGACGGCGCCCGTGGCGGCCCACATGATCGCGCGCGCCGGGTACCTGGACGGCGCCGAGCTGTGGGACGGCACGCTGGTCGACGAGTGGCAGGGGCGGCAGCCCGGGCGCAGTCGAGGAGCGCCCACACCCCACGGCGACGGACGCTAGGGCGCGGGCACCCCGAACACACGATCGTAGTTGAAAAGACCGGGTGTACTAACAGTTAGTACGTCAGGCTGTTTCCCTAGACGAATCAGGCGGGTGTATTAACCTGGATCCGGCGTGATCCCGAATGGTCTTCATGGTTGACGCGAGGGCGGAAC
>CAZGNA010000303.1:0-2536 GCA_964526945.1 uncultured bacterium
TTTGGCGCTGGCCTGGCCCACCTGGGGCCCTGCCCGTCTGAGCGCCCAGCTGGCCCGCCCCGAGCACGGCGGCTGGCGGCTGGCCCCGGCCACGATCTAGCGGTTTCTGCGCCGGGGAGGTGTGCAGACCCGGTGGCAGCGGCTGGCGGTGCTGGAAGCCCGCAGCGCGCAGACCGCGGGGCTGCTGACCGAGCGGACGCGCCGAGCCCTGGCGCGGGCCCAGCGCCGACGGCCACCCCACCTCACCGCCGAGCAGCCGGGCGAGCTGGTCTGCCTGGACACGTTCGACATCGGGAAGCTCAAGGGCGTGGGCAAGGTCTGGCAGTACACCGCCTGCGACGCCGCCTGCTCCTACGCCATCGCCGAGGTCGCCACGGAGTTCTCGGCCCAGGCGGCGCGGTTCCTGACCACTCGGGTGCTTCCGGCCTACCGGGCGGCGGGGTGGCCGGTCCGCCGCGTGCTCACCGACCAGGGCAGCGAGTACCGCGGGGCGTTCGAGCAGGCCACTGCCAGCTGGGGGATCCGCCACACCCGCACCCGACCCCGGCACGCGTGGACCAATGGATTCGTGGAACGCCTGCAAGGCACCATCCCGAGCCGGCTCTGGCGCGTCGGGTTTCGCCGTCGGTTCTTCACCCACGTGCGGTTCCTGCAGGCGGCCTTGGATCGGTACCTTGAGTTCTACAACCACCGCCGGCCGCACCTGGGCTACCGCACCAGCGGTCGGCCCCCCGCCGAGCTGTTCTGGGGTGTGGCCTGGAGGGGGAGCCATGACCAGATCTGCCATGCATGATGTGTGCACACCCTTCCGAAACTGGACACACTAGACGCACCTGGACGTGCCGCTGGCGTTCGAGTTTCCGAGGCTAAGGCGCAAGGATGGCGGTGAGCGAAGGCATGCGCATGCCATTCTGGGCTGCGACGAGGCAGTGGCGGGACCGGTGGTGACCGGGGCGGGCCCGTATCGGGGGTATGGGGCGGCCAGGCCGCTTGAAAGCTGAATAAGGAGGTGCGAACGGTCGTGTCCTCGCCAAATTCACAGAGGGATCTCACCCGTGGTGACGTCGTGGCAGCTTTCGTGGCGTCGGCGTTGGTCGAGATCCGGCCTGCGAGGGTGGAGATGATCTGCTCGCGGCGGAGATGTCCACCCGGTGCCACTCTGCCTCACCTATCGCCCCCCCCTGTCTTTTTGAACAAGACTTAGGGCAAAAATCTACCGACGGTCGATTTGGGCCCGAGTGGCCGGGCGTGGTGGGGATAGCATGCGCGGGCGGGCGTTGCAGGCAAGCGGCGAGAGAGGGCAGCAAGCATCCGGCGATGCTGTAGATGGGGCCGAGAGCAGGCCCGCGGTGCAGTTGGAGCTCGTGCCGGCGCGGATGGTCAACGAATTCGTCTATTGCCCGCGGTTGTTTTACCTTGAGTGGGTTCATAAAGAGTTTGCCCATAGCGAGGACACCCTGGAAGGAGCAGCGGTCCACCGCCGGGTCGACCGGGAGACTGGTACCCTGCCGCAACCAGACGATGCCGCCGAGGAGGCGCCGTTTCAGGCGCGCAGTGTGCTGTTATCGGCGCCACGGCTTGGGCTGATCGCCCGGATCGACTTGCTGCAAGGCGACGGCGACGCCGTACGCCCGGTGGATTACAAGAAGGTGCGCCGGGCAAGCACGGGCCGTGGGACCCCGACAGAGTTCAGCTCTGCGCGCAGGCGCTCATTCTTCGGGAAAATGGGTACCGATGTGACGAAGGCGACATCTACTATGCTGCCACCAAGCAACGTTTTACCGTGGCGTTCGACGAACCGCTTGTGCAGAAGACGCTGGCAGCGGTATGCGAGCTGCGCCGTGTGGCCGCCGAGGCTGCGCCGCCGCCACCGCTGATCGACAGTCCCAAGTGCCCACGCTGCTCTCTGGTCGGGATCTGCCTGCCCGACGAGGTGAACCTGCTTCGGGGGGCCAGGCCGGAGAGCGTACGACGCCTCATCCCAGCCCGTGACGAAGCGGGTCCCTTATACGTCGTCACGCAAGGTGCGACGATCGGGAAGGTCGGCGAACGCCTCGAGGTTCGCAAGGCCGGCGAGTCGGAGGCCCACGTGCGGCTAATTGACGTCTCGCACATAGCGCTATTCGGTAACGTACAAATCAGCGCATCCGCCCTGCGCGCGCTGGCGGATCGTGGGGCGCCTGTGCTTCACTTCACCTACGGTGGCTGGCTGACGGCCGTCACCACCGGCCCGAACCACAAGAACATCCTCTTGCGAACAGCGCAGTACCGCCGCGCCACGCACCGACACTGGCCGCTGACTATTGCACAGACGATCGTGGCAGGGAAGATCCGTAACCAGCGCACCTTGCTGCGCCGCAATCACCGGGCGCGTCCCAAAAACGTCATCAACGAGCTGGCACGTCTGGCCCAGACCGCACAGCGCGTCCGCTCGATGTCCGCCCTCCGGGGCGTGGAGGGCACGGCCGCACGCTTGTACTTTTCACCCCAAATCCGGCGGCATTGAGGTAGCGCTGATAAGAATGCCGACACGTCG
>CAZGNA010000304.1:0-2535 GCA_964526945.1 uncultured bacterium
GCCGGCGACCAGGTTGGGCGTCCAGGCCGCCCAGAAGGCCCCGAGCCGCCCGCGTTCGCCCAGCGTGATCGTGAGGGACAGGCCGAAGTAGTACACGAGCAGGATGAGGATCGTCAGTCCCAGGCCCACCGAGCGGCCCGAGCGATGGGGCCGCAGCCCCAGGGGCACCGCCAGCAGGGCGAAAATCGCGGCCGACAGCGGCAGCGCCACCCGGGCGTGCAGGTGCACGGCGTAGCGGGCCACCTGCTCCCCTGTCCCACGCAGCCGCGCGAGTTGCTCCCGCAACTCGCGGATGGTCATCTCGGCGGGATCGCGGCGGACCGCCGCCAGCTGGGGCGGGGTGCGCGCAAGGCGCACCCGCAGGTCCAGGAAGCGCGTGGCGATGGCGCCGTCGGGGGTGAACAGGTGGAGCACGCCGCGGCGCAACGTCCAGCCGCGCTGCGGGTCGTAGCGAGCCTCGTCGGCCTCGATCACGCGCACCGGCCGCGCACCGGCCAGCTGCACGATCACGACCGCGCGCATCGTGCCCTCCACCGGGTCCAGCGCCCGGGCGTAGAACAGCGACTCCAGGCCGTCGACGGGCTCGCGAAAGACCACGTGCTCCTGCACCTGCCGGCGCGGGGCGCGGACGACCTCGGCCAGCAGGGCGCGGTAGCGGCTCTCGGCGGCAGGCACCACCCACTCGTTGGCGACCAGCGCCCCCCCGGCCACGGCCACCGCCGCGACCAGCACCGGCAGCGCGACGCGCCCGAGGCTCCACCCGCTGGTGCGCATGGCCGTCACCTCGTTCCGGTCGGACAGCCGGCCGACGGCGAGCAGGGTCGCGAGCAGCATGGCCATGGGCAGGCTGTAGGTCACGAAGTACGGCACCCGCAGGGCGAGCAGGGCGACCACGGCACGCCACGAGGCGCCCACGTCGGCGGCCACCCGGGCCAGGAAGAACACGTGGTTGAGGGCCAGCAGCGCGGTGAACAGCCCGACGCCGAAGGCGAAGACGCCGCCCACCTCGCGGAGGATGTAGCGGTCCAGCCGCCGCACCGCCCCGCCCTCTACGTCCCCGCCGGGACGCGCGCGGCCCGGCACGCGCAGGATCCCATCGCTACAGACGGAACCGCTCGCCCAGGTAGAAGCGACGCGCGGCCTCGCTGGCCATGATCTCCTCGGCGGTCCCGGCGAACAGGATGCGCCCCTCGTGCATGATCTCCGACCGGTCGGTGATGGCCAGGGTGTCGCGCACGTTGTGGTCGGTGATGACGACCCCCAGGCCGCGCTCCCGGAGCCGGACGACGATCTCCTGGATCTCCGCCACGGACTTGGGGTCCACGCCGGTGAACGGCTCGTCCAGCAGGATGAACGAGGGGTGCATGGCCAGGACCCGGGCGATCTCCACCCGGCGTCGCTCGCCGCCGGACAGGGTGCCGCCCACCTGGTGGCGCAGGCGTACCAGGTCGAACTCGTCGAGCAACGCCTCGACGATCTCGTCGTGCTGGGCGCGGGCCACGCCGTTCATCTCGAGGACCACGCGGATGTTCTCCTCCACGGTGAGGCCACGGAAGATCGACGGCTCCTGGCTCAGGTAGCCGATGCCCCGGCGCGCCCGCAGGTGGACCGGCCACTGCGTGATGGCCACGTCGTCCAGCCACACCTCGCCCGCGTCGGGCCGGATGAGGCCGACCATCATGTAGAACGTGGTGGTCTTGCCGGCGCCGTTGGGCCCCAGCAGCCCCACGATCTCCCCGCGCTCGACATGCAGGCTCACGCCGTCGACGACGGTGCGCCGGCCAAACCGCTTGACCAGCCCGCGCGCGGCCAGCATCGCGCCTCCTTCCCGACGTTGACGCTCGAGCACGGTCCCGAACCCGCGACGGCGCGCCGCCCGGTCCGGTGGCCGGCTCACGGCGGCGTGATGGTGACGCGCGGTGCGCCCCGGGCGACGACCGACGACCCGTCGAGGGCCACCACGAGCTCTGCGGCGGTGATGACGTCGGCGCCCCGCTGCGCCCGGGCGTTTCCCGCCAGCGTGGCCACCCCGTCCCGCAGCCGCAGGTCTGCCCGGGCTGCCGTGGCCACCAGGTCCCCGCGGCGGACGCGCACCCCGCCCTCGCCCGTGACGCGGTCCTCGTCGACCAGGAGCACCAGCGTCTGGGCCGCCAGCACCGCCTCGCGCACGCGCAGTTCGGGGTCGCCCGTCACCACGGCCCTGCGCGCGCCGTCGTCGTAGTCCACCCGGTCTCCCTGCAGCGTCACTTCGCCGCGGACCACCGTCACGCCGCCCGTGGCCACGAATCGCCGGGCGCGCAGGGACCCTTCCACCTGCGGGGTCCGCATGCGGACCGGCACCGCGCCCTGCGTCGCCGTCAGCCGCACGTCGCCGTCGGCCTGCAGCCAGTCGTCGTCCAGCCGCAGCGCGGCGCGCGCGGCGTGCGCCTCTACGCCCGGAGCGGCCGCGTCGACACCGCCCTCGGCGGCCACCACGCCGGCGCGGACGTCGTAGCGCAGCCGCGGCGCGCGCAGCCGCAGCTGGCCCCGCACCAG
>CAZGNA010000305.1:0-2513 GCA_964526945.1 uncultured bacterium
CGCTGCAGGCGTGGCCGTCACCGTGCCGCCCCTTGGCGCCGACGCCGGAGGGCTCGACGCGGCGTTCCGGGCCCGCTTCGACGCCGCGGCCGCTGCAGCCGCCGGCCGCCTGTCGCGCACGGCGTTGAGCTATGCGGCCATCCGCGGGATGACGGCCGCGCTGCGGGACTCGCATACCGGCTTCCTCACCCCCGACGCCAACCGGGAGCGCCAGCTGCGCCAGCGCGGCCAGCCGGGATTCACCGGCGCAGGCATCGTGCTGCTGGAGCGCGCCGGCCGCTTCTACGTCCGCGACGTCATCCCCGGCGGCCCGGCGGCGCGTGTCGGCGTGCGGCGGTTCGACCGCATCGCGCGCATCGGCGCCGTCTCCACAGGCGGCATGCACGTGGAGCAGGTGGCGGGGGCCATTCGCGGGCCGGCAGGAACGGCGGTCACGCTGGTGCTCGCCCGGCCGGGCCGCGCCGAGCCGCTGGCCGTGACGCTGACGCGCGCGCCCATTCAGGTGCCGGCGGTCTTCGCGACACGCATGTTCCCGGACGGGATCGGCTACCTCCAGTTCTACCAGTTCACCGCGCGCTCGGGCCGCGAGTTCCGGGACGCGCTCGCCGGCCTGGTCCGCAAGGGCGCGCGCGCCGTGGTCCTCGACCTGCGCGGCAACACCGGGGGCTACGTCCACGAGCTCGCCGCGGCACTGAGCGCCCTGCTCCCGCCGGGGCGCCCCATTCTGCGCGAGACGAGCCGGGGCGGCCGCACCGAGGTCGTGCACACGGCGGGCTCGCCGGTGCTGCCCGCTGGGTGGCCCGTCGTCGTGCTCGTGGACGAGGCCACGGCGTCCGCCGCGGAACTCTTGGCGGCCGCGCTGCGCGAGCACCTGCGGGCGCCCGTGGTGGGCACCCCGACCAGCGGTGCCGTCGAAGCGAGCGTCGTGCTCGACCTCTCCGACGGCTCCGCCCTCAGCGTCACCGTCCAGCGGCTCGCCACCGGCCTGGGGCAGCGCCTGGAGGGCGTGGGCCTGCGGCCCGACCACGCGGTCGCACTGGCCGCCGCCGACCTGGACCGCGGCGTCGACCCGCAGTTGCTGCGCGCCCTGACCGTCGCGGCAGAGCGCGTGCGCCCTGCGGCCGCGTCGCGGCGCGAGGGCCCGCCAGGCGGGCGCACACCGTGACCAGGCGCCACGCGCTCCCCATCGCGGTCTGGCTGCTGGCGACAGTGCTGGTGGCCGCTCCGCCGGTGGTGCCGCTCCAGGCACCGCCAGCTGCGGCTGCCCCCGCGCAGGCCGACGCGGAGCTGGTGCTGCAGGCGCTGGCGCTGCTGCGCCAGCACTACGTCGACCGCCTCGAGGTCGTCCCGCTGCTGAACGGCGGCATCGGCGGCATCCGCGCCGCCCTGGCCGCGGCCGGGATCGGCGTGGACCTGCCGGACCTGCCGGTCGACCTGCCCGACGCGCAGGCGCAGACGGCCTTCCGCGCGCGCTTCGAGGCCGCGGCGGAGGCGGCCAGCGGACGCCTGACGCGCACGGCGCTCGCCCACGCCGCGATCCGGGGCATGACCGCGGCGCTGGCCGACTCGCACACGGGGTTCATGCCGCCCGAGGAGTACGAGCGCCTGCGCGCCCAGGCCAGCCGGCAGGCGCAGTTCTCGGGCATCGGGGTGGTGTTGCTGGCGCGCGAGGGGCGCGTCTACATCCGCGACGTGATCCCCGGCGGGCCGGCCGAGGGCGCCGGGCTGCGGGCCTTCGACCGCGTGGTGCGCATCGACGCCGTACCCACCGCCGGCCTGGACATCGCGCAGGTGTCGGGGATGATCCGGGGACCGGCCGGGACCACCGTCACCCTCGTCGTGGAACGGCCGGGTGCCGCCGAGCCGACGACCGTGTCCGTCGTCCGCGCGCCGATCCGCGTGCCGCCCGTCTTCGACGCCAGAGTGCTCGACGACGGCGTCGGGTACCTCAAGCTGCACAGCCTGTTCGCCGACGGGGTGGGGCGGGAAGTGCGCCAGCGCCTGGAGCGCCTGCTCGCCAGCGGCCTGCGGGCCCTGGTGCTCGATGTGCGGGGCAACACCGGCGGCTACGTGCACGAACTGCTCCTCGTGCTGAACGCCCTGCTGCCCCCCGGCGCGCCCGTGCTGCAGGAGACCCGGCGGGGCGGCGCCACGCAGGTCGTCCGGACGTGGGCGGCACCCGTGCTGCCCGGCCACGTGCCGCTGGTGGTGCTGGTGGACGAGGGCACCGCGTCCGCGGCGGAACTGCTGGCGGCGGCCCTGCAGGAACACGAGCGCGCCACGCTGGTGGGCGAGCGGACCAGCGGGGCGGTGGACGCGGGCGCGACCTTCGAGCTGGCTGACGGGTCAGCGCTGCTGATCACGGTGCGGCGGCTGGCCACGGGCCGCGGGCGCCGCCTGGAGGGCGCGGGCGTGACGCCGCACGTCGCGGTCGCGCTGGGCCTCGCCGAGCTCGACCAGGGGCGTGACAGCCAGCTCGAGCGCGCGTTGCAGCTCGTGCGCCAGCGCCTGCG
>CAZGNA010000306.1:0-2495 GCA_964526945.1 uncultured bacterium
CGGGCCGCAGCCGCGGGCCCTGTGCCGCCAGCGCCCGCGGCGACAGGCCGGACGCCCTCGAACGCGCCGTGAGCCCCAGCGGGAGGCCGCCGCGGTGAGGATCGTCTCGCTGCTGCCCAGCGCCACCGAGATCGTCTGCGCACTCGGCCTGGGCGACCGGTTGGTGGGGGTCTCCCACGACTGCGACTGGCCACCCGACGTGCGGACGCTGCCCGCGCTGAGCCAGGCCGTGGTGACCGCCGACCGGCCCAGCGCCGAGATCGACGCCACCATCCGCCGCGCGGTGCACACCGGCACCAGCGTCTACCACCTCGACGCCGCGCAGCTCGCCGCGCTTGCGCCCGACCTCATCCTCACGCAGGAACTCTGCCGGGTGTGCGCGCCGTCGTTCACCGAGGTGCGCCGGGCCGCGCGGGTGCTCGCAGGGACGCCCTCGGTCGTGTCGCTGGAGCCGCGCGGCCTGGACGACATCCTGGAGACGATCCTCGACGTCGGCCGGCACACCGGCGCCCACACGGCGGCCGCCGCCCTGGTCGGCGCGCTGCGGGCGCGCATCGCACGGGTCCGCCGGCTGCCGCCGCCCGCCCCACAGCCGCGGGTCCTCTGCCTGGAGTGGATCGAGCCCCTCTTCGTCGCCGGCCACTGGGTGCCCGAGATGGTGGAGGCCGCGGGCGGGATCGACGTGCTGGGGCGGCCGCGCCAGGAGTCGTTCGTCGTGGACTGGGCGCAGGCGCTCGACGCCGCGCCCGACGTGGTGGTCCTCATGCCGTGCGGGTTCGACATCGCGCGCACACGCAAAGAGCTCCACCTGCTGACCGACCGACCGGGCTGGGAGACGCTCCCGGCGGTGCGGGCCGGGCGCGTCTACCTCACCGACGCCAGCGCCTACTTCAACCGGCCCGGCCCCCGCATCGCCCGCGGCGTGGAGATCCTGGCCGACCTCCTGCGGGCACCCGGCGGGCCGTTGCGCATCGAGGGAGCCGAATCGCTCTGATCCGGACGGCCTACCACACCCACAACCGCTACTGCGACGGCGTCGGCGAGATCGCGCAGTACGCCGACGCTGCGGCCGCCGCCGGGCTGGCGGCGCTGGGGGTCACCAGCCACGCGCCGCTGGACTTCCCCGACGAGGCCGCGATGCAGGCCGCCGACCTGCCGGCCTACTGCGCGGAGGTGGCCCGCGTGCGCGCAGCCTGGCAGGGCCGCCTGGCCGTGCACCTGGGGTTGGAGTTCGACTACGTCCCCGAGCGCCACGCCGCCCTCTGGGCTCTGGTCGCGCCCTACCCGTTCGAGTTCCTCATCGGCTCGGTGCACTTCCTGGGCGAGACCGCCCTGGGGGTTCCGTGGGCGTACGACCTCACCCGGCGCGGCTTCGAGGAAGGGTTGCATCGCTACTTCGCCGGCGAGGTGCGGCGACTGGTCGGTGCCTACTACGAGCGCATCCGGGGACTGGCGGCCTGGGGCAGGGTGGCCATCGTCGGCCACCTGGACCGCGTCAAGAAGTGGAACGCCGGCAACCGGTACTTCCGGGAGGACGACGCGTGGTACGTGCGCGAGGTGGAGGCCACCCTCCGGGCCTGCGCGCGGGCCGACCTGATCGTGGAGCTCAACACGGCCGGCTGGCGCGACGCCGTGCGCAGTCCGTACCCGAGCCCGTGGATCCTCCGCCGCTGCCTGGCCCTGGGCATCCGCCTGCTGGTCACCACCGACGCCCACACCCCGGCTCAGGTCACGGACCACCACCACGAGGCAGCAGCGCTACTGCGCGAGGTGGGCTGCACCGAGCTGGCCGCCCTGCGCGACGGCGTGTGGACCATGGTGCCCCTGGACGTACCGCCATGAGGGGCCGCCAGCACGGACGGATGCCCGCCCCGTGCGCGCGCGGCCCCTGCCCTCAGAAGTAGTTGGACGTGATCCCGCCGTCGACCACCAGCACCGCGCCGTTCGTCCAGCTCGACTCGTCGGACGCCAGGTAGAGCGCCATCGCCACGATGTCGTCGGGCCGGCCGAAGCGCCCCATGGGAATGCGCGCCAGGCGCACCGCCTTCGCCTCGGGGTTGGTCAACAGCCATTGGGTCAGCAGCGGCGTCTCGATGGGCCCGGGGCAGATGGCGTTGGTGCGGATCCCCCGGGGGCCGAACTGTACGGCCAGCGACTTGGTGAGGGCGATGACGCCGCCCTTGCTGGCGGTGTAGGCATCCTGCGGCACGGTGCACCCCACCAGCGCCACGAACGACGCGATGTTGATCACCGACCCGCCGCCCGCGCGCAGCAGCGCCGGGATGCCGTGCTTGCAGACCAGGTAGATGCCCTTCAGGTTGACGGCCAGCACCCGGTCCCACACCGCCTCGTCCAGGTCGACCACCGAGCCGTCCTCGGGCGGGAAGATCCCGGCGTTGTTGTAGAGGACGTCGATGCGGCCAAACGCGACCTCCCCCGCGCGGATCGCCGCGGCCACGTCCGCCTCGCGCGCGACGTCGGTGCGCACGAAGAGC
>CAZGNA010000307.1:0-2445 GCA_964526945.1 uncultured bacterium
TGGGGACCCTTCAAAGGGTCCCCAACGAAAGTACACAGACTACCGTACACTACCCATCTGGAGCAGCCGTTCACCCAGCCCTGAGCGCACCACCGGTGCGCGCAGGCAGGATGACGCGCGGCGCCCACGAAGGTTGCGCGCAGGCGCGCGCCGCAGCGCGGCCGGGGGTGGGGCCAGGCGTCGCCGCGCGGAGTCAGGTCGTCCCAGCTGCGCTGGCCGAGCGCTGGCGGATCCGGGCGTCGCCGCGCGCGGGGACGGATAGCGACGCCGGCCAGACCGCGGGCGCAGGCCTTGGGAGCCTCGCCGCGCGAGGACGGGGGAGCGGCGGGAGATGACGACGCGGACGCGGCGGGCGGTCGCCGGCCTCGAGGCCGATCCCACCTGGTACCGGGACGCGATCATCTACGAACTGCACGTGCGGTCGTTCGCCGACAGCGACGGTGACGGCGTCGGCGACTTCCGTGGCCTCACCGAGAAGCTCCCCTACCTCGAGGCCCTGGGGGTGACGGCCATCTGGCTGCTGCCGTTCTACCCCTCGCCGCTGCGGGACGACGGCTACGACATCGCCGACTACACGGCGGTCCACCCCGAGTACGGCACGCTGCGCGACTTCGAGGCGTTCCTGCACGAGGCCCACCGCCGGGGGCTGCGCGTCATCACCGAGCTCGTGCTCAACCACACCTCGGACCAGCACCCGTGGTTCCAGCGGGCCCGGCGTGCGCCCGCGGGCAGCCGGTGGCGCGACTTCTACGTGTGGAGTGAGACGCCGGACCGCTACGCCGAGGCCCGCGTCATCTTCAAGGACTTCGAAGCCGCCAACTGGGCCTGGGATCCGGTGGCGCGCGCCTACTACTGGCATCGCTTCTACAGCCACCAGCCCGACCTCAACTACGACAACCCGGCCGTGCGGCGGGCGATGCTGCGCGTCGTGGACTTCTGGTGCGCGCTGGGGGTGGACGGGCTGCGCCTGGACGCCGTGCCTTACCTGTACGAGCGCGACGGCACCACCTGCGAGAACCTGCCCGAGACCCACGCGTTCCTCAAGGAGCTGCGGCGGTACGTGGACGCCCGGTATCCCCACCGCATGCTGCTGGCCGAGGCCAACCAGTGGCCCGAGGACGCGGCGGCCTACTTCGGCCAGGGCGACGAGTGCCACATGGCCTTCCACTTCCCGCTGATGCCGCGGCTGTTCATGGCCATGCGCATGGAGGATCGGTTCCCCATCGTGGACATCCTGGACCAGACGCCGCCGATTCCCGAGGGCTGCCAGTGGGCGCTGTTCCTGCGCAACCACGGCGAGCTGACGCTGGAGATGGTCACCGACGAAGAGCGGGACTACATGTACCGCGTCTATGCCAGCGACCCGCACGCGCGGCTCCACCTGGGCATCCGGCGGCGGCTGGCGCCGCTGCTGGGCAACAGCCACCGCCGCATCGAGCTCATGTACGGCCTGCTGTGCTCGCTGCCCGGCACGCCGGTGCTCTACTACGGCGACGAGATCGGCATGGGCGACAACGTCCACCTGGGCGACCGCCTCGGCGTCCGCACGCCGATGCAGTGGAGCCCCGACCGCAACGCCGGGTTCTCGCGGTGCAACCCCCAGCAGCTCCACCTGCCGGTCATCGTGGATCCCGAGTACCACTACGAGGCGGTCAACGTCGAGGCGCAGGAGCAGAACCCCCACTCGCGCCTCTGGTGGGTTCGCCGCCTGCTGGCCCTGCGGCGGCAACACCGCGCGTTCGGGCGCGGCACCCTCGAACTGGTCCTGCCCGACAGCAAGAAGATCCTGGCGTTCGTCCGCCGCGGTGGCGACGAATGCCTCCTGGTGGTGGCCAACCTCTCGCGCTTCGTCGAGCACACCGCGCTCCCGCTGGCCGCGTTCGCCGGCTGGGTGCCCGTGGAGCTGTTCGGCGGCACCGCCTTTCCCCCGATCGGCCCGGCCCCCTACCCGCTCACGCTCGGCCCGCACGCGTTCTACTGGTTCCTCCTGCGCCCGCCCGGCGCGACGGCGGCGCCCGCGCGCGAGCCGGCGGCGTTGCCCGCCGTGGCGATGGACACCTGGCCGGACGCCCTGGCGGGGCCGGCGCGGGCGGCAGTGGAGAGCGCCCTGGCGGCCTTTCTGCCGGGCCGTCGGTGGTATGGCGGCGCCACGCGGTCCGTCAAGGCGCTGCGGATCGCCGACGCGGTTGCGGTGGACCGCAGTCCCCCTGGGGCCGCGCTGCTGCTGGCGCGGGTGGAGTACACCGACGGCGAGCCGGACGTCTACCACGTACCCGTGCGTGCGGCCGTTGGGGACGAGGCCGCCCGGCTGGCGCGCGCGGCGCCGGACGCCGTCGTCGCCCGGGTGGCCGATGGCGCCCAGGCCGAGGGCGTGCTCGCCGACGCGTTGTACGATCCGGCCACCTGCCGCGCGCTGCTGGAGGCGATCGCCCGGCGCCGGCGGCT
>CAZGNA010000308.1:0-2400 GCA_964526945.1 uncultured bacterium
CCGGTGCCTCGTCGCCTGGGACGATCCGGCGATCTGGGCGGTGGCGGCCCAGCTGGCCGCCCGCGGCTTCGAGATCGTCGCGCCCGGCGCGCCGGTCGAGGTGGTGGCGCAGGCCGATGCCGGGCTCACCGGCGCGGCGTGGGGCATCGCCGAGAGCGCGTCGCTGGTGCTGCCCGCCGATCGGCGGCGCCCGCGGACATTCTCGCTGCTGCCGCCGCTGCACGTGGCGGTGCTGCGCGCCGACCGCATCGTGCCCGATCTGGCGGCGTGGTGTGCGCGGTTCGCTGCGGAAGGGCAGCTGGGTGGCGCTGGTCCGCCGGGTGCTGGCCCTCCGGGTGCTGGTCCTCCGGGTGCTGGCGCGCTTTTGGGTGCTGCTGCAGGCGCGGGCGCGAAGCTCCCGTCGGCTCTGGCGCTCGTCACGGGTCCAAGCCGCAGCGCCGACATCGGGCTCGTGCCGGTGCAGGGTGCCCACGGGCCGATGGAGGTCGCGGTGTTCGTGGTGCCGGGCCCGTGATGCCATGGTGGCACCGCCCGCCCACGCTGCCCGGGCGCGGGTTGTCGGTGGCCGGGGCAGCGCGCCCGTGATGTACGGTGACTCCTCGGCGGGACGGTGCAGATCTCGTTGTCGGGGTGTTCATGGGAACGCGCCCGTCACGCCGTGGTCACGCGTCCCACCGGTGGCGCCGACGTGCGCCTCCGGTGGCCGGGGCGGCGCGCCCGTGAGGCCAGGGTGGGCACGACGATTGCACGGCACGATGCTCTGAGGGTGGCAGGACGGCAGTGGGGATCCAACGGGGCGATCCGGGGAGGGAGGCCGCATGCCCGTGGTGTTCGACACCAACGAGACGCTGGGGTACGCGCAGGCTGCCCGCGTGGGCAACCTGCTTTTCGTCTCCGGACAGGTAGCGCTGGACGAGCAGGGCAACCTGGTCGGCCGCGACGACATCTGGGCGCAGACGGGGCAAGTGTTCGCCAACCTGCGGCGCACGCTGGAGGCCGGAGGCTCGAGCCTGGACCAGGTGGTGAAGCTCACGGTCTTCGTGACGCGCCTGGAGTACCTCTCGATGGTCCGCGAGATCCGCAAGCGCGTCTTCGGGCCGCTGGGCTTCTACCCGGCCAGCACGGCGGTGGTGGTGAGCAGCCTGGCCCGGCCGGAGTGGCTGGTGGAGATCGAGGCGATCGCGGCCGTCCGCGATGCCGGGGAAGGCTAGCGGCCCCCGCAGAGCGGAGTTGACCGGAAAGTCATGGCGGCTGGACCTGGGAGAGGACGTCGGCGCAGCGCTCCATGACCAACTGCCCGGATTCCTGCGGCGGGCCATCCGGTCTGCGCCGGCCTCGGCGACGACTGACACCTCGGGCGCCGTGGTCTACTCCCAGCGGAACCGCGACCCCGCCAGGAGGAAGGCCGCCACACCCCACCCCGTCAGGTAGAGCAGCCCCGGGAGATACGCGCCGAGCGCATCGCCGCGGGCGGCCACGCCGCGCATCGCCTCGACGAGCGGCGCAAGCGGCAGCGCGCTGATGAACGGCTGCACCGCCGGCGGCATGAGCTCCCGCGGCCAGAAGACCCCCGCGAGGAACATCATGGGGAAGCCGAGCAGGCTGCCCAGCAGGTTGGCGGCCTCGGGCGTGCGTGAGACCGTGGAGACCGCAAGCCCCATGCCCACGAAGACCAGCGTTCCCCACACCGCCAGACCCGCGAGCGCGAGGAGGCTGCCGGCGATCACCACCCGGAAGAGCCCGACGGCCACCAGCGCGATCACCACCAGCTGCACCAGGTTGGTGGCGGCGTAGCGGGCCACCAGGCCGCCGAGGAAGAGGCCAGGGTGCACCGGCGTCGCCAGTACCCGCTTGAGCACGAGGCGCTGTCGGTAGTCGGTGACCACCCAGCTCGTCCCGTGCAGGCCGGAGTTCATGACGGTCATGGCGAGGATGCCCGGGAGGAGGAAGTCGACGAAGCGCACGCCCCGCGCGCCGGCCACCGGCGCGGTCTCCAGGCGCAGGAGCGGCGCCGCTCCTAGAAGGCGCAGGTTGGCCTCGGCCACGAAGCGTTCCACGATGAGGAGCGCCGTGCGCGTGTCCTGCAGGCGGGCCTGGTCGACGTAGACGCGGATGGTGCCGGTCCGGCGGGCCTGGGCGGGCGCCGGGGGCGAGGTCGGCGGGGAGGCCGTCACCGCCCCCGATGCCGCGTCCGGCGGGACGATGACGAGGACCCGCCGTCCGCGCCGAAGCGCCTGGAGCGCCGAGGCCTCGTCGGGTTCGTCCACCACCCGCAGCACCGGCACCTCGGCCAGTCCGCGGCGCAGCCCCTCGGCCACAGGGCCCGGGCCGCGCACGAGACCGACCGTGAACGTGACGCTCTCCCCGCGGCCGAACGCGACCCCGATGAGGCTCATCAAC
>CAZGNA010000309.1:0-2390 GCA_964526945.1 uncultured bacterium
GACGTGTCGGCATTCTTATCAGCGCTACCTCAATGCCGCCGGATTTGGGATAGAATCTATGTAGGACCGCAGCAGGGTTGCCGGGCACGCAGGGTTGCCGGCCGGGTGATCCTGCGCCGCCGGCAGGGAGGTGGCCACGACCATGGGCGTCATCGAAGCCTGGCAGGATGACCTGGCGCAGGTGCTGGCCGGCGAGGCGCTGGCCGTGCGCGACGTTCGCGTTGGGGTCTTCTACACCGCGGCGCAGCTCGCCACCGGGCACGTGGGCCTGGCATTCACGCCCCGGGGCCTGGGCGACACCGTGTGCTGCCCGCGCTCGGCAGCCGCCGCGCCGCCGGCGGGTCGGCTGGCCGGACAGGACGCCTGGGCGCTGGCCGCCTACGCCACCTCGCCGGTGCCGCTGCGCCGGGCTGTCGGGGTGGCGGTGCTGAACGCCCTCTCGGCGCTGGCCATGGAGCGCTGCGGCATCCCCGGCGGCCGCCTGCTGCCCGGCGTCGACGCCCTCGAGGCCGCCGCGATCGGTCCCGCCGACCGCGTGGCGATGGTCGGCGCGTTCACGCCGTTCCTCAAGGTCCTCAAGGGCCGGGTGGCCGCCCTGTGGGTGATCGACCGTCACCGCGAGGCGCTGCGCGACGACGAGCAGCACCTGTGGTGGCCGCCCGAGCGTGCCCGCGACGTGCTCGGGGCTGCCAGCGTCGCGCTCATCACCGGCTCGGCGCTGGTCGAAGGCGGGATCGACGAGCTGCTGGACGCCGCGCGCGGCGCCCGCCGCGTGGTGCTGGCCGGCCCCACCGCCTCGCCCTGGCCGCGGCCGTTCTTCGCCCGGGGCGTCGACGTGCTGGGCGGTATCAGGGCCACCGACGGTAACCGGCTGCTGCAGATCGTGGGAGAAGGGGGCTCGGGCTACTTCTTCGAGACCGCGGCCGAGAAGGTCTGCATCGTGCGCGACGCACCGCCGGCCGCGCAGGTGGCGTGAGTGCTGCTGGCGCGGCTCCGAGGGCCCGGGCGCTCGCCACCGGCCGTCGGTACCCTGGCGCGTGGACGCGCAGCGTTGACACCCCCGGACCCCACCCCTAGAATGTGCCCTGGCGGGAGTGGGCGTCGTCCCGGGGGCGTGGTGTAGCCTGGTCAACACACCTGCCTGTCACGCAGGAGATCGCGGGTTCAAATCCCGTCGCTCCCGCCAGTCTCGCAGAGATCTTTAGCGCATAGGTTTCCTTCGCGTGGGGTCGCATACGCTAGTAGGGCGTGGTGCCCGCGCCGGCCTCACGTCGTCCGCGCGCATGGCGGCTTCCGACCGATATAGACCGACGATACCCCTTCCTGCACCGAGTCGCGTGTTTGCAGACTTGACACAGGCAGTACGCGATCACCTCGTCAAGCGGCCACGCCTCTTCTTGAACTGAAGCTGAGCCACGTGGTGGCAGGCTTGACATGCGAACGCATGTACGATATCTGTAGCGTAAGCATGTCCTCAGTTGGGTAAGTGTAAGTTGACAGGTTCCGCCGTCTGGATGCATCTGGAATAGCTCCAAGACGCGAAGGAGGTGACGAGGTTGGACGCGTTGGAGGTGCTGGTCTTGGCGATGTACGCGGTCTGAATCGTGACGCTGGTCGTGCTCAAAAAGCTGTCGGAGAAGGAGACGCCTGGACGCAGCCGACGGCCACCATTGAGTCGGCTCCGTAGCTTGCGCATCACGGGTAGGCTTGCAGCCTGGCGCGCGAGTGGCTCGATGGGGATACCGTGCACCTGAACGACGACACCACGAAGGTGCAGCGAGTGGCAAAAAGGCGCCCGAACGAAGTTCGTGGCGAGCCGCCGCCGCGACTGCGGCCGCTGATTCCCTTGTACCAGGGGCACGTGCGCCATGCCGAGCGAGGTCGGGGGCTGGAGGTTTCGGGCTCGGTCTTCAGTCCTTATTTGGTCGTCTTCGCGCTCGAGCGCCGCGGCGGGCCGTACGTGCGGCTCGGGTTGCGGAGCGTAGCACAGGTGGCGCAGCGCTGGCGCGAGGCGCTGGTGAGTCAGGTGAACGACATGCCGGATCGCGTGCGGGAGGTGGTAAGCGGTCATGCCTCGGATGGCGGACCGCTCCTGCGGCCGCATCTGGCCTTCGTGCCAATGGCGTTCGTGGGCGATCCTCATGCCGACGGACACTTGTTGGGAGTCGCGGTTGCGCTGCCTCGCGACCTAGCAGCCGAGGATCGGCGCCAGGTGCTCCGGGTGCTCGGCCGCGTGCCCGAGCTCAGGCTCGGGGCCCTGGGCGTTTGGGAGCTCGTGCGCGCGCTGGGGGATCGGCCCCCGTGGAATCTCCGCGCCGAGGCGTGGACCGCGCACCCGGACGGCGCCACCCACTGGGCCACCGTGACGCCCGTGGCGTTCGACCGCCATC
>CAZGNA010000310.1:0-2384 GCA_964526945.1 uncultured bacterium
CGGCCCCATCGTCTAGGGGACCAGGACGCGGCCCTCTCAAGGCCGAAACGGGGGTTCGAATCCCCCTGGGGCCACCACGCGCTACCACCGCGCCACCACGAGCCACGACGAAGGCGCGACAGACGGCAGACGGGCGCCCCCGTCCGGTCCGGCGGGTTCGAGCGTCGCGGCGTTGTCGGCGGGCCCTCTCGGTGGTGGTCGTCAGGCTCTGCCGGGCGGCACGTCCTCCCGGGCGGCGCCGGGGTGCGAGCGCCGCATCGTCGGCGGTCTCGCGTCGCGTTCCGGCCAGTGGGGTGCCGGCAGGATCCGCTCTCAGGGCCGCCAGCCCACCAGTGGCCAGTACACCAGCGCGCACACGGCCACCAGCGCCAGCAGCACCAACGACGCAGGGAGTCCCGAGCGCAGGTAGTCGCGCGTGGTGTAGTACTCGTACCCCAGGGTGATCATGCCCGTGGGCGTCTGGGTAGGCAGCAGGAAGCCCGGCCCCGCGGTCATCACCACGATCAGCCCGACCCAGACTGGGTCGAGCCCCCAGCCGCGGGCCAGCGTGAAGGCCAGGGGCAGGCCCAGCGCGATCATGCCCAGGTTGTTCACGAAGCCCACGCGGAGCAGCACGATGAGCGGGGCGAGGACCGCCACCACGGTGGCGGGCGAGGGGTGGGCCAGCAGCCCCAGCGCGGCGGCGGCCAGCCACGCCGCGGCCCCCGAGGACTCCAGCGCGTGGGCGAGGGTGAGCGAGACGGCGAACAGGATCAGGACGTTCCACTTGACGGCACCCAGTGCCCGTTCCCAGGTGAGCACCTGCATCCCGGGCACCAGCAGGGCCAGGGCGCCCAGCAGCCCGGCCTGCGCGGTCGTGATCTGCCAGCGCGGGCCGGCGATCCACAGGACGTACATGCTCGCGAAGACCGCGAGCAGCTTGCGCTCGGCGGGCTGCAGCGGGCCCAGGCGGCGCAGTTCGTCGCGGACGTAGGTGGCACCGCCTGTCAGGTCGGCACGCTCGGGTGGGAAGACGCGCAGCAGCAAGCGCCAGAGCACCAGCACGAAGACCACGACGGGCGGGAAGAACGCGAGCATCCAGCCCAGATACGTCCAGCGGTGGCCTGCGAGGCTGGCGAAGGCGCCCGCGGCGTAGACGGTGGCCCCTGCCCCGGTGACCACGCCGATGCCCGCCATGATGGTGGTATGGGAGGTGCCGATCAGCATCGCCCGGGCGAAGTTGGAGGTGGGCGGAATGCCTGCGGCCTGCACGATCCCCAGGCAGATGGGCAGCACCATCGAGATGCGGCCGGCAGCCGTGGGCACCATGAACGTGAGCACCACCACCACGCCCAGCAGCGCCAGCAGCACCAGCGACGCGCGCCCGCCGGCCAGGCGGAGCATGCCGAGGGCGATGCGCCGCCCCAGCCCCGCATCGGCCATGCCCTGGGCGAGGATGAAGGTGGCCGCCAGCAGCCAGATGAACTCGGCGCCAAATCCTGCCACGGCCTCCTCGAACGTCACCACGCGCAGCAGCGCCAGGGCCGAGACGACCAGCAATCCGGTCATGGCGGGATCCTGGACGCCGCTGGCCCAGAAGACCACGGCGGCGCCCACGCCCGCCAGTGCCAGCGCGCCAGCGCGCGTCAGGCCCGGCGGGAGCGGTCCAAGCTCCGCCAGCAGGAACAGGGCGATGGCGGTCGCCCACACGGCCGTCGGCCACCGCGACCGGACCGCGGCCGCGTCGGTCGACAGGGCGTCGGCGGCGATCTCGTCGGGGGTCACAGCGCGCGCACGAGGCCTCCGTCGACGACGATGATCTGGCCCGTGGTGTACGAGGCCCAGGGCGAGGCGAAGAAGACGACGACGCCGGCCACCTCGCGCGGCGTGCCGTGGCGACCGAGGGGCACCGGCGCCGCGTCGCGCTGCAACCAGGCCTCCGGCGTCAAGCCTTCCCGCGCGGCCTCGACCTCGGCGCGGGCACGGCGCCGCTCGGTGAGGATCCGCCCCGGAGCCACGCAGTTGACTACCAGGTCGGGGGCGAACTCCGCGGCCAGCGAGACCGTCAGGTTGGCCAGCGCCGCCTTGGCCGCGTTGGAGGGCGACTGGCGGAAGTGGGGTGCCTTGCCCGACGCAGCGCCCAGCAGCACGATCCGCCCACCGCGACGCATGTGGGGGACGACCAGCCGTACCATCCGCACCACCGCGAAGACGTTGAGGTCGAAGGCGTCGCGCCAGACGGCGTCATCGAGGTCGACGAACGCCCCGCGCACGCCTCGCCCGGCGGCGTGGACGTAGGCGTCGACGGCACCCAGCCACGCCACGGCCGCGGCCACGGCGCGCGTCGCCTGGGCCGCATCGGTGACGTCGGCGGGGACGGCGTAGGCCTCGCCACCGGCGGCGAC
>CAZGNA010000311.1:0-2338 GCA_964526945.1 uncultured bacterium
CGGTGATCTACGCCTGCGCCGCGGTGGCGGGGCTGGCGGCGGTGATCGCGCTGCGGCTGCCGGGCGATGCGCCCGCCGCACGCGCGCGGCTCGCCGGGGAGCTGATGGGGTAGCGGCGCAGGAACGGGTGCTCCGGCTGGCCAAGACTCTGCCACGGCGGGCGTGCGCGGGCGCGTGGTGGCGTGACGAACGACGTGGAGGTGAGGACACGGTGGAGCTGCAGGGGCTGCGGATGGCTGTCCTGGTCGAGGAGCTCTACGAGGACCTTGAACTGTGGTACCCGGTGTTGCGGCTGCGCGAGGCCGGGGCCGCGGTGACGATCGTCGGCCCCCGGGCCGGCGAGGTCTACAAGAGCAAGCACGGCTACCCCGCGAAGGCCGACCTGGGCATGGACGAGGCGCGGCCGGCCGACTTCGACGGCGTGGTGATCCCCGGCGGCTACGCGCCCGACCGCATGCGCCGGCACCGCGCGATGCTCGAGTTCGTGCGCGCGCTGCACGAGGCGGGCAAGCCGGTGGCGTTCATCTGCCATGCGGGCTGGGTGCCGATCTCGGCGGGGATCGTGCGCGGCAGCACCGTGACCAGCGTGTCGGCCATCAAGGACGACCTGGTGAACGCCGGCGCCACATGGGTCGACCAGGAGGTCGTCGTCGACGGGAACCTGGTCTCGTCACGCACGCCGCCCGACCTGCCCGCGTTCTGCCGCGAGATGATTCGTCTGCTGGCACACCGGCGGGTGGCCGCGGGGCGCTGACGTCAGTACACCGGCGGCGCGTAGACGTTCACCGTGACCAGCGGCGTCTGCCCGGTGTTGCGGATCTCGTGCGGCTCGCCGGCTTCGATGAGCAGGAGGGTGCCGGCGGCCAGCGCCACGCGCCGCCCCCGGACGACCGCCTCGCCCCGCCCTGCGATCACGTAGAGCCACTGGTCGGACGTCTCGTGGACGTTGTCCGCGCCGCCGGTGGCATGCCCGGGCGCCAGGACCATGGTCGCTGCCTGGGACCGGGGTGTGCCGCCGACGAGACGGAAGAAGTCGGACGCGGCCGCGGCATGGACCAGTCTCATCGGACGAGCCCGCGCCACCCGCGCGACGACGGCATCGGCATCCGCGCCCGCGACTATCCCCAGCCCCAGGCCGCCCGCGGCACCCGCCGCCAGCGCACGTCGAAGCGCCACAGCCCCGCCGCTCGCGCGTAGGCCAGGGCCTGCTCCAGCTCGGCGCGCGTGATTCGCCGGTTGATGTCCTTGAACTTCTCCTCGGTCTTGGCCCGCCAGGCGGGGTAGTACTGGTCCATGATGTTCACGTAGATGTCGCGCGAGAGCCCGGCCAGGTAGTTCATGATCTCGCGGGTGTCGTCCAGCGCCCCCGGCATCACCAGGTGGCGCACCAGCACCCCGCGCACCGCCAGCCCGTCCTCGGTGACCTTCAGCTCGCCCACCTGCTCGTGCATCATGCGGATCACCCGCCGGGCCGCCTCGGGGTAGTCGGGGGCCAGCAGGTAGCGGCGGCTGCGCTCGCGGTCCCACAGCTTGAAGTCGGGCATGTAGATGTCCACGACGCCGTCCATCAGCCGGATGCTGTGCTCGCTGTCGTAGGCGCCGGTGTTGTAGACCAGCGGCAGCCGCAGGCCGCCCTCGACGGCGATGAGCAGGCCTTCCAGGATCTGCGGCACGACGTGCTCGGGCGTGACGAAGTTGATGTTGTGGCACCCCTCGGCCTGCAGCTGCAGCATCATGCGGGCCAGGTCGCGGGGGGTGACCTCGACGCCTTCGCCGATCTGGCTGGTTTCGAAGTTCTGACAGAAGACGCAGCGCAGGTTGCACCACGCGAAGAAGATCGTCCCCGACCCGTTCCAGCCCCGCAGGACGTCCTCCTCGCCAAAGTGGTGGAAGAACGCCGACACCCGCGCGTACCGCCCGGTCTTGCACACGGCGAAGCGGTTGGCGAGACGGTCGATCCCGCAGTCGCGCGGGCACAGCCGGCAGTCACGCAGCGCCTCCAGGGCCTCCTCGACCTTGGCGCGCAGCCGGCCCTCCTCGTAGGTGCGGATGTACGCCGGGACGAAGTCGGCCGCCCGGATCACGAACCGCCCATGGCCGTGCACCTCGGGCGGCATCCCGCGGCTCACCAGCATCGCGCGCCCCCCCCAGGGCCATGCTCCTTCAATTATACCCGTCCGCGCGGGACCACCCGCACGCAGGCCTCGCGCGAGCGCCCGCAGACGCGGGGCGATCGCGGGGACGCGGGTCAGCTGAGCCCTGCGCCCGGCGCCTCGCCACCGGCGGCCCCGGGCACCGCGGCCGGCGCCGCCGTGGGCGCACCCGCCGCCGGTGTCCA
>CAZGNA010000312.1:0-2319 GCA_964526945.1 uncultured bacterium
GCGTGCTTGACGATCTCGAACTGCGAGTGCTCGCTCTCGGCGACGATGTACTCGCAGTCCATCTCGCCGTTGGCCACCAGCTTGGCCACGTACTGCATCACGGTGTCGTAGGGCCGGATGGGATAGGCGGTGATGACGTCGACGTCGGCCAGCTTGCAGGCCACCGCGATGGCCTCGCTGCCGCTGATGAGCTCCTCCTTGTCGCCCAGGGCGACTGTCGGTTCCTGTACCGTCGCCATTGTCACGCCCCTCCTGCGCTGGCTTCCGTGGTGTCCTCGCGGCCGACCTTCTCCTCGCCGCCGGGGGCCAGGCCCACGGCGGCCAGGGCCTTGATCTGCTCCTGGTAGAGCCCGCGGAGCCGGAACCCGTGGGCCCGCTCGGGCCGGGCGCTGATCTTCTCGGCGACCCAGGCGCGATAGCCCTCCCGGTCCGCCTTCCACATCTCCCACTGGCTGCGGTTGTCCGTGAACGCGCTCTCGTTGACCATGGTGATGCAGTGCTCGATGGGGCACACCGCCTCGCACACCCCGCAACCGCAGCACGACTCCATGCGGACGTCGTAGAGGCCGTCGGGGGTCACGTCGAAGCAGGAGTCCGGGCACTGCAGCCAGCAGAGCGTGCACTTGATGCACTTCTCGAAGTCGATCACCGGCCGCATCGTGCGGGTGGTGAACTTCTTGAAGTAGGGGTTCACCGCCGCGCGGTAGCCGCCGACCTGGCCGGTCACGGGGTCGGTGATGGCGCCCCCCATGGGGATGTTGCGGATGGCGATGCCCTCGGGCATCTCCCGCCAGCCGGGCAGCGTGAACGCGTAGGGCTGCTCGGGGTTCCCGACACCGGGCGGCACCACCGTGGTCTCGACCCGGCTGTAGGCCTTGCGGGCGGAGGTGACCTTGAGCTCGTCCTTCCACTCGTCGCGAATGGCGGCCTCGATGGCCGCCAGCGAGAGCATCTCCGGCACCAGCCGCGCGATGGTGCCCAGGATGCGGACGTCGGTGTGGTCGTCCTTGAAGACCCACAGCCCGGAGAACGAGGGAATCCCGCGCACGATGGCCAGCTCGTAGGGCACGTCCTTGGCGTGGATCATCTTCAGCAGGTCGTCGAACCCCAGCATGCTGGTCACGACCAGCTTGCCGCCGGGGCCGAGCAGCCGGTTGACCGGCTGCAGGCCGTACCACGCCCAGGACTCCACGCCCTTGCACAGGGTGTCGTCGACGACCACGGTGACGTCCACCTGTTTGGGCTCGTACTGGGCCATGCTCTCCTCGAGGGTGACCTCGTCGGGGGCGATGATGGCGAAGTTCTTGGCGGGAATGCCGTTGCGCTCGGGCGAGTCGCCGTAGCGCCCGAAGGAGATGCCGGTCTTGCCCTCCTTGGCCGCCGCCAGCACCAGCCCGCGGCTGATGTGCTTGGCCAGCGTCTTCTGGAAGATGCCGCGGTAGATGATCTCCACGGCGTAACTGCGGTCCATGGGCCTATACCCCCTTGGCCGCGCCGACGGGTTCGGGCGCCGGCAGCAGCGTCTCCTCGATCTGCTCCAGGTGGGCCAGCATCGCGCGGGCGGCCGCCTCGGGGTCGCGCCGGCGGATCGCCTCCAGAATCTGCCGGTGCCCCCGCAGCGATCGCTGCGGGCGGCCGCGCACCTGCAGGGACCGCTCCCGGCCCTCGCGCAGCAGGTCCATCAACACGTCGATGACCCTCAGCACCACCTGGTTGCGCGAGGCGCGCGCGATCATGTCGTGAAAGGCGGTGTCCTCGTCGATGGCCAGCCCGCCGGCCTCGATCTTGGCGGCCTGGCGGGCGAGGATCGCCTCCATCTGGCGGATCTCGTCGGGGGTGGCGCGGCGCGCGGCCTCGCGGGCCATGGCCGGCTCGATCATCTTCCGCACCGCCATGAGGTCGGCCAGCAGGTCGCGGCGGGTGAGCAGCGCCGAGGCCAGGGGCGCCATGATCGACTCGGGCGAGACCTCCCGCACCACCGTGCCCTCGCCCTGGCGCGGCTCCAGCAACCCCGCCATCTGCAGTGCGCGGATGGCGTCCCGCACCGACGTCCGGCTCACGCCCAGCGCCTGCGCGAGCTCGCGCTCGGGCGGCAGCTTGTCCCCGGGGCGCAGGTGGCCGTCGGCGATCAGGCGCCGCAGCCGCGCTGCGACCTCCTCGTACACCTTCATCCGCCGCACCGGCTCCAGGGTCGCCGCGATGCGCCCGGGGCGAGATTCCTGACTCATCGGCTCAAAAAGGTCCAATGGTCCAACGTCTGCCCTTGGAGGCATTATCGGCGCGACCGCCGACGCTGTCAAGGTGGCTGCCATCTTCGGT
>CAZGNA010000313.1:0-2294 GCA_964526945.1 uncultured bacterium
CCCATGCCCGAGCCGAGTCCCGGCGCCGGGACGGGGATCCGGATGATCGAAGAGCCGGTGCCCGACCAGGGCGTGCCCAGGGCCACGGCGACCACCGGCGGGCAGCCCCTCGCGTACCGCGTGGTGAACGGCGTGAAGGTCTTCGCGCTGGTGGCCACGCCGGTGAAGTGGAAGATCCAGTCGAAGTACGAGAGCCAGCCCGAAGTCTGGGCCACGGCCTGGACGTACAACGGCACGGTGCCCGGCCCGATGATCCGGGTCACCGAAGGCGACCGTCTCCGCGTGGTCTTCACGAACCGGCTCCCGGCTCCCACCAGCATCCACTGGCACGGCCTGCCGCTGCCCAACGCCATGGACGGCGTCGCCCAGCCGGCACTGACCCAGAAGCCGGTGATGCCCGGCGAGACCTTCACGTACGAGTTCGTGGCGAAGCCGGCCGGGACGTTCTTCTACCACTCACACGTCGAGACGGACCGGCAGATCAACATCGGGCTCTTCGCACCGCTCGTCGTCGACCCCAGGCGCCCGGCCCGGACGGTCGACAAGGATGTGGTGTTGATGCTCAACGAGTGACGCATCGACCCTTCCACCGGCAAGACCTGGCCGGCGATGCCCGCGATGAGCGAGCCCAACTACTTCACCATCAAGGGGAAGGCGTTCCCGGACATCCCGGAGATCACGGTGCGGAAAGGCCAGCGGGTGCGCCTGCGCTTCGTGGGTGCCGGACAGTTCCTGCACCCCATGCATCTGCATGGGATGTTCTTCAAGATTGTCGCGACCGATGGCAACCCGGTGCCGCCGGCGGCGCAGTTCACCAAGGACACGTTGCCGGTGGCACCCGGCGAGCGCTACGACGTGGAGTTCACGGCCGACAACCCGGGGAAGTGGGCCCTCCACTGCCACGTGCTGCACCACGTGACGAACAACGACATCGAGCCTGGCGGGCTGTTGATGGTGGTCAACGTCGTGCCGTGACGTGCTGCGCCGGTGCCGGTGGTGCCACCCCGGGCCGCGCATGGTACCCGGGCGTTCGCCACCGCGGTGCACGCCTCAGGGCGATCCGCCGCATCGTCGTTGAGTGCCCCGCGTGGGCCAGGAGCACGATCGTCGCGAACCGCGCCGGAGTCGTGCGCATCGCCGAGACGCTGCTGGAGCGCGAGCGTGTAGGCGGCGACGAGCTGGCGCGCCTCGCGGCCGACCACGGCGGCCCATGAGCGTCCCCTCCGGCGACGACCCCAACCGGCGGTCACCTTAATGCGATCTTAAATCCCTCATCACGTCCGCTTAACCACCGCCCCGCCCGCGGCCGCGTATCGTAACAGGCGACGGATACGCCACGGCGTCGGTGACGTCGTGACCGTGCGATGGTCAGTGGTCGATGGGCAGGTGAATCCCGTGACCGTTCGCAGCGAGGTCGTTCAGTCTGCAGGCGCGCAGCTGGCGTCGGCCGTGCGGGAGACCGCAGCCGGCGCCGCCGCTGACGAGGAGCGGAAGTACCGGACCCTCATGCGCAAGTGGTGGTTCGGCGCGGGCGTGGGTGTTTTCACCATGATCTTCTCCTACCCGTGGCTGTTCCCGTATCTGCGCGACCTGTTGCCGCGCGGGAGCCAGCAGCTCCGCTACCTCTGGATGGTCATGGGCGCCCTCAGCTTCATCGTGCTCGCCTACAGCGGCAGCCAGTTCTTCACGGGCATGTGGGTCAGCCTGCGCAACCGCCAGGCCACCATGCACACGCTGATCGTGTTCGGCACGAGCGTGGCCTGGATCTACTCCACCATCGCCGTCCTCTTCCCGGAGATCTTCCCCGAGGCCGCGATGACCGAGGTCTACTACGACGTAACCGTGGTGGGCACTGCGCTGGTGGTCCTCGGCCTGGCCATGGAGCTCAAGGCCAAGGGTCGGACCAGCGAGGCCATCAGGAAGCTGATCGGACTGCAGGCCAGGACCGCGCGGGTGTGGCGCAGCGGCGTGGAGGCAGACGTACCGGTGGAGCAGGTCGTCGTTGGCGACATCGTCATCGTGCGGCCGGGCGAGAAGATTCCGGTGGATGGCGTCGTGCTCAGCGGCAGTTCGGCCGTGGACGAGTCGATGATCACCGGCGAGTCGATCCCAGTCGAGAAACACGAGGGCGACGAGGTCATCGGCGCGACGATCAACAAGACGGCGCGTTCCGCTTCCGGGCCACCAAGGTGGGCAGGGACACGGTCCTGGCCAACATCATCCGCATGGTGCAGGACGCCCAGGCCACCAAGGTACCCATCCAGCGCATCGTGGACGTGGTCAGCGGCTACTTC
>CAZGNA010000314.1:0-2267 GCA_964526945.1 uncultured bacterium
TGATCCCCCTGGCCGCCGATCTTTTCTCTCTGCAGGGCCTGGAGAACCTGGGACCCACCCTCCGGGACTGGAGGGACGACTGGCAAAGGATGCTCCAGGTTGCGCCCGAAGGGATAGACCTGCCAAAGGGGACCATGGCGCCCATCGGCTACGTCATCCTCCAGCACGAGGTGCGGCTCGACCGGCCGGTCCGCGCTTTTCGGAAGTGGCTGGACCGCATCCCGCAGGTCTACGCCGACAAGGTGCTGGGGTCTCCTCCCTCCGCCGCCATCAGCACGGATGAGGATCCCAACTGCCTGGCCACCTTGCGCAATTACCGGAGCCTCATGCCCATGGCCCACGAGGCGCGGAAGCCCATGTTCGACCTGCGGGCGGCGGACGGGGCCATCGGCAGCCACGCCCGTCTGGTGCAGATCTGCTACGACGATTTCGAACGCCTGGCGCTGAAGATCCTGGGGCGGGTGGGCGTCACGGCGCCGTCTCTCTGCTGGCCGCGCTGACCCCCTCCCCGCGCGTCCCGAGGCCCGCGGACGGCGGAGGCGGCCAGCGGGGCCGTCAGAGCTGAGGCCGTCCCGGCCTGGGGCAGGAACGCGCACCCCGAGGAAGAATTCACCCTTTGGCTCAGTTCATCTAGGTATAATTAGCTAAACGAGGACGTGTCGAGGACGCGATGAAGCCCGCCCGGCGGGGAGAGGGCGAGCGGGCCTTGCCGTGCCGGGCGGGGGCGGCTGCCCAGCGGACAAGGCTGGAGGGTGGCCATTAGTCAGTGTTTGGGGGTTTCGTGTTTCCCCCAAAGGGGGTGGGAGATGGCCCGACTGGTGGTGTTGGCTGCAGGCGCGTCACGCGCATGTATCGCGCCGTAGGGGCGTCAGGCGCACCTATCGCGCTGCACGGATGCACCCGGTGATCCACGCAGGGATGAACGCAGGGGTGCATACCGTCGCGCCAGATGGCTCCTACCCAAAAGGAATGCAGGGGAGGTTGCAAGGCACATCCGTGCTTGCCAAGGAGGCGAGGATGTTGGCGGGAAAGGGCGAGAGGCAGGGGGAGAAGGACGCGGGGCGCCTTTCGCGGCGCAAGATCCTGCGGTTGGCGGCTTACGCCGCGCCGGCCATGTCATTGCTCGACGTGGCCGGTGTGGCACGCGCGGCGGGGCAGTCGGCTCCAGTCGTCGGATGTTGCCGGAAAGAGCGAGTTACGCTGGGCACGCCGGGAGCCTGGTACATCTATGACTGCGTCAACGGCCAACCGGACTACAGCTTGCCGGTCTGCCATCCAGGGACCTACAAATGTTACTATTTTACCCAGAACCCGCCGCCTGGGGCACCGACTCCTTGCGCGTACACTTTCGTCGCGTGCGGGCAGTGGCTCTGCGGCCCCGTGCACGAGGGTTGCTATGTTGCCAAGCAGTGCTCCGGCCTACCCACGGGGTGCTGGCGCCTGGTGCCGTGCCCATGAGGGCGTGCTGATACGGGGATCGCCGGGGAAGGGGCGAGGTGGTCCGGCTCCGTTCGGGCAAAGGAGGTGGCCCTCATGACGGCGAAAAGGGGGTATGAGGGCGGGGAGGGGAGCGCCAGGGGCGGGCTCTCGCGGCGGCGGTTATTGCGGCTTGGCGCGTACGCGGTGCCGTTGGCCGTGGCGCTGGACGTGTCCGGTGCCGCTCGCACTTTGGCCCAGTCTCTCACCAAGTGGTACAGGGATATGGACGGCGACGGTTTTGGCCAGACCAACGATTGGATGTGGGGGCAGCCCGGCCAGCCGCCGGCGCCCATGTACCACACGCAGCAGGGCGGGGATTGCGACGACAACGATCCGAACGTGAGCCCCGGCCATATTGAGATACCCGGCGACGGCAAGGACAACAATTGCGACGGCATCGTGCAGTGAGCGAGCGGGAGGCAAGGCGAAGAACCCAGTGGAGGCCCAATAGCTCACCCTGAAGGCCCGGCGGGAGCCGGGCCTTTTTTCGCGCGGCTGAGCGAGTTGCCGCGCGACGGGGCCGTCACCGCTGCCCCCCCCACGCCACGCCCCCTCCGTTACAAGGGGCGGTGGAGCCGACATGGTGTCTTCTCCTTCGCAGCGATAGGGCCGGATTCCGGCCGCCGTTGGAATGATTGATGGTGAGGGGGGTGGCGGGTCGGCCGGGAGGAGACACGCCACCTTGGTCGAATCTGCTCCCGCAGATGGGGGCGGGAGCCAAAAAGGGCGCAGGGTGGAGGGGTTGGACTTGGCGTTGGCCGCGTTGGCCCTCGACGAGGGGAACGCCG
>CAZGNA010000315.1:0-2255 GCA_964526945.1 uncultured bacterium
GTAGAAGACGTTGACCGGCAGCATCTCGTTGGCCGTCGGGTGCACGGTGGCCAGGAAGTCGCGGTTGGCGAACATGGTGTTGACCAGCTCGTAGACGAAGTCCTCGGGCGCGTCCTTGTGCACGATGGCCGCGTTCCACATCTGCACCGTGGGGATCGGCGCGTCCTGGCCCCGGTAGACGCCGCCCCGGATGGCCGCGCGGGCCAGGTAGGGGTACTTCTCGGTGAGGGTTTCGATCTGCTCTCGGGAGAACCCGAAGAACCGCACCGGCCGCGTCACCGCCGCCTCGACCCAGGCGGGCACCGGCACGCCGATCACGCCGAAGTTGGCGTCCACCACGCCGTCGCGCATGGCGGAGGCGCCGTCGGCGAACCCCAGGTAGACGATCCGCCGCGGTTTCACGTTGAACAGCTGCATGACCCGCTCGCCCACGAACTCGGCCGAGCCGCCGCGGGGCCCGAGGCTGACGACCTTCCCGGTCAGGTCGGTGACCGAACGGATGCCGGAGTCGGCGTTGACCATCCAGTGGGCGTAGGAGGTGTACATCGGGAAGATCACGCGGACGGCGTCCATCTTGCGGCCCCGGAACTCGCCGATGCCCTGCAGGGCTTCGAAGAGCGGCCCGGTGGTCGTCATGCCGAGCTCGATCTCCTTGGTCTGCACCAGCTGGATGTTCTGCACCGGCCCACCGGTCACGCGGTTGGTGGCCGGGAGGCCCATCTTCTCGCTGATCACCCGCGCCCAGCCGCCGGCCACGACGAAGTAGACGCCCCCGATGGAGGCCGAGCCGATCGTCACCGAGCGCGGCCACCCGGCGCGCGGCTGACTCCGCGCCAGCGGGGCGACGCTCGCCACCAGCAGGACGGCGAGGAGCAGACTCCACACAGCGCGCGATCGCAACGGCATCCGCAATCCCTCCCACGGTGTCCAGCTCCCGACGCTGTCGGGGCGTAGACAGTGTAGGGAGCCGTGAAGCTCCCACCAATCGGGTTCTTGTCCGATTTTGCCATATTTCAGAGATGGAAGACACCTGCCGAGGGGGACGGCGCCCCCCGAAGCGCCCCGCAGGACGCGCGGACCACCAGCCGGGGCTGGAGCACCACCGTGCGGGGCCGGCCGGCGCCGCGCTCCAGGCGTTCGAGCAGCAGGCTGGCGGCGGTCCGGCCCAGGTCGTAGGAGGGCTGGGCCACGGCGGTCAGCGGGGGGGTCAGGATCGGCGCCCAGTCCATGTCGTCGAAGCCCACGACCGCCATCTCCTCGGGGATGCGCACCCCGGCTTCCTTCAGGCGCAGCAGGGCGCCGATCGTCATGAGGTTGTTGGCGACGAAGATGGCGGTGGGGCGCTGTCCCTCGAGGAACCGCCCCGCCAGGTCGTAGCCGCTCTCTTCCTTGAACGTGCCCTCCAGGATCCACCGGTCGACGACGGGCAGCCCCGCGCGGCGCAGCGCCGCCCGGAACGCCGCGAGGCGCTCGCGGCCGGTGTAGACCTGCCGGGGCCCGCTGATCATGCCGATGTGCCGGTGGCCCAGGCGCACCAGGTGCGCGACGGCCGCGGCCACGCCGGCCCGGTTGTCGCACACCACGGCATCGGCCGGCAGGCCCCGGACCCGGCGGTCCACCTGCACCACCGGCACCCGGCTGGCCACCAGCGCGCGCAGCAGCGGCGAGGCCCCGCGCGAGGGCGAGACGATCACGCCGTCGGCCCGCTTCTGCCGGACCATGGCGATGTAGAGGGCCTCCTTGGCCGGATCCTCGTCGGTGTTGCACAGCATGATGGCGTAGCCGCGGGCCAGGACCACGTCCTCGATACCCCGGACGACCGCGGCGAAGAACGGGTTGGCGTTGTCCGAGACGATCACGCCCAGGGTGTGGGTGCGGCCCTTGATCATGCTGCGCGCGATGGCGTTGGTCTGGTAGTCCAGCGCGCGCGCGGCCCGCAGCACCCGGTCGCGGGTGGTCGGGCTGACGTGCCCGTAGCCGCCCAGGGCGCGGGCGGCGGTGGGCACCGAGACGCCGGCGCGTCGGGCGACGTCCTTCAGCGTGGCCATGGCGGGCTCCAGACCGTGACCATGGTAGGTCCGGGGCGAGAGAACGTTCTCACGGTCTCGTTCTCCAGGGGCCGGGTGATCCCTGCGCCCGGTGGCACGTGCGCGCGCCGCGCCGTGCGGGGTGCTGGTGCAGGCGGTGGATCCACCAGGTGGAGGTGCGATTGAAGCGCAGGCAGGTGGTGTCGGGGGCCGGGTGCTGGTGCAGGG
>CAZGNA010000316.1:0-2242 GCA_964526945.1 uncultured bacterium
AACTAGTCGGTCGAAGATCCGCCGGTTTTCCTCAACACTCGCCATCTCGCGCTCAGGCACGTACCCTTCGATGACGACAATGCCGGTATAGAACCGGGCGAGCTGGCGCACCGGCGGACGCAGGTCGTACAAGCCGTCGGCCAACGGCACGTGGGCCAGCGCCGCGGTGGAGCCGCTCAGATGCACGTGCCTGACGTACCTCTCCAGGCCGGTCAGGTCCACGGGCTTCTGGTTGAAGAGCAAGTGGGCGATGTCCAGAGCAAGGCCCAGCGCGGGCGTCCCGACGGCCTCTACCAGCCGAACGACGTCTCCAGGATGGGTGATGAACTCACGGGGGCGCTCTTCCATGTTCTCCACGGTGACCGTGAGACCCAGCCGCTCTGCGGTGCCGGCCAACGCGGCAAAGAACTCGATCAACCGTGGCCAGTAGCCCTCCGCCCGGTCCCGAGACGACGACAGCGCTCCGGGGTGGACAACGACCACCGATGCTCCCATCCGGGCGGCGTCGGTCAACGCGCGGTAGTACTGCCGCTGAGACTCCTGACGGATTCCCGGATTGGTCGATGTGACATTGAGGTCACGGCTGGGACCGTGCACGCTGACCGCCAGCCCGTATCCTGCGGCCTGGCGGCCAAGCGCGGCGGGGTCTTCGTCGCGCGCCCAGAGGTGCTCTGCCCAGATCTCAACGCCCGCGTAGTGCAGCCGGTGCGCCGCCTCGATGGCGTCACGAACGGCGAACGACCGCAGTGAGGTAGTAGACAGGGCAGGCCTCATGCCGCCGCCTCGGCGACCAAGAGGAGCATCCGTTTCACCGCGACCGTGGCGGCCGGTACGCAGGTGGCGACGGCGATCACCGCCGCCTCGGCGATCAAGAGGAGCATCCGTTTCACCTGGGGCACCACCCGCACGCCTGTGGCGCAGGCCTGGCCGCGGAGACCCGGCGCGGAGTCCGGTTCACGATCCATGCGTGGAAGTCGGCGACGATCCACCACACCGTTCCACTCCTCCACTGCCGCTCCTGCCTGACCGACCCGCCCGTGCCGCCATCAGAATCCCAGCCGTCCCCGCGTCACCCTGCCGATGAGCAGGTTCGCCGTCAGGACCACCCCCAGCACCACCACCGACAGCGCCGCCGCGATCTGCGTATAGCCGGCGTCCTGCATATTGAAGATGGTCACGCCCATGGTCTCCGTGCGCAGGCTGAACAGGAGGACCGACATGGTCAGCTCGCGGCTGGCCGGCATGAACACCAGGATCCACCCTGCCAGCATGCCGGGTTTGACCAACGGCAGGACGATGTCTCGAAACGTTCGCAGCGGACCGGCGCCCGACACGCGGCCGGCCTCCTCTAGCGCGTCATGGAGCTGCTGCAGGGTGGCGCTGGTCGTGCGCACACTGAAGGGCAAGTAGGCCAGGAGGTATGCCAGCAGGATGATGGTCAGCGTGCCATACAATCCTGCCCGGGTCCAGGCCAGCAGGACGGCGATGGCGATCACGGTGTGCGGAATGGCGTACGGCAACGTGCCGATGGTATCCAGCACCCCGGCCCCGGGGATCTTTGCCTTGATGTGCGCGTAGGAGATGGCGACCCCCAGGGCCATGCACAGCGTGGCCGCCGTCGACGCGAGGATCACGCTGTTGGCCGCCGCGCGGCGAACCTGCTCCAACCCGAGGATGTACTGGTAGTGGCGGGTGGTCAGGCTGGTCAGTTCCAGCGGCGCGCCGTAGTACCGGAGGAACGAGGTCAGCACCAGGGCCACAACAGGGAGCACGGCAATGACCGTGGCGAAGCCGGCCGCCCCCGCAAATGCCGGCCAGCGCCAGACCCCCAGACGCAGCGGCTGCGGGTGGATGGCCTTCCCGGCGATGACCGCAAACCGCTCTTCCCCCCGCTGAATCCACCGCTGCAGCCCCAGGGCGCCCACGGAGATCGCCACCAGCAGCATGGACATAGCTGTGGCCAGGTTGAAGTCCGGCAGGTGCAGCGCGGCGTAGATGCTGGTGGTCAAGACGAAGAACCGTGCACGCAACCCCAGCAGCGCGGGAATGCCAAAGTTGGCCACCGCGCCCATGAAGGTCAGCACCCCACCCGCCAGAATCGCCGGCAGCACCAGGGGGATCGTAATCTGTCGCATCACCTGCAGGGTGCCCGCGCCCGACGTCCGTGCTGCTTCTTCCAGGCTCACGTCCATGCGCTCGAGGGCGGCGGCCACGGTGAGAAACACCAGGGGGAAGAAGTGAA
>CAZGNA010000317.1:0-2231 GCA_964526945.1 uncultured bacterium
CGTCCGATCAAGGTCTGAGGACCCCCGCCTCGACCGCCTCCACCATCCGACAGTCACAAGGCACTCACAACAGCAACTCTCTCTCTCTCTCTCCGTTGTCAAGTCGAGCATCTGGGGTGCGCGGGGGCGCACCGGTCAGTGGGTGCTGGCGGAGGCGGCGTCCGGCACCATGCGGTCGGCGGCGAACCGGTCCGGGGAGAAGGGGGCGATGAGGGGATGGGTGCGGCCGGTCGCGACGAGCTCGGCCATCGTGCGGCCGAAGATCGGCGCCCCCTTGAAGCCCCAGGTGCCCATCCCGGCGGCGAGGTAGAAGCCCTCGACCTCGGTGCGCCCGAGGATCGGGGAGGAGTCCGGCGTCATGTCGCACAGGCCCGCCCACTGGCGCATCGCCCGGGCCTTCGCCATCACCGGCAGGATCATGATCGCGCGCCTGGCGGCCTCGGCGAGGAAGTCGAAGGGGCAGCCTGGGTCCCCCCCGCTGGTCCCGTGGTCGGAAGCGGGGTCATGGAGTCCAGGACGTAGGAACCGTCCCGCCGTGAGTACGTGACGAGGACGGGGCGACGCCCATCGACCCACTCGTACATCTGGGAGACGGTGGATCCATAGTTCCGGTTCTGCGCAAGGAGCAGCACGAGCACCCGCCCATCCTCCGTCCGCAGGGTGATCGAGACTGGACGCTGGGGGATGTGGGCCTCCACCCCGACGATCACGCCGCGCGCTTCGAGTTGCTCGCGGTGCGAGGTGCATGCGCCGATCGACACCGCCATGACGAGGATCACCAGGATGGCGGAGCGTCGGACCCTCATCCTCCCTGGAACCCTGCCTTCTTGCGGGCCGTCGTCATCGGAACGTCGTTGCGAAGATCTCTTCGCCGGTCAGCGCGTCCACGAAGACGATCAGCTCCTCGTGGGCTCGCTCCGGCGTCGCGGGTCCGCCGAGCGGCAAGAGCTCGAGCCCGCCGATGCGCACGGCGTACGCGGGGCGGGAGGCGGCGGGAGCGGGCACACTCGAGGTCGCCGTTGCATCCGCGCCGTCCATCAGACGGTTCTCCTGCGTCAGCGCGCCGAAGTAGACGTCGGTCACGTGGGAGGGATCGATGCCGTACTCCCTGGTAGCTACGCCGACGGCGGACGGAACGGACGTGTAGGCGGCGGCCTGCTCGGTCCCGTCCAGCGGGACGAACACGATCCCATGCGCCGCCAGATCCTCGCTGAACGTGGGCGGAGGCGCGGTCGCCGAAGGCTCCGAGGTCCCCGGCAGCGCCAGGAGTACCACGAGCGCGAGAGGGATCAGCAGGACCGCCCACGCTCTGCTGATCGAGCTGGACCGCATCTTCATGCTTCGTCCCCCTTTCCGTATCCACGCTTCTCAGACGCCGCGCGACGGGTGCAGGGTTCCTCTCATCGCTCCGTCCAGATGTTGAAAGCGGTCGACCGGTTGACCCACTCGAACTTGTAGACGCTCAAGGAGCTGAAGGGTGTCGCCCCTTGAGGTTTCCCGTAGCTGCAGCCGCGACAGGTGAGGGTCTTAGCCCTGGTGTAATCCGTCTTGTTCGTGGCGTTCCCTGGCACGTTGTCGCTCCGATCCCAAGTCTCGCCGAAGAACACTCCGGTCCACCCGGGGGCCCAGTGCCCATCGACGGAAGGGCTGATGTCCAGGACCTGGCCGTCGGCGGCCATACGGACCCTCCCGTCGCTGAAACCGTAGTAGACGTGGTAATCGTGGGTCCTGCCCGGATCGAAGATCCCAGAGTAGAAGGTGCGCTGCCAGTTGGTTACGGATAGGCTCCACTCGGTGAAGGCCTTCTCGTTCTGCATGCCCCCGATGCGCGCATATCCCACCTGCGCATAGTCATAGACATCGCCGCCAGCAACCATGATCCACGCGGCGGCGGCAGATGTGCCGTCGTCGTTGGTGCACAGGACGATGTTGCGGTCGCGAACGGTTGCCTTCACGCCGTGGACGGGTGGATCCGTGTACATCCCGTCCCACCGGTTTACAACGTTTGGGTCCGCGCAATCTGGTGCCGCATGGGCTGCGGGGCCAACGACGATGGCTGCCACTGCGACGAGACCTGCGAGCAGTCTCTCCATCGCCCGGAAACTCGGACACCTGGAGCTTCGTACCCCCCACGCGCCCATCGGTTGCCTCCTCCGGAACGTTGCACCTCATACTCTCTCTCTCTCCGTTGTCAAGTCGAGCATCTGGGGTGCGCGGTGGCGCACCGGTCA
>CAZGNA010000318.1:0-2185 GCA_964526945.1 uncultured bacterium
CGCCGCTGCCAGCGCCCACCCCAGCACCTGCGCGCCGGGCGCGGCGCGGTCCGCCACCGCCGCCAGCCACGGCCACCGCGCAGCCAGGGCCGAAAGCCCGGCGCCCAGGCGCGTGCCCAGACGCGTGCCCAGACCCTGCCACAGCCACCGCGGTACGGCTGCAGTCCCCAGGGCGGCGGTGTCCGGAAAACCGGGTGTCGGCTCGAACTCCACCCATCCGATCCGGGGGAAGTAGACCTCCACCCAGGCGTGGGCGTCGCTGTTGCGCACCTCGAGCAGGCCGGTGACGACGTTGAGCGTGCCCGGCGTGTAGCCCGTCACCAGCCGCGCCGGGATGCCCGCCGCGCGCAGCAGGACCACCATGGCGCTGGCGAACTGCTCGCAGTAGCCCCGGCGTTCCTCGAACAGGAAGTAGTCGACGGCGTCGCCGGGCCGCCGCTGCGGCGGGATCGAGAGATCGTAGGCGTAGTGCTGCCACAGGTAGCGGTTCACTGCCAGCACGCGGTCGTACTGGGTCGCCGCACCCGCGGTGAGCTGTCGCGCCAGGACATGCACGCGCTCGGGGAGCGGCGGCAGCCGCAGGTAGCGATCCGCGATGAACGCCGGGACGATCCCGCGCGCCGCCCGCAGCCGCACCGGATCGGGCACCATCGCCCGCGAGACCACCGAGTAGACCGCGCCCGGCTGCAGAGGACCTGGGAGCCGGATCGCCCCGTACCGGTCGACGTAGACCCGGCCCGCCGAGGTCCACAATCGTTCGGCCAGCGCTGCCGCGAACAGCACGTTGGGCTGCTCCGCCTCCAGGAAGAAGGTCTGGACCACCTCCACCGGGCGCGCGCTGTAGCTCAACAGCTCGTCGCCGCGATAGGTCAGACGCGCAGGCGGGAAGTCGGTGCGGACCTCGGTGACCTGGGGGTCGCTGGTGCGCCAGCCCCACCCGGTGTAGGTGTCGAAGACGAGCCCGCGCCAGTTGAAGGCGTGCGTCGCCCGCACGCGCATCACGATGCGGTCGTCCAGCCGGCCGCGCAGCCGCAGGTCGACCGACGGGCTGAACCCGAAGTACCCGCGCGGGTTCCACGGCGGCGGGGCGCGTCCGTCGTCGCGCGCGTCGGGGTAGGCGGGGTTGACGATCCGTCCCCCATACGAGGTGAGCCACGCCATGCGCGGCGATAACGGCAGCGCGGTCAGGTGCATCCCCTCGAACCGGGGCAGCAGCGCAAAGAGCACGCCCGCGCTCGCGCACACCGCGACCAGCGTCCCCGTCGCCGCCGGCCAGAAGGGCCGTCGCCCCGCAGGGGGCGACGGGACGCAGGCGGCGCGCGGCGCACCCGCCACGCTCGCCTGCGCCGCATCCCAGGCGTTGTGCATCAGGGCGGGGATGGCCGCCAGCAGGTAGGCAGCCAGGTACGCCAGGTAGCGGGCGTCCAGGGCGAAGACGGCCGCCACCGCCATGAGGATGACCGACGAGAGCAGGCTGAACAGGAGGTCGCGACGGGCCGGCACGTCGAACGAGTGCAACACCTGCAGCCACAGCAGGAACACGGTGAGCGGGACGGTCGTCTGCAGCGGGTCGGCCAGGACGTCGCGGACGAACTCCCGCGTGACCTCCAGGCAGAGCACGGCCAGGACGATCTTCACCCACCAGGTGGGCCGCTGTCGCCGCCAGTACGAGAACAGGTACCCTGCAGCCGTCAGGGCGGGCACCAGGACCCGCAGGTCGGCGAACTCTTCCTGGGCCGTCAGCGCGGCGAGGCTGACCAGCACGGCAGCCAGGGTCCACACGCGCAGCGGGATCGACGCGTCTCCGCCCCTGTTGTGCGCCCGCGGCCCGCACCTCACCCCAGCACCGTCCTCACCCGGGGCTGTGAGACCACACGCCGCACCGGCAGCGGGGCGATGGCGCGCCCGCACCGGCGCATCATTCCCCCACCGTCCCGTCAGCGGTGTACGTGAGCGCGCCCGACGCCGTCGGCGCCGCGGGCCCCGCGGCGTCCCCGGCGTGACCCGGCTTTGCCGCTCCTGTCCCCCGGGCACCTGCACCCGACCGCGCGCCGTCCGCACCCGGTGCCGTCCCGTCCTGCCCGCGCGGTGCAGGCAGCACCAGCGTGCAGCCCGGGAGCCCCGCCCCGACCAGGGGGGTCGCCGCCACCACGAGCAGGTGACGGTCCGTGGCCGCGCGCAGCCG
>CAZGNA010000319.1:0-2167 GCA_964526945.1 uncultured bacterium
GGCGGTGGCCCGCGCGCTGGCCGGCGCGCCGGGTGGCGACCCTCCAGCACACGCCGGGGTGCGCCCGCCCGGCAGGCCGTCCCCCGACGCGAGGAGGCCCGGCGCTCGCAGCGGAACGGCGCGATCGACGCCGGCTGGGCCGTCCGCGGACGCGGGGAGGCCCGGCCGTACGCGACCTGCCCGCCGGATCCTGCTGCTGGACCCACAGCCGATCGGGGAGGGCGTGACCTCGGCGTGTGCCGCGCCCGTGCGCGTCGTGCGCCTGATGGGCGCCGAGGCAGCCATCGCGCAGGTGCACGATGCGCTGGTGCTGCACACGCCCGACGGCGACGCCCGCTGGCCGTTGCCCGAACCCTTCTGCACCTTCGACTACCGCCGTTTTTGCCGCGAGGCGGCTGCGAGGTGTGGGGCGGCGTTTCGCCTGGCCAGGGTGCGCGGACGCGACGGCCGGCGGGTGCTGACATCAGACGGCGTGGTCGAGGCCCGGTTCCTGGTGGACGCGACCGGCCCTCGCGCGGCCCTGGCAGGCCCCAGCCGGCCGCGCTACGTGGCGTTCGGGATCGAGTCGGAGGTCCCCCGGCCGCTGCACGCCGGACTGCACTTCTACTTCCTCCCGGACCTCCCCGACGGCTACGCGTGGGCGTTCCCGGCGGGGGACCGGACACGCTTTGGCGTCCTCTCCTACCGTGGCCGCACGAAGCTGCTGCCCGTCCTGCGGCGGTTCATGGACCGGTTCGGGGTCGCACCCGGCGACGTGCACGGCGGCTACCTCGCCACGGGATGGACCGCGGGGGTCGCCGCGGACGTGTTCGTGGTGGGCGATGCCGCCGGCCACTGCCTGCCCCTGTCGGGCGAGGGCATCCGCACGGCCGTGCTGGCCGGCCTGCGGTGCGGGACGCTGCTCCGCCAGGTGCTCGAGGGCGAGCTCACCGAGGCCCGGGCCCAGGACGCCTACCGGGCGTTCCTGGCCACCGCGCGATGGCGCTACCGGGTCCTGCTCCTGGGCAACCTCCTGCTGCTCGCGCTGCCGCGGCGGGCGCTTGGGCCAGCGGTCCGGTGGCTGGCGCGGCCCCGGGTACGGCGGTGGTTCTTCGGGCACTACCTGGGGATCCTCGATGGGGCACAGCCCGCGGGGTTCGGAGCGCCGACGCACGGTGCCCCGGACTGGTTGCGCGCTCAGTAGCCGCGGGCGTACGACCGCGCGAGGTGCGAAGCGCCGACGCATGGTGCCCCGGGTGCGCCGCGTGTCCTGGCCGGTTGAACGGTCCCAACGCCGAATGCTACCATGGGCCTGGCCGGGGTGGCGGAACTGGCTGACGCGCTTGACTCAAAATCAAGTGGGGCGTAGGCCCCTTGCGGGTTCGAATCCCGCCCCCGGCACCATCCGTCGTGGACGCGCGGCCTCAGGCTGCGCAGCCTGACGTGCGGTCCGACGATGCCAGCCCGCCGGTGGCGCCCGTGAGCGGAACGCTGGTCCTCCTCGACACCAACGGCTTGATCTACCGGGCGTTCTACGCGCTGCCCTACCTGACGACCTCGTCGGGGCGGCCCACCAACGCGGTCTACGGCCTGACGGCCATGGTGTTGAAGGTGCTGGAGGAAGAGCGTCCCGACTTCATCGCCGCGGCCTTCGATCGGCCGGAGCCGACGTTCCGGCACGCGCAGTACGAGGCCTACAAGGCCCACCGCGAGGCGATGCCCGACGACCTGCGGCCGCAGGTGGCCCTGGCCAAGCGGGTGCTGGCGGCGCTGCGGATCCCCATCGTGGAGGTCCCGGGGTACGAGGCCGACGACGTCATCGCCACACTGGCGCACCGCGCAGCCGCCGATGGCCTCGAGGTCCTGATCGTGAGCGGCGACCTGGACACGCTCCAGGTGGTCGGTCCCCGGATCCGCGTGATGGTGACCAGCCGGGGGGTCACCGAGACCGTCGTGTACGACGAGGCCCGCGTGCGCGCGCGCTTCGGGTTCGCCCCCGCGTTGCTGCCAGACTACAAGAGCCTGCGCGGCGATCCCAGCGACAACATCCCTGGCGTGCCCGGGGTCGGCGAGAAGACCGCCGCGGCCCTGGTGGCGCAGTTTGGCACCATCGACCATCTCCTCGCCCGCCTGGCGGAGGTCCCGCCCAGGCTGCGCGGGGCCCTCGCCCAGGCGGCCGACCAGATCC
>CAZGNA010000320.1:0-2149 GCA_964526945.1 uncultured bacterium
ATACTAGCATCCGGCCGCGCCGACGACAACCCCGCCGCCCCAGTCCACCGGATCGCCAGTCCGCCTTCTGCGACAGCTCGCCGTTCCCAGCAAAGAGGTCTACGGGAGGACGCCACGACAGCTCGTTGGGCCGACTACGACCCGACCGTTGCGACCGGTGTGACCGCGGCCTCGTCCTGCTCGCCGGTGCGGATGCGGTAGACCTTCTCCACCGGCAGCACGAAGATCTTCCCGTCGCCCACGGCGCCGGTCCGTCCCGCCTCGAGGATGGCCCGCACGGTGGGCTCGACGAAGTGGTCGGAGACGCCGATCTCCAACCGCACCTTCTCCGACAGCTCCATCTTCACCGTGGTGCCGCGGTAGGTCTGGACGCGCTCGATCTCGCCGCCGTGGCCCTGCACGCGGCTGATGGTCAGCCCGCGGACCTCGGCGTGGAACAGCGCCTCCAGCACCGCGGTCAGCTTCTCGGGACGGACGATGGCGACCACGAGTTTCATCCCCGGCTCCCCTCCGGCTCCTCGCATGGCCCGGCGTGCGCGGGCCTCATGCCTGGCTCCCCGCGGGCGACGGCGCCGGTGCCGGCGCAGGCGGTACCGGCTCGGACAGCACCAGGATGGCGCCTTCCCCGGTGGTGTACGCTTCCTCGCCGTGCTGGCTCACGTCGAGCCCCACGCCTTCCTCGTCGGGATCCGCCACGCGCAGCGGCAGCACCGCGCCCACCAGCTTCAGCAGCGCGAACGTCCCCACAGCGCTGTAGGCCGCAGCCGCCAGCACCGCCACGGCCTGCACGCCCAGCTGTAGCGGGTTGCCGAACAGCAGGCCATCGGCGGTCCCGTTCCAGAGCTTCTGGGCCAGCACGCCGGTGAGCAGCGCGCCCACGGTGCCGCCCACACCGTGCGCGGCGAGCACGTCGAGAGAGTCGTCCAGCCGTGTGCGGGCCCGCCAGAGGATCACGCCGTAGCTTGGGGCGGCGGCAGCAGCCCCGAGCGCCAGCGCCGCCATCGGGCCGACGAAGCCGGCAGCCGGCGTGATGGCCACCAGGCCCACGACGATGGCGGTCGCCGCACCCACCGCCGTGGCGCGTCCGGTGCGGACGAGGTCGAGCAGCGTCCAGACCACGAGGGTGGCCGCCGGCGCCAGCATGGTGTTGACGAACGCCAGCGCCGCGCTGGCGTTGGCCGCCAGCGCGCTGCCGCCGTTGAAGCCAAACCAGCCGAACCACAGCAGGCCGGCACCCAGCAACGTGAACGGCACGTTGTGGGGCAGGATCGCCTGGCGCCCGTAGTCCTTCCGCGCGCCCAGCACCAGCGCCGCCACCGCGGCCGCCGCGCCCGCGTTGACGTGGACGACCGTGCCGCCGGCGAAGTCGAGCGCTCCCAGGCGCGCGAGCCACCCACCGCCCCAGACCCAGTGCGCCACCGGCGCGTAGACCACCAGCGCCCACAGCCCCAGGAACGCCACGTAGGCGCGGAACTGCATGCGTTCGACGATGGCGCCGGAGATGAGGGCGGCGGTGATGATGGCAAAGGTGCCCTGATAGGCCATGAAGAGGAGCTGGGGGATGGTGCCCTGGGGTGCCAGGTCCACGCCGCGCAGGAACGCCTTCGAAAGGCCGCCCAGCCACGGGCTCCCCTCGGCGAACGCCAGCGAGTACCCCAGCACCGCCCAGACTACGCCCACCACGCCCAGGGCCACCACGCTCATCATCAGCGTGTTGAGCGCATTCTTGGCGCGGACCAGACCGCCGTAGAAGAAGCCCAGAGCGGGTGTCATGAGCAGCACCAGCGCCGTCGCCACCAGCATCCACGCCGTATCGGCAGGTTGGATCGCCATCGCGCCACCTCCGTGGTTCGCGTTCCGTGGTCTGCGCGGGGTAGCGGGCGCGCCATGGCCCCGGTCCAACGCCGCGCGCACACAGCAACGCCCGGATCCGCAACGGGCGTCGCGGCCCGGGCGCGCAGACCACCTTCCCCTCGAACGCCCGACGCCCGCGCCGCTGGTGGCGGCGCGGGCGTCACGGCCCGAGGAGTGTATGCTCTCGACTTGCGCTCATGGTAGCACGCCCTGCCAGACTGTCAAGCCCGGGGCGATGGCGTGTAATAGCTCATTGATTTTGTCACCCCCTAACGGCTCAGTGAATCTGTCACCC
>CAZGNA010000321.1:0-975 GCA_964526945.1 uncultured bacterium
AGAGAACGGGCGCTCGATCCGCGCCCTGTCCGATCGCCGACTGGCGCCGCGATCCTGGCGAAGGGGCTCCTCCGGGTCCGCCTCTTTCAACGTTCCAGAAGGCCCGGTTTACCCCTCGAGTCGCGGAAGGAGGACGGGTGAAGTCATCGGCACATGCAGAATCCAGATGGTCGGGCCGGGGAGCCCGGGACAGGCGAGGGCCCGGAGCAGAACCGGTCTTGTTTACGGGCGCATCCTTGCGGCCCGTCCCAACAGCGGTGACGTTGGATGTCGGATGGCGTTCTTTTGCGACCACCGCCGTGCTGGCGGGGGTTGGAAAGGAGGTGGCCTGCGGCCTCATTTGGAACAGGCGCTCCGGGGGCTATGGGGAGCCGACCTGCAACCGTCGGACGTGCTCTTGAGCGTGTGGCGACGATTCCGTGGCTGGGGAACTCCTGGCGCATGTCCGCAGGGAAGGAGGCGAGGCTCATCGACGGTTTCCGCTGACCGGATTCCTTCAAAAAAAGGCGGAAACATTCCCTTGCCCGGTAGTCCGCCCCTCTTAGAATGGAGAGCGTTGTGGGGAGCAAACGGGCTGTACGTCCGGTCGAGCCCGACCGCCGAGGCCGCCGCGCCGGTCTGCAGTCCGAAGCGCGCGGCGGGTCACCCGGCGTTGCGCCGGGCGGGCACCAGCGGCTTTGCCAAGGAGGTATGGTTGAGGACTAACTGGTTCGGCGGGGGCGCCCACCCCTTCGGGCGCCCCCGTTTTCTTCAGGGCGAAAACGCGGCCGCGGGCGAGAATGGGATGGACGCACCGGATTGCCTTGCTCCGTGCCAGCGCACGAAAAGTGATGGAAACAGATTGACAGTGAGGAGTCGCGTATGAGCGAGGGCTTCCAACTGACGTGGGTGGACATCGTCATTTTCATCCTGTTTGTCGTGGCTGTGGTCGGGGTGGGGCTGTGGAAAAGCCGCCATGAGAAGGGCAGTGAGGAT
>CAZGNA010000321.1:1033-2140 GCA_964526945.1 uncultured bacterium
TTGCGGCCAACATTTCGACGGAACAATTCGTGGGGATGAGCGGCAATGCGGCCAGCCATGTGGGCATGGCCATTGCCAGTTATGAATGGATGGCCGCCATCACGCTGGTGGTGGTCGCGTTTGCGTTTCTGCCCTATTTCCTCCGGGCCGGCATTTACACCATGCCGGAGTTTCTCGAGTACCGCTATAACACGGCGGCCCGCACAATCATGGCGGTGGCCACGATTTTCATTTACATGCTGCTGTTGGGCGCCGTGACGTATTCCGGGGCCCTGACCATCAGTACGCTGGCGGGGCAGGCGGGCCAGTCACTGACCCTGGCCACCGGCTCGCTCATCATCGGCCTGATCGCGATGCTGTACGTCACAGCAGGCGGGCTGAAGGCGTGTGCATGGGCGGATCTCATTCAGGGGAGTGCCCTCATCCTCGGCGGGGGTGTGATCATGTTTTTCGCCTTTCAGAAGCTGGGGATGGCCTCGGAGGCGGCGACGGTGGTCAGCCCCGAGACGGGCGTCGTGACCATGGTGACGCTGGCGCCCGATGCGGGCCCGGTGGAGCGGTTCCTGGAATTGAACCGGCCGCGCATGAACATGTTTCTGCCGGCCACGGATACCGTGTTGCCCTGGACGGCGCTGTTGTTGGGGTTGTGGATTCCGAATTTCTACTACTGGGGTTTGAACCAGTACATCACGCAACGCACCCTGGGTTCGGCCTCGCTGGCGCAGGGGCAGAAGGGGATCGTGTTTGCCGCGTTCATGAAGCTGTTGATCCCGTTTGTGATCGTGATTCCGGGCATCATTGCGTTCAACCTCTACGGCACGCAGATGCGCCTGGAAGCGGCGCGGGACACGGCGATCAGCATGACCAAATACGTCAAGGCCAACCCGCAGACGCAGTATGTGCGAACGGTCGAGGCGCCATCGGAGGCGGAAATCGCGGCCTGGCCGGCCGGGCGTTACCTGCTGGCGGTCTACCCGGACCGGGTCATACTCGACCGCAATGGTGCGCGCGAGTCGCTGATGTTGCCGCGACTGACGAGCGGCGCGGCCGGCGGCGCGTCTGCCGCCTACGTGCCGCCCGCCGCGGCGCCGCAGGCCAGCCTTGCCG
>CAZGNA010000322.1:0-2122 GCA_964526945.1 uncultured bacterium
CCGCATCATCTATGCGATCATGCACTACCTCAATAGCCAGTGGCAGGAGCGCCCCTATGCCGGGAAAGTACACAAAACTCTTGACACTACCCATCGCCTCGATGGTCCCGCGCCGCGTGTTGACTGCCGCCGCGGGTTGACTGCCATGGCGGGGGCGGCTATGCTCGCACCGCGGGGCCCGATGGAGCACAGGCGATGGCGCTGGAGCAGCGGGTAGACAGGCTGGAGGCGGCGCTGGCACGGTTGACCGAAGTGCAAGCCTCGGCGCATGGGGCGCTGGCCGCTCTGACCGAGCGCGCGGGCCGCCTCGAGGACCGCATGGGCCAGGTCGAAGCGGCGCTGGCGCGTCTGGCCGAAGCGCAGGCGCGGACCGAGCGGCGGGTTGAAGAGCTGGCCCAGGCGCAGGCGCGGACGGAGCGGCGGGTCGAGGAGCTGGCCCAGGCGCAGGCGCGGACCGAGCAGGCCCTGACGCTCCTGTCCCGACAAGTAGGGCGCCTTGGAGAGGTGATCGGGTTCACCCTGGAGGACCTGGCCCGAGAGGTCACGCCCGCATACCTTGCCCAGCGGTATGGCATCAGCGTCGGCGAGCTGGAGCGTCGCTTCTTCCTGGTCGATAGCGAGGAGGTCGAGGTCGACCTCTACGGCGACGGCACACGCGATGGCCAGCCTGTCGTCGTGGTCGGTGAAGTGCGCAGCCGCATCCACGGCCGCGACGTGGATGCGGCGGTGCGCACGGCGCAGCGCTTGGCCCCCCAGCTACCGGGAGCCCCGGTGGTGGTGCTCTTCGGGTTTGTGATCCATCCGTCGGCGCGCGACGCAGCGAGCCGCACCGGTGCCATCGTCATCTCCTCCAGCGGACGCTGATCCGGCGTGCCTCAGGATCCCCGTCGGGGCTTGGCTTACGTCATCGACGGTGGAGCCGTGAAGAAGCGCTCAGCCGGCGTACGTCAGGGCCAAGCGTCCCGTCCCGTTCGAGCGCGTTCGACCGCTTGCGAGACCCGCGCCGACGCCCTACAATCAGGCCGAAGCCACCTTTAAGTCCGGTCCGGTGAGGCCGGAAAGGAGGGCACATGGAGCGCGATGTGGCGGCCGCCGCCGGGGCAGGGACTCTGGCGACGGCCGTTGCGTGTCGAGAGGGGCACACGACCCCATCCCTGCAGGTCACGCTCGCCGGGATTACCTTCCCCACCCCGGTCCTGGCCGCCCCGGGGCCCCTGGAGTTCGGCCGGCAGGTGCAGGCCGTCTACGACCTGCGTGCGTTTGGCGGCATCATCACCAAGTCGGTGAGCCTCGAGCCCCGGCCGGGGTATCCGGAACCCACGGTCGTCGAGACCCCCGCCGGCTGGCTGAACGCCGTCGGCCTGAAGAACCCGGGCCTGGCGGCCTTCATCGCCCGCGACCTCCCGTTCCTGCGGGCGCTCGGCCGCCCGATCATCGTCGGCATCGTCGGGCATGCCGTCGGGGAGTTCGCCGAGGCGGCGGCCACCCTCGACGCCGAAGAGGGTGTCGCCGCCCTCGAGGTCAACGTCTCGTGCCCCAACGTGGCCGACGGGCTGTGGTTTGGCACCGATCCGCAGCGCACCCACGCGCTGGTGGCCGCGGTGCGCCGCGCCACGCGGCGGCCGCTCTTCGTGAAACTCAGCCCCAACGTGACCGACATCGTCGCCATCGCCCGGGCGGCCGTCGACGCGGGTGCTGATGCGCTGGCGCTCATCAACACGCTCCAGGGCCTGGCGGTCGACGCGCGCACCCGTCGCCCGCGTCTGGCCGCCGGTCTGGGCGGGCTGTCGGGTCCGGCGATCAAGCCCGTGGCCCTGCGCATGGTGTGGGAAGTTGCCCGGCGCGTGCGGGTGCCCATCATCGGCATGGGCGGGATCCAGACCGCCGAGGACGCGGTCGAGTTCCTGCTGTGCGGTGCGCACGCCGTGGCCGTGGCCTCCGGGCTCTTCGCGCATCCCCGCGCGGCGGAGACGATCACGCTGGGCCTGGCACAGTTCCTGGCCGAGCAGGGCGTCGAGTGCGTGGGCGACCTCGTGGGCCGGCTGGAGTTTCCAGGCGCCAGCTTGGCTGCCCCGCACGCCGTGCCGAACGCGCGCCGCCACGATCGGCGCAGCCACGATCG
>CAZGNA010000323.1:0-2065 GCA_964526945.1 uncultured bacterium
CGGGCCGCCGGCCGGCTGCGGCCGCCACGGCCCGAGGACGGGCGCGGGCGGGCGCGGGCGGGCGCGGGGTGGCCCGACGATCCCGCGCGGCTGTTGTCGGTGCTGGCGGTGGGCACCACCATGGCGCAGGTCGCCCTCGCCGTGGTCGCGACGGCCACCCTGGTTCGGCTGCTGGGGCCGGGACGCGGTCCCCTGTACGCGTTCGTGGCGACCACGCTGGTGGTGTTGATCGCCGCGAAGATCGCGCCCACGAGCATCGCCGCCCGCCACGCCGACCGGGTCGCCGCATGGGTCGCGCCACCGGTGCGGGCGCTGGCCTGGCTGCTTGGGCCGGTGGTGCGCGCGGTGGCGCTTTCGGCGAGCCTGCTGGTGCGGCCGTTTGGTGCCCACGTGCAGCGCGATGCGCCCCTGGGGGCGCAGGAGGACCTCCAGCTCCTGGTGCGCATGGGAGACGAGCAGGGCGTGCTGGAGCAGGAGGAGCGGGAGATGATCCATTCCATCTTCCAGTTCGGCGACACCGTGGTGCGCGAGGTCATGACGCCGCGCATCGACATGGTGGGCGTCGAGGCCGACGCGCCCGTGGAGACGCTGCTGGACGTGGTGCGCGAGCACGGCTACTCCCGCATCCCGGTCTACCACGAGACGGTGGACCAGATCGTTGGCGTGGTGCACGTCAAGGATCTGCTGACGGCCTCGCGGGAAGGCCGACTGCGGGGCGTGGCGCGTGACTTCGCGCGGCCGGCGTTCTTCGTGCCGGACAGCAAGCGGCTCGGCGACCTCTTCCGCGAGATGCGCCGCAAGCGGGTGCACATGGCCATCGTGGTCGACGAGTACGGCGGCACCGCCGGGTTGGTGACGATCGAGGACCTGCTGGAGGAGATCGTGGGGCCCATCCAGGACGAGTACGACGCCGAGGAGCCGCCCATCCGGGTGCTCGACGAGCGGGTGGCGCTGGTGGACGGGCGTGTGCACCTGGAGGAGGTCAACGCCGCCCTGGGACTCCATCTGCCGGCCGGCGAGGTGGACTCGCTGGGCGGGTTCGTCTACACCCTCCTGGGGCACGTGCCCGCGCAGGGCGAGCGGGTCACCTACGATGGCGTGGAGCTGGCGGTCGAGCGCGTCGACGGCAACCGCATCGCGCTGGTGAAGGTGACGAAGGCCGAACCCGCCCCCACGTCCCAGGACTGAATGCGCGCGCGGCTCCGGACCTACCTGATCGCCGGCCTGCTGGTGGTGCTCCCCGCCGCCGTCACCGTGGCGGTGCTGCGGTGGCTGTTCCGGGTGCTGGACAGCGTGCTGGCGCCCGTCTTCGCCCTGGCGGGCCTGCGCGTGCCCGGCCTGGGGCTGCTGAGCGGCGTGGCGCTCATCCTGCTCGCGGGCGCCATGGCCAGCAACGTGTTGGGGCGCCGCCTGGTCGAGGCCTTCGACCGGTTCATGCTGCGGATTCCGCTGGCCCGGTCGGTCTACGCTGCCACCAAGCAGCTGGCCGACTCCGTCCTGCATCCCAACCGGATGGCCCTCAAGGAGACCGTGCTGATCGAGTGGCCGCGCAAAGGGCTCTACACCGTCGGCTTCGTCACCGGGGAGGGGCGGGGCGAGCTCCGGGCCCTGGCTGGCGAGCGCATCCTGAGCGTCTTCATCATGACGACGCCCAACCCCACCAGCGGGTTCGTGTGCCTGGTGCCGGAGAGCCAGGTGGTCCGCCTGCAGATGTCCATCGAGGACGCCCTGAAGCTGGTGGTCTCGGGCGGGATCGTGACGCCGGCCGAGGTCGGCCGTCCGGTGCCGACGGGGCGGTTCGAGTGATGGTCCCCGCGCCCCGTCGCGGCGGCCGCGGCGCCGCCAGGAGAGCCCGTGCCACGGCCCCCCGTGCGGCGGCAGCCGCACGGAGCCTGGGCGCCCCCCTGCACCCCCGGCAGGTCGCGGCCCTGGTGCGTGCCGCCCGCCGCGTCCGCCTGCGCGCCCACGCTCCCTACTCGCGGTTTCCGGTGGGAGCCGCGGTGCTGACCGCGTCCGGTGCCATCGTGGCGGGGTGCAACGTCGAGTCGGCGTCCTACGGCCTGTC
>CAZGNA010000324.1:0-2044 GCA_964526945.1 uncultured bacterium
GAACGCATCGAGCGATTCCGAATCTGAGGGTTTTCACGCCCGATTTGGGTTCTATATCTACGACGTGCCCGCTGGGGCATGCCGTGGCGGGCACGCGCACAAGACATTGGAGCAAGTGCTCGTGTGCCTCACCGGGCGACTTGTGGTGACGCTGGATGACGGGCAGCAGACGGGCGCAGTGACGCTGGACCGGCCATGGATCGGGCTGTATGTGCCCCCGTTGATTTGGATGTCGCAGGCTGAGTTTTGGCCGGGCACCGTGTATATGGTGCTGGCCAGCGACGTGTACGACGAGACTGACTACTACCGTGACTACGAGGTGTTCCGTGCTGCAGTTACCGTCAGCCGTGCGTAGGGTACCGCTGTTGGATGTCGGGGCCACGTATCGCGAGTTGAAGGCGGAGTTGGACCAGGCCCTGGCTCGGGTGCTGGCCAGCGGGTGGTACATCCTGGGCGAGGAAGTAGCGGCGTTCGAGCAGGAGTTCGCGGCATATGTCGGCGTCAGTCACTGCGTGAGCGTGGGGAATGGGTTAGAGGCTCTACACCTGGCACTGCGGGCGATGGGCATAGGACCTGGCGACGAGGTCGTGGTGCCGGGGAATACGTACGTTGCCACGTGGCTCGCCGTGAGCCACACCGGTGCTCGGGTCGTGCCCGTGGAGCCAGATCCCCAAACCTTCAATATCGACGTTGGTCGTATCGAAGCCGCCGTGACTCATCGAACGAGGGCCATTGTTCCGGTGCATCTGTACGGTCAGCCTGCCGACATGGATGCCCTCATGGAGCTGGCGGAGCGCCGGCGGCTATGGGTGCTTGAAGATGCGGCCCAGGCTCACGGGGCACGCTACCGAGGGCGACGCACCGGCGGTCTGGGACATGCGGCGGCATGGAGCTTCTATCCCACCAAGAACCTCGGGGCTTTTGGTGATGGGGGTGCCGTTACCACCAACGATCCCGAGCTTGCGCGCCGCGTGGCCTCCTCCGGAACTACGGCTGTGTCCAGAAGTACACGAGCGAGCATCGTGGGTACAACAGCCGACTGGACGAGCTGCAGGCGGCCATTCTACGGGTGAAGCTGCGGTGGCTCGACGTGTGGAACGAGCGGCGCGCCGACGTGGCGGCGAGGTACCTGCGGCGTCTGGCTGGGACGCACATCGTGTTGCCGTTCGTGCCGGCGTGGGCCGAGCCATGCTGGCACTTGTTCGTGATTCGCAGTCGGCACCGAGACATGTTGCGAGAACACCTGCGCCGACACGGTGTGGAGACGTTGGTGCACTACCCGGTGCCTCCCCATCGCCAACCAGCCTACCGGCGGGTGCGCTCGGTGCGAGCGCCGCTACCGATCACCGAGGAGATCTGCCGTGAAGTGCTGAGCCTGCCCATGGGGCCGCACCTCGTGGCCGAGGAGGTGGATCGGGTCGTGGAGGCGGTGCTGTCGTTCGAGCCGGCGCGTGCGTAGCATGGTCAAGACGACAATGAGCGACGCGATTGGCGCTGACATGCCAGCGACGCTGTCGGTGATCATGGCAACGTGGAATGGGGCGGCGACCGTCGGGGCGCAGCTGGAGGCCCTGGCGCGGCAGGTGTGTCGGCAGCCCTGGGAGCTGCTGGTGGCGGACAACGGGTCGGTCGATGGCACGTTGGAAGTGGTACGGGCATTTCAGGGGCGGATCCCCGGCTTGCGGATCATTGACGCGTCGGCCCGTCGCGGCCAGGCTGCAGCGTGCAATATCGCGGCGTCGCGGGCTGTGGGTACGGCGCTGGCCTTTTGCGATCAGGACGACATCGTGCAGGAGGGGTGGGTGGAAGCGATGGGGACAGCGCTGGAGCGCTATCCCCTGGTTGCGGGTGTTTTCCAGTTCTTCGAGGAGGAAAGTTCGATTCGCCAGCTGGAGCAGCCCACGGTGGCGTCGGGCGTGGCGCAACCGACCAGCGATTTCTTTGGGTTCTTACCCTACGGGTTGACAGCCAACCTTGGGGTCTCGAGGACCGCATTCGAGGCGGTGGGAGGCTTCGACGAATCGTTGCCAACAGAAGATGTGGA
>CAZGNA010000325.1:0-2043 GCA_964526945.1 uncultured bacterium
CGCACGGCGGGGCCCGAAGAGCGGCCGCGCGGGGCGCGCATGAGGCGGCCACCGCTGCGCGCGCGCCGGCAACGGGCACGGGACGTCGCGCTCCAGGTGCTCTTCCAGCACGACGTGGGGCGGCTGCCGATCGACGAGGCGTTGCGCAACGCCCGCGACCAGCATCCGGGAGCCGACTGGCCGTTCATCGAGCAGCTCGCCCGCGGTGTGGCGGCACACACCGCCGACCTGGACGCGCTCCTGGCGCCCTACCTCGAGGGCTGGACCATCGATCGGCTGGCCAGCGTCGACCGCACCATCTTGCGCATGGCGCTGTACGAGCTGCGCAGCCTGGCGACGCCGCCGGGCGTGGCGATCAGCGAGGCCGTGGAGCTCGCCAAGCGCTACGGGACCGAGGCCTCGGCGCCGTTCGTCAACGGCGTGCTGGGTGCCGTGGTGCGTGCGGGCGTGCAGGCGGCGGGCACGCCGCCAGAGCGGTGATGGACGCGGCGCCTGCGGGCCGGCCGGTGCGGGCGCACGTCTGGGTGCGCGGCCGGGTGCAGGGCGTCGGGTTTCGCTTCTTCGTGGTCCGTCACGCCCGCGAGCTGGGCCTCGCCGGGTGGGTCCGCAACCTCCCCGATGGGCGGGTCGAGCTGGTCGCCGAGGGGCCGGCGGCCGCCGTCGATACGTTGCTGCGCCTCGTCGAGCGGGGACCGGCCGGCGCGGTCGTCACCGGCGTGGAGACGCGGTGGGAGCCGCCGGCGGGCGCACGCGGCTTTGGCATCGGCGCCGATGGGTGAGCAGCCCTCGCCTCCCGGGGTGACGCTCGACCTGCAGGCCTACATGGCCAGTCGCGGCCGTCTGGTGGAAGATGCTCTGGCGGCCGCCCTCCCGCCCGAGACGGCGCTCCCGACCCCGCTGCACGCCGCCATGCGCTACAGCGTCTTCGCGGGCGGGAAGCGGCTGCGGCCGTTGCTGGTGCTGGCTGCGTGTGAAGCCACAGGCGGACGCGCCGACGACGCCCTGCCGACCGCGTGCGCGGTCGAGTTGATCCACACCTACTCGCTCATCCACGACGACCTGCCCTCCATGGACGACTCGCTGTGGCGGCGCGGCCGGCCCACGTGCCACGTGGCGTTCGGGGAGGCGCTGGCGGTGCTGGCCGGCGACGCCCTGCACGCCCTGGCGTTCCGGCTGCTGGCGCGCAACGCCGAGCGCGTGGGGCCGACGCGGGCGCTGCGCGTCATCGAAGAGATCGCCGAGGCGATCGGCACCCAGGGCATGGTCGGCGGGCAGGTGCTCGACCTCCTCGGCGAGGGACGGCCCGAGCTGGCCCGGTGGGCCGACTGGCCGGGGGATCGCCAGCGTGGGGTCTACGAGATCCACCGGTGGAAGACCGCCGCCCTCATCCGGGCGTGCGTGCGCGCTGGCGGGCTGCTGGCCGACGCCAGCGCGCGCCAGCTGGAGGACCTGACCGTCTACGGCGAGCACCTGGGGCTGGCGTTCCAGGTGGTCGACGACATCCTCGACGAGGCCGGTGAGGCCTCCCGGTTGGGCAAGGACACCCGGACCGATGCGGCGAGGGCGAAGCTCACCTTCCCGGCGGCGTTCGGCGTGGAGCGCTCCCGTGCGATCGCGCGCGAGGAAACCGCCCGGGCGGTGGCGGCCCTGGCCGCGTGGGGGCCCGCGGCACGTCTGCTGACCGACCTCGCCCTCCTCCTGTTGGAGCGGGAGACGTGACGAGCGATCCGCCGCGGCGACCACGCACTGGGGAGGGGCTCGCCCCCATCGTGTTGGAGGTGTTGGAGCTGGTGGAGCCCGTGGCGTGATGGCGGGCGCGCAGACCGGGAGGGGCACCGGGCCGGCTGCGGTGGCCGCAGCCCGACGCGCACCGGGCGAGGCTGCGGGGGGGACCGGGCCGTCCTCTGCGCCGGGCAACCCGCGGCGACGCGAGCGGGCGCGGCTGGACGTCGATGAGCACGCGGGAGCGGGTGACCGGCATGGCGCCGATGCTGCTCGGCGGCCTGGCGCTGGCCGGCGCGAACCGACCGATGGACTCGCTCG
>CAZGNA010000326.1:0-2028 GCA_964526945.1 uncultured bacterium
GCACGTTCACGCTGGCCGAAGTGGCTCGCCGGCTCGGGTTGCAGGAGCCCGAACGCGACGCGCGATTCAGCGGCGTCTGCACCGACAGCCGGTCGGTCGCGGCCGGCGATCTGTTCGTCGCGCTGCGGGGGACCACCACCGACGGGCACCGGTTCGTGGACGATGCGGCCGCGCGGGGCGCTGTGCTGGCGCTGGTCAGCGAGCCGGCGGCCGGCCGCGGGCTGCCGGCCATCGTGGTCGACGACACGCTGCGGGCGCTGGGGGCCGTGGCGGCGCTGTGGCGGCGGCAGCTGACGCCGGTCGTCGTGGGGGTCACCGGCAGTGTGGGGAAGACCACGACGGTGGCCCTGACGGCGCACGTGCTCGCACGGCGCTGGCGCGTCGCGCGCACCGCGGAGGCGTGGAACGCCGAGCTCGGCGTGCCGCTGGCGCTGCTGGGGCTGCGGCCACACCACGAGGTGGCGGTGCTGGAGATGGCGATGCGTGGCCGCGGGCAGATTCGCGCCCTGGCGGTCATGGCGCGGCCGCAGCTGGGCGTCGTCACCCTCATTGGGGACACGCACCTGGAGCTGCTGGGGTCCCACGAGGCAATCGCGGCCGCCAAGGCCGAGCTGCTCGAGAGCCTGCCCGACGACGGCCTCGCCATCGTGAACGCCGACGACCCGTGGACCCCGCGGGTGCGCCGCGACGTCCGCTGCCGGGTGCTGCGCGCAGGCCTGGGGCCCGACGCCGACGTCCGCGCCACCGCCGTCGCGCCGGCGGGCGACGGCATGCGCTTCGTGCTCCACGGCGGCGGCGAGCAGGCGGAGGTGCTGCTGCCGCTGCCCGGGCGGCACCAGGTCCAGAACGCGGTGCTGGCGGCGGCCGTGGGTGTGGCGCTGGGGCTGCCGGTCGCCGAGGTGGCCGCGGGACTGCGCCAGGTGCGTCCCCCCGCGATGCGCCAGCAGGTGGTGCTGATCGACGACGTGCTCGTCGTCGACGACTCGTACAACGCCAGCCCCCAGTCGATGCGGGCGGCCTTCGAGGTGCTGGCACAGGTGAGCGGCGCGCGGCGACGGGTGCTGGTGCTGGGGGAGATGCGCGAGCTCGGGCCGCAGGCGCACGAGCTGCACCGCGACGTCGGCCGGGCCGCCGCGGCCGTGCGCCCCGCGGTGCTGCTGGCGGTGGGGCCCGCGGCGCGCGGCTACGTGGAGGGTGCGATGGTCGCCGGGATGCCGGCCGACGCCCTGGTCTGGGTGCCCGACGTCGAGGCTGCCCTGCCGGTGGTACGCGGCATGGTGCGGGCCGGCGATGCGGTGCTGATCAAGGGATCGCGCGCCGTGGCGATGGAGCGCCTCGTGGCCGGGCTGGGCGCAGGAGCGCCGGCGGGCTCGCCGTGACCGCGGTGACGGCGTGGCCCCTGTGGGCGCAGGCGGGTGCGGCAGCCCTGCTGGCGGCTGTGGCGGTGCTGGTGACGGCGCCGCGGGCGGTGGCGCTGCTGTCGGCCCTGGGGTCGCGGCAGCAGATCCGCGAGGATGCCCCCGCGCGCCACCAGGCCAAGGCCGGTGTGCCGACCATGGGCGGTGTGGTGATCGTGGCCGCCGTGGTGCTGGCGACAGCGATCGCGGGCGGGTGGACGGCACGGGTCGGGTTGGGGCTGGCAGGCCTGTTGGGGTTTGGGGCCATCGGGTTCCTCGACGATCTCCAGAAGGTGCGGCGGGGGCGTAATCTGGGCCTGCGGGCCCGGGAGCGGCTCGCCCTGCAACTGGGGCTGGGCCTGCTCCTGGGTGGTGTCGCGGCCGCCACGCTGGGGACTGCGGTGCGGCTGCCCGGCGGTGGCGCGATCGACTTGGGCAGCGCCTACGCTGTCGTCGCCGCGTTGTGGCTGACGGGGTTCGCCAACGCCGTGAACCTCACTGACGGGCTCGACGGGCTCGCCGCAGGGCTGACGGCTGCGGCCGCGGCAGGGCTGGCGCTCGTGGCCGCCCGGCGCGCGGCCCCGGACGCGGCGGTGGTCGCCGCCGCCATCGCGGGCGCGGCGCTCGGCTT
>CAZGNA010000327.1:0-2022 GCA_964526945.1 uncultured bacterium
TCGTGCCGCGGGCGTCGCGTGTCGCGGCGGTGGCGCTGGGCGCGGTGGCGGTCACGGGCGCGTACGCGGCGGGGCTGCACGTGCCCGAACTGCGCGCCCTGGTCGACACGCTGTACGGCCGCGGGCTGCTGGTGAAGGTGCTGCTGGTGGCCGCGGTGGCGGCCCTGGGCGCCGTGAACCGGTTTTGGCTGGTGCCGCAGGTGATCGGCGCAGGGGTGGCGGAGGGCGCGCGGCCTACCGACCCGACAGCGGCAGGTCCGGTGGTTCCCCTAGGGCCCGCCGACCCAGCAGCGACGACCCGGGCGTCCAGCCCACGGCCCGCTGCGGGCGACGCCCGGTCCCGCACCACCGGCGCAGCGCTGGCGCGCCTGCTGCGGGTCGTGCGGCTCGAGCTGGCCCTGGCAGCGCTCGTGGTGGGCGTCGCAACGGTGATCGCCCTCGCGCCGCCTGCCCGCACGCTGAGCGAGCAGCGGGCTGCGTCGATGCCGGTGCAGCAGCCGCTGGTGTTCGCCGGCCTGGTCGGCGGGCTGCGGGTGGGGGTGGTGGTCGCTCCGGCCGGTGCACCCGGCTGGTCCCGGTACGAGGTGACGGCGCAGTACGAGGACGGACGGCCGCTGGACCCCGACAGCCGGGTGCTGCTGCGCTTTGTCGAACTCGCCGAGGAGACCGAGGTGGTCGTGCCGGCGTTGCGCGGTGTCGGGCCCGGGCGGGCCGTCGGCGAGGGGGCAGAGCTGGCCGTCGCGGGCTGGTGGGAGCTCGTCGTCACCGTGCGACGTCGGGGGCAGCCCGACGTCGTGCTGGGGTTTCCGTTCGTCGCGAGCCCGCGGCGGCCGGCGCCCGATCCGCAGGCGCAGCGCCTGCTGGAGCGGGCCCGGACCGCGATGGCCGCCGCCCGCACGTGGCGGGAGGAAGAGCATCTGACCGACGGCGCAGGGGGCGCGCTCACCACGCACTACGAGATTCGCTACGGCGACCGCCTGCGGCTGCGGACGTCGACCGGGGTGGACCTGATCCGCATCGGCCCGCGGCAGTACGTGCGCGAACCCGGGGCCGCCTGGGTCGTGCGCGACCTCGAACAGAGCGGGCCCGTCGAGGGCGTCCTGGGCTACACCCGCGGGGCCCAGGGCGCACGCCTCGGGCGGCGGCTGCCCTGCGGCGACGGCACGTGCCAGATCGTCCTCTGGAATGCGCCGGACCAGACGGCGGCCTTCGCCGCGTGGATCGGCCTGGCCGACGGACGCATCCACCGGCTGCTCATGGCCGCGCCGGCGCACTACATGGCGCTGCGCGCGTACGCCTTCGGCGCTGCGCTCCTGATCGAGCCCCCGCGCGGGGGACCGCGCTGACCGGTTCCGCCAGCTACGCGGGTATGCCGCGGGCTCGCCGGGCTTGTCAGCGGACGGTTGGGCTGGCACAAAGTCCGTGCGAAGCGCGCGCGATGGGTTGCGGGTGATGCGCAAGCAGATGCAGGCACCAATCGACGAGTTGTTTCGTCCCGCAAATGCTGGCGCGCTGCGGGTTGCACTATTTGCGAAGTTCTATGAAGACCTCTTGCGTGCCTATTTCACGCACAGGGGGTATGAAGTTCTTCCGGGCAAGCCCAGAATTTTCTGGAAGAAGATCCCTTTGCCGGTTCAGGTGCGAAGCGGCTACCATGCACGGCTTGCAACCAAACTGAGGCAGCTTCAACGACATGCGGCCTATTGCACGCCCGATGGCCTCTTGCGACGAGACAACAGGTACTTCGTGTGGGAGGCCAAGAATTGGGTGCAGGAGTTATTTCCATCACCGTTTACCGAATGGGTCTGGGATGTTGCTGGGTTTCTCGCACGACAAGTTGCGTACAGGCGTCGGGAGTACGAGATATCAGGGTTCATCGTTTCGTGGTGGGACCACGAGCAGGGCATGAGCGACGCGTTGGCCGAATTGCGGAAGTGCGTGGCTCCTGTGAGCGTGGAGCTGGTTATTATCAGAGAGGTGTTGCAGGAATGTGTTGGAGCCGGGTATGAATGGTACATCGCG
>CAZGNA010000328.1:0-2013 GCA_964526945.1 uncultured bacterium
ACGAACGGGCTCCGGCAGACGGCCGGAGCCCGTTCGTTGCCGGAGGGGCCGGCGCCCTGGTAAGATCGAGCTGCACCGCACTGCAAGGCGGGAGGGCGCATGCTCGCCGTCGACCTGCTCGACCTCGGCTTTCGGATCTTCCTCCTGCTGATCCTGGCACGCGTGGTGCTGTCGTGGGTGCCCGATCTGGCCGTGCGCTTCCCGGCCGTGGCTCACGTCGTCTGGCGCCTCACCAACCCGGTGCTGGACCCGGTGCGGCGCTTCATGCCGCCGGTGGCCGGGCTGGATCTCTCGCCCCTGGTCGCCATCCTGCTGCTGCAGCTGCTGGTCGTGCTGCTCAGGGAGGCGCTGTTGAGCCTGCTGTGAGGTCTCCCGCGGAGGGCGTCCGATGGTGCAGGCGTACGTGCTGATCCGCATCCTGCCCGGCAAACTGGCCGAGGCCCTGGCGCAGATCCAGAAGACGCCGGGCGTGAAGATGGCCCACGCCGTCACCGGGCCCACCGACATCATCGCCTTCGTGGAAACCGAGAGCATGGATACCCTGGGCCGGTTGATCGTCTCGCGGTTCCAGGAGACACCCGGCGTCACCCGCACCACCACCTGCGTGGTGACGCCCGTCAGCGAGGGCTAGCAGCGGATCCGCGCGGTCGATGACGGCCGCGCGGCCTGGCCCGCGCTGATCGCGGCTGGCCGGCCAGGGCCCCTACGTGGCGGCGTCCGGGCGCGCTGGCGCATCGTCGGGCGGACGGCGGCGCGGGAGCGCCCAGACCGCGACCAGTCCCACGGCCGACAGCGCCAGGACCACGCCCAGCGTGGGTGCCAGGCCGATGCGGTCGGCGAGGGCGCCTACCGCCGTCAACGAGACCCCGGCGATCCCCCACGCCATGCCCGTCACCATGGCGCTGGCGAGGCTCGCGCGCCGCGGCAGCACTTCCTGGGCAATGGCCACGTTGACGGGCGCCGAGAGGTAGAAACTCATACCCCCGAGCGCCAGGGCCAGCAGCCCCCACGGGCTCGTGGTGGACGTGAACAGCAACAGCAGCGGCGTGCCCACGACGAACGACAGCGCCAGGATGGCGCGTCGCCCCAGCCGGTCCGAGAGCGCGCCGCCCAGCAGCCCGCCCAGGGCCCCGATCCCGCCGAAGAGGAACACCGCCGTGGCGCCCACCAGCAGCGACTGTCCTCGCTCCCGCAACAGCAGCGGCAGGAACAGGAGGAAGGAGAGAATGATCACGCTGCGGATGACGACGACGAGCCAGACGAGGGCCAGCAGCGGGCCATGCCGGCGCAGGTCGCTGGCCAGGCGGTCGGGCGCCGGCGGGGGCGTACTCTGCCAGGCGCGCGCCCGTGTCCACAGCACGGCACAGGCCAGCAGCCCCGGCACCGCGGCCGCGACGGTGCCGTGCAGCCCCAGGACGCCCACGATGGGCGCCACGAACAGGGGACCGAGCGCGTAGCCCAGTTCGCCGCCCGCCACGAACACCGACAGCGCCGTGCCGCGCTGGGCGCCGCCGACCTCGCCGGCCAGCGCGAACGCCTGGGGGTGGAACGACGCCACGCCGAGCCCGGTCAGGAACAGGATGATCAGCATCAGCCCGTACGTCGGCGCCAGTCCCACCAGGCCCATGCCGAGGACCGTCACGGTGGGGCCCAGCACGGCGAACGCCGGTCGGCGGACGCGGTCGGCGGCGAGCCCAAACAGGGGCTGGGTGAGCGCTGCGGTGGCGTTGAACGCGGTGCCCATCAGGCCCGCCAGCGCCAGCGACAGGCCGAACTTGGCCACGACCAGCGGCAGCAGGGGCGCAAGAAACGCGGCGTAGAGGTCGTTGGTGAAGTGGGCCAGGGCCATGGGCCACAGCCGGTCCCAGGCCACCGGCCGCGGGCGGGACGGACGGGGCGACGTGCGAGGCGCCTGCACGACGACGTCGGGCATACGCGGCTCAGCGTCCCGCGCCGCGGGTGCCCGTGGCCGGACGCACCGTGCGCCGCCCCGGCGGCGCCACGGCGCGGGCG
>CAZGNA010000329.1:0-1994 GCA_964526945.1 uncultured bacterium
CGCCAGCGCGAGGCGCTCCAGCACCTCGTCCTGCAGGGCGGGTGGCCCGAGCGCCAGCAGCAGGTCGCAGCCCGCCGCCACGGCGGCCACCGCCGCCTCGCCGACCCCGACGTGGTCAGCGATCGCCCGCATGCTCAGCGAGTCGGACACCACCAGCCCGCCATACCCCAGCCGGTCGCGCAGCAGTCCCGTGAGGATGGGCGCCGACATGGTGGCCGGCGTCCCGCTGGAGTCGAGGGCGGGGTAGACCACGTGGGCGGTCATGACGGCCGCGACGCCGGCGCGCACTGCTGCGGCGAACGGCGCCAGCTCCACCGTCTCCAGGCGCGCGGCGGCGTGGTCCACGCGCGGCAGGCCCAGGTGCGAGTCGACGGTGGTATCGCCATGCCCGGGGAAGTGCTTCGCCGTCGCCCCGACCCCTGCTGCCTGGAGCCCGTCGAGGTACGCGATCCCAAGCGCCGTCACCATGGCCGGGGTCTCGCCGAAGGCGCGGGCGCCGATGACCGGGTTGGCGGGGTTGGTGTTGACGTCGAGCACGGGCGCGAAGTTGAGGTGCACGCCCAGCGCACGCAGCTCCGCGCCAGCCACCGCACCGGCCGCGCGCGCCAGGGCCGGATCGTCGGTGGCCCCCAGCGCCATGGCCGAGGGCAACGGGGTCATGGCCGGGCCAGCAGCGGCGGGCCGCAGGGAGAAGCGCGTGACCGCCCCGCCCTCGTGGTCGATGGCCACCAGCAGCGGCGGCGCGCCGGCCGCCCGCGCCAGCGCCTGCAGGGAGGCGGTGAGGGCAGCGACCTGTCCGGCGCTGCGCACGTTCTTCCGGAAGAGGACGACGCCGGCGACGTGGGTGCCGGCGATGCGACGTTCGAGGGTTGCGGGGGGCTCGGGCCCGTCGAAGTCGACCAGGCAGAAGCGTCCGGCCTGCCGACGCGCCGTCAGGCCGGGACGCACGACGTGCACCGGCCCCTCAGGCCCAGGGGCGCGCCAGCCCGCTGGTGCGCAGCTCGGTCAACGTCACGGTCAGCGTGAGCCGCCGGCCCTCCCGGAACACCTCGACGCGCACCACGTCGCCGGGCCGCTTCTTGAACAGCTCCCGCCGCAGCTCGCTGATGTTCGTCACCTTCTGCCCGTCGATGGCGACGATGATGTCGTTGGCACGCATGCCGGCGCGCTCGGCCGGGCTGCCGGGCTGCGGCACCACCAGCACGCCGTAGTCGATGCCCAGCCCGTAGACCCGCGCGGTGGTGGGGTCGATCTCGCCCCGGATCTCGACGCCCAGCGCCGGCCGCACCACGCGGCCACGCTCGATGATCTGCTCCATGATGGCGCGGGCGTGGTCGATGGGGATGGCGAACCCGATGCCCTGCGCGTCGCGGATGATGGCGGTGTTGATGCCGATCAGACGTCCGCTCGAGTCCAGCAGCGCGCCGCCGCTGTTGCCGGGGTTGATGGCCGCGTCGGTCTGGATGAGGTTCTCGACGATGAAGTCGGGGCCGGCCTGGATGCTGCGGTTCAGCGCGCTGACCACGCCCACGGTCACCGTGCTCCCCAGCCCAAACGGGTTGCCGATGGCGATGGCGGTCTGCCCCACCTGCAGGGCGCTGGAGGAGCCGAACTCCACCACGGGGAGCGCCCCGCCGCCGTCCACGCGAACCACGGCCAGGTCGGAGAAGCGATCGGCACCGATGACCCGCCCTCGCAGCGTCCGGCCGGAGAGCAGCGTCACGGTGATCTCCTGCGCGCCCTGCACCACGTGGTTGTTGGTCAGGATGAGGCCGTCGCGCCGCACGATGACGCCCGACCCCTGCCCTTCCTGGGGGAACAGGCCAAACGGGGTGGCCACGGCCGCTCGCACGTTGATGTTCACCACTGCGGGGCGCGCCTGCTGCACCACGCGGATGATGGCCGACTCCTCGCGCTCGAGCACCCGGGTGGTCGGCGCCTGCGCGACGGCCGGCGGCGCGGAGGAACTGCTCAAAACGGGCGCGCGCACCGTC
>CAZGNA010000330.1:0-1941 GCA_964526945.1 uncultured bacterium
CGTGGCAACCATCTCGATGACGCGCACCCGCGCCGTGGGCGCAAAGCGGCCTGCGGCGGGCACCGCGATCTGGAACCGCTCCGGTCCCGGCGGGGCGAGCCGCACCGTCCCGCGCCCGATGCCGCCGGGCGCCTGCGCCGACGGCCAGGCGCCGGGCACGGGCCGGCCGTCCCTGGCCACCAGCACGCCCCGCGCGAACACCATCTGCGCGCGGAACTCCTCCAGGTCGTCTACCAGCACCAGGTGCGCGACCAGGCCCGGCGCGATGCCGCCGCGGTCGTACAGCCGCATGCGCCGCGCCGGCGCCAGCGTGGCCGCGCGGATCGCGTCGATCGGGTCCCAGCCCAGCCGGATCGCCTCCCGCACCAGCACGTCCAGGTGGCCGCGGGCCACCAGGTCGTCGGCCATCACGTCGTCGGTCACCAGGCAGACGTTCAGCGCGCGGCCGTACTCCTCGGCCGTGCGCAGCACGTCGGGCGCCAGCGACTTCTCCTGGAGGAGCAGCGTCATGCCGGCCCGCAGGCGCTCGCGCGCCAGCTCGGGCGTCACCAGCGTGTGGTCGGACGTGATGCCCGCAGCGACGAACGCCGCCAGGTCGGCGTCGCGCAGGTTGGGCGCGTGGCCTTCCACCACCGTGCCGGCCGCCAGGGCCGCGCCGAGGATGGCGTGCATGCGCTCGTCCCCTGCCAGGACCGCCGGGTAGTCCATCACCTCGCCCAGCGCCACGACACGCTCCCAGCCCAGCGCCGCGCGCACCTCGACGGGCCCGATGCTACCACCCGCGGTCTCCAACGCCGTGGCCGGCACGCAGGAGGGCACCTGGAAGAAGACGTCCAGCGGCAGGTCGCGGCTGGCCTCGAGGAGCAGGCGCATCCCCTCCAGGCCCATGACGTTGACGACCTCGTGCGGATCGGGCGTCACCGTCAGCACCCCGCGCGGCACCACCGCCTCGGCGAACGCGGCCGGCAGCACCATGCTGCTCTCGATGTGCAGGTGGCAGTCGACGAGCCCCGGCACCGCGAAGCGCCCCTCACCGTCGACGCTGACCGTTGCGGGGCCGGGAGTCGCCTTCAGCGGGAAGATCCGGGCGAACAGCCCGCCGGCGATCCCGATGTGCCCGGGCAGCACCTCGCCGGTGTAGACGTTGACGACGCGGACGTTGCGGACCACCAGGTCGAACGGACGGCGGCCCGCGGCAGCGGCGGCTGCGAGCCGGTGGGCCTCGGGGTCTGTCGTGCCGGGACGGTGGGCCGAGGGCTCGGGCGACACAGCGTTCCCTCCTATGCCTCGCGCAGCGGCGCGGCGGCGGGCTGCAGCCGGCCGCCGGCGTGCGCGGTCATCGCGGCGGCTGCCAGCGCGGCGGTCAGCAGGAACCCTGAGGCCACCACGAAGGCAGCCCGGAAGCCGAACCCGTCGATGACGAACCCGACCACGAGGGGCGCCACCACGGCCCCCAGGTCGCCCAGCGTCCGGTTGACGCCGAGCGCCGTGCCCCAGTGCGCCTCAGGCACCCGGTCGGTGATCATGGCGATCACGAAGCTGCCGCCCAGGTTGGCCCACGACACGAGCGAGACCGCCAGCACCAGGCCGGCAGGCGAGCCGACCGCGAGAAAGCTCAGCACCGAGAGCGCCAGCACCACCAGCCCGCCGATCACCACCGGACGCGTGCCGTGACGGCGCACCAGCCAGCCACCCAGCAGCGCGCTGACGAACCGCTGGAGCGTACCCGCCATGAGCAGGGTGCCGATGGCCGCGGCGCCGAGGTGCACCTCGCGCGCGGCGTAGAGCGGGATCAGCGTGGTGAGCACCCCGCCGTGGAAGAAGAGGAAGGCGAACATGCACAGGCCCGGCCCCACCACGTCGCCGGCGCGCGGGCGCAGGGCCGTCGCTGCCGCGCCCGCTGGCGGATCGGCCGGAGGATCGGGCGCCGGCAGCCTGCGG
>CAZGNA010000331.1:0-1886 GCA_964526945.1 uncultured bacterium
GCGAGTACATCGTCGCCGAGAGCGAGCACTCGCAGTTCGAGATCGTCAAGCACGCGTCGGCGGTGGGCGCCCGGGTGTTCGTGGGCTCCTCGGGCGTCGGCTGGATGTACGCCTTCGAGGCCCTGACGGTCACCCCGGCTCTGCGCATCCCCATGGTGGCCATGGTGGGCAACCGGGCGCTGGACGACCCGGGGGCGTTTGGCGTGGAGCACAACGACGCCCTGGCGGTGCGCGACCTGGGCTGGATGCTGGTGTGGGTCGACACGGCGCAGGAAGCGCTGGACACCGCCCTGCTGGCGTGGCGCATCGCCGAGGACCGGCGGGTCTTCCTGCCGTGCGCCATCGGGTGCGACGGGGCCTTCCTGACCCACTCCCAGGCGCTGGTGCGGATCCCCGCGGCCGAACGGGTGCGCGAGTTCCTCCCGCCCTACAACCGCGGCGACCTGCGGCTGCACCCCGACAACCCCATCACCGTGGCGCCGCAGGCCAACGAGGACTGGGTGATGGAGATCCGCAAACAGAACGACGCCGCCATGCGGCGCGCGCCCCAGGTGATCCGCGAGGCCTACGCCGACTTCGAGCGCATCTTCGGCCGCCGCTACGGCAACCCGTTCTTCGAGGAGTACGAGACCGACGACGCCGACGTGGTGCTCCTGGGCATGGGCACGCTGTCCATGCCGGTGAAGGTGGCCATCCGCAAGATGCGCAAGGAGGGCCGGAAGGTCGGGTTCGTGCGCCTGCGCTGGTTCCGGCCGTTCCCGACCGAGGCGCTGGCGGCCTGCCTGGGCCGGTTCGCCGCCGTGGGCGTCATCGACCGCGACTACTCCTTCGGGTCGCCCTACTACAGCGGCGTCGTGGCCAACGAGGTGCGCACCGCCCTCTACGCCGCCCCGCAGCGGCCGCCGGTGGTGGGGTTCATCTGCGGGCTGGGCGGCCGCGAGGTCACGGTGCCCAACGTCCGGGAGATGACCGACTACCTGTACCGGGCCGCCGGCGGCGAGCGACTCGTCGACACGTACTGGATCGGGTTGCGGGAGTAGCCCGCCGGCACCGCCGCGGGCGGGAGCGTGCTGCACAAGGGAGCGTGGCGACCATGGCAGATGCGGTGGAGACCTATCCGGTCCCGACCCTGGAGCCGTTCAAGGGGGTCAAGAAGGTGCCGCTGGAGGAGTATTTCACCTCCGGCCACCGGACGTGCCAGGGGTGCGAGTCGGCCCTGGTCATGAAGCTCATGGTGAAGGCCGCCGGGCCTCGCACCGTGGTGCTGGGCAGCACCGGGTGCATGTACGTGGCCAACACCACCTACTACAGCACCTCGTGGGTGGTGCCCTGGATGCACACCCAGCTGGGCAGCAGCGGCTCGGCGGGGCTGGGCACGGCGGCGGCCCTGAAGGTGCTGATGCGCAAGGGCAAGATCCCCGTGGAGCCGATCAACGTCATCGCCTTCTGCGGCGACGGCGGCGGCGCCGACATGGGGCTGTCGGCCATCTCGGCGGCGCTCACCCACACCGACTACAACTTCCTCATCCTCCTCTACGACAACGAGTCCTACGCCAACACCGACATCCAGCTCTCGGGCGTCACGCCGTGGGGGGCCCACACCACGTTCTCGCCGCCGGGGCGCATGAAGCGGATCCTGCACACCCGGTGGAAGAAGAACGTGGCCGGCATGCTCGCCGCCGGCCACCCCGAGTGCCGGTACGTGGCCACCGTGTGCGCCTCGTACGCGGTGGACATGATGAACCGAGTCCGCAAGGCCCTGTCCATCGGCGGGCCCACGTTCATCCACTCGCTGGACCCCTGCCCCAAGGGCTGGGACTACGACCCCATCCTCTCCCACGAGCTGGGCGAGCTGGCGGTGGAGTGTGGCATCTGGCCGCTGTACG
>CAZGNA010000332.1:0-1874 GCA_964526945.1 uncultured bacterium
CCTGCGGCGGCGGTCCGCATCGTGCCGGCGGCCCTGGGCGAGGACGCGGGCGCACTGGGGGCGGTCGCCGCAGCACGCCGGCGCCTGGGCTAGCGTCGCGCGCGCCGACCGTCCCGCACGCGCAGCCCCGCGGGTGTGGGCTGCCGTGAGGGCACCTACAGCGCGCTCAGGTCGATGCGCCGCTGGACGAAGTTCGTGTACACCTCGCCCCGGCGGAAGAAGGCGTTGTCGAGCACGGCCAGGTGGAAGGGGATGGTGGTGCGCACTCCGCCGATCTCGAACTCCAGCAGGGCCCGTCGCATGCGCGCGATGGCCTCGTCGCGATCGCGGCCCCAGGCGATGACCTTGGCCAGCAGCGAGTCGTAGTACGGCGGCACCACGTAGCCGGGGAAGCAGTGGGTGTCCACCCGGATCCCCGGCCCCCCGGGCGGCGTGAACTGCGTCAGCGGGCCCGGCGAGGGGCGGAAGTCGTGGCGGGGGTCCTCGGCGTTGATCCGGCACTCGATCGCCCAGCCGCGGATCTCGACGTCGCGCTGCGCGAAGGCCAGCCGCTCGCCGGCAGCGATGCGGATCTGCTCCTTGACCAGGTCCAGGCCGGTGACCATCTCGGTCACGGGGTGCTCGACCTGGATGCGGGTGTTCATCTCCATGAAGTAGATGTTCTCGTGCTCGTCGACCAGGAACTCGACGGTGCCGGCGTTGACGTAGCCGATGGCCTGCGCGGCCCGCACGGCGGCCCGTGCCAGCGCCGCCAGCGTGCGCTCGCGCAGCCGCGGCGGCGGCGACTCCTCGATGAGCTTCTGGTGGCGCCGCTGAACCGAGCAGTCGCGCGCGCCCAGGTGCACCAGGTGGCCGTGGGCGTCGGCCAGGATCTGCACCTCCACGTGCCGCGGCTCGCCGAGGTACTTCTCGATGTAGACCTCGCCGTTGCCGAAGGCGGCTTCGGCTTCCCGCCGCGCCGTCTGCAGGGCGGCGGCCAGCTCCTGCGCCGTGTGCACCACCCGCATGCCCCGCCCCCCGCCCCCGGCCGCGGCCTTGATGATCAGGGGGAACCCGGTCTGGCGCGCGATCTCCAGCGCCTCGCGCTCGGAGGTCACGGGCCCGGGGCTGCCGGGGACGATCGGCACGCCGTGGCGATGCATCAGCGCCCGCGCCGCGGACTTGTGGCCCATGGCCTCGATGGCCCGCGCTGGCGGACCGATCCAGGCGATCTTGTGGTCGGCCACGATCTCCGCAAAGCGCGGGTTCTCGGCGAGGAAGCCGTAGCCCGGGTGGATGGCGTCCGCCCCGGTCAGCTCGGCGGTGCTCATGATGTTGGGGATGTTGAGGTAGGAGCCGGCGGCAGACGCCGGGCCGATGCAGAACGCCTCGTCGGCCAGCTTCACGTGGAGGGCGCCCCGGTCCGCCTCGGAGTAGACGGCGACGGTGCGGATGCCCAGCTCGCGACAGGCGCGGATGACCCGCACCGCGATCTCGCCGCGGTTGGCGACCAGGACCTTGCGGAACATCACCGGCCCCGGGCGGTGGGCTCGAGGGCAGGCTCGATGAGGAAGAGGGGCTGGCCGTACTCGACGGGGCTGGCGTTGTCCACCAGCACGCGGGCGAGGCGGCCGCCGACCTCGGCCTGGATCTCGTTGAAGAGCTTCATCGCCTCGATGATGCAGACCACCTGCCCGGGCGTCACGTGGTCGCCTTCCTTGACGAAGGGCGGCGCGTCCGGGGCCGGCGCGCGGTAGAACGTGCCCACCATGGGCGCGACGATGGGCACCAGATGATCCTCGGCGGTCGGGCCGGTGGCGCCGGCGGGCGTGGCAGCGGGCGTGCCGGCGGCGGTCGCCGCAACGGCCCCGGGGCTCGCTGCGCTGGCGGCCGCC
>CAZGNA010000333.1:0-1873 GCA_964526945.1 uncultured bacterium
TTCTAGGCAGCCACCTCTGTGACCGGCTGCTCGAGCGGGGGTGCGAGGTGTGGTGCCTGGACAACCTGCTGACCGGCACCGAGAGCAACATCGCCCACCTGCTGGGCCACCCGCGCTTCCGGTTCATCCGCTACGATGTCTGCGAGTACCTCTACGTGGAGGAGCCCCTGGACGCGGTGCTGCACTTCGCCTCGCCGGCGAGCCCCCGCGACTACCTGGAGTACCCCATCCACACCCTGAAGGTGGGGGCCTTCGGGACGCACAAGGCCCTGGGGCTGGCGCGCGCCAAGGGGGCCAGGTTCCTGCTGGCCAGCACCTCGGAGGTCTACGGCGACCCCCTGGTCAACCCGCAGCCCGAGACCTACTGGGGCAACGTGAGCCCCATCAGCCCGCGAGGGGTCTACGACGAGGCCAAGCGCTTCGCAGAAGCCATGACCATGGCCTACCACCGCTACCACGGCCTCGACACGCGCATCGTGCGGATCTTCAACACCTTCGGGCCGCGCATGCGGCTCCACGACGGGCGGGTGGTCTCGACGTTCATCGTGCAGGCGCTGCGCGGGCGGCCCCTGACGGTGCACGGCGACGGCACCCAGACCCGGAGTTTCTGCTACGTCGACGACATGATCGACGGGATCCTGGCGGTGCTGTTCCATCCCTCCGACCGGCCGCCGGAGCAGCGCACCGACCGGGCGTTCCTCCACACCAACACCGAGCATGAGGACTCGATCCACCACCCCATCAACCTGGGCAACCCCGACGAGCGCAGCGTGCTGGAGATCGCGCGCCTGGTCGTGGAGCTGACCGGCAGCCCCAGCTCGCTGGAGTTCGTGGCGCGCCCGGTCGACGACCCGCGGGTGCGTCGGCCCGACATCGCCCGGGCGCAGCGGCTGCTGGGCTGGACGCCCCGCGTGTCGCTGCGCGAGGGCCTGGCCAGGACGGTGGAGTACTTCCGGGCGCGGCTGCAGACCCCGGCGGCGCTTGGGGGCGCCGCCCCGTAGGCCCCCAGGTGGCATCGTCCAGGTGACCGTTCTCCTGGCCGTGGTGGGGGCGCTGATCGGCGCACTCTTCCGGGGGTAGCCGATGCCCCACTAACACGGCGGCAATCGGATTCGTTTCAACGTGAAACCTGCAGACCGGCCGACCCCGGCGACGCCGGCGGGGGAGCGCGGGAGCCCCGACCTCGTCGCGGCCCTCGAGGCGCGCATCGTCGGGGGGACGGCCACCATCGCGGTGCTCGGGTTGGGCTACGTGGGCCTGCCCCTGGCCCTGGCGTACGCGCGGCGCGGGTTTGCGGTGCGGGGGCTCGACGTCGACGCCGCCAAGGTGGCGACGCTGGCCGCGGGCCGCTCGTACCTGCGCGACGTGCCGGCCTCTGCGGTGCACGAGGCCCTCGCCGACGGGCGCTTCCTGCCCACCACCGATGCGGCGGTGCTCGCGGGCTGCGACGCAATCTTCATTTGTGTGCCCACGCCGTTCACCCAGCAGAAGGAGCCCGACGTGCGCCACATCGCGGCGGCTGCGGCCGAGGTGGCGGGCTGCGGCCGACCGGGCCAGCTGGTGGTGCTGCGCAGCACCAGCTACCCGGGGACGACCGAGGAGGTGGTGCGGCCGGCGCTGGAGGGCGCGGGGCGGGTGGTGGGCCGCGACGTCTTCCTGGCCTTCGCCCCCGAACGCGTCGACCCGGGCAACGCCCGCTACCCGCTGGAGCAGGTGCCGGTGGTGGTGGGCGGGTGCGACCCTCTGAGCACGCGGCTGGCGGCGGCGCTGCTGGGCCGCCTGGGGTGCCCGGTGGTGACGGTCTCCCGGCCGGCGGCGGCCGAGATGGCGAAGCTGCTCGAGAACGTCTTCCGCAACGTCAACATCGCCCTGG
>CAZGNA010000334.1:0-1845 GCA_964526945.1 uncultured bacterium
TCTGGTGCCCGGGTGAGGATCGGCGGCAGATCGCGACCGCTGCGTGTCCGGTCCCGGCAGGTCCTGGGCAGGCTTGCGGGAGGTTTCGGCGTCGACGGCGAACACGGAGAGGCTGCTGCCGATGGATCGAACGGCCGGACAGCGGTACCGCGCGGCACCATGCCCGGGGAGCGATCGCAAACGCAGGCACCGGAACCGCCACGGCGGACGTTCGGGGATCGGCTGCATGTACCCCAGGGGCGGAGCTGTGTCAGGCCCGCGCTGGGGCTAGCTGGCGAGCGGAGGGATCGACGCGCGTGGACCTCTACGAGTCCGAAGTGCGTCTGCTGAGCGGGTTCGTGCGTGACCGGCACCTGGTCACGCTCGCGCTCATGGAGGGGTTTCACCCCGACTTGCTGGCCTCGCCGCTGGCGCGGCGGCTGGCACGGGTGCTGGTCGACCTGCACGGAGCACCGGCCGTGGTCGTCGACGAGGCCACCGTGCGGGCGGGGCTGGTCGACCGGGGGCTGCTCACGCCCGAGATGGATCGCTACCTGGCGGCCGTGCTCCAGGTGGTGCCGTTCACCGCCGGCGAGGTCGCCCGGCAGATCGAGGTGCTCAAGGCCCGGGAGAGCCGCCAGCTGCTCGGCCAGGTGTACGACCGGCTGGGCGCGTTCCTCAACCATCCCGACGGCCAGCACGGCGATGTGCTGCAGGTTACCTCGGAGGCGATCCACCGGCTGCTGGAGATTCAGCGCCGGCGTCTGCGCCGGCAGGTCCAGCCGGTGGCGGAGGCGTTCGAGCCGTTGATGGCGGCGCCGTCGGCCGGCGACGGGAACGGGCTGCTGGGCTACTCGATCAGCCCCTTCGATCGGCTGAACGCGCTCCTCTCGGGGCTGCGCCGGGGCTTCTACTACGGGCTGGCGGGGGCGCCCCGGCGCGGCAAGACCAACTTCGCGCTGGAACTGGCCTGCCACGTGGCGGCCAACCACCGGATCCCGGTGCTGTACTACACGTGGGAGCAGACCCGCCGCGTGCTGGCGGCCCGCCTCATCGCCAAGGAGATCGGCGTGAACCCCGCGGCGATCCTCAGCGGCGCCGACGCCCTGGGGCCGGTGGCGCCCCGGGTCCAGCTGGCCCGCGGCGCCGTCGCGCGGTACGCGCCCTACCTGCACCTGGTGGAGGCCGGCCGCAAGGACACCCTGGACCGCATCCGCGCCCACGCCCACAACCTCATGCAGGAGTTCCAGACCAACGAGATCGCGCTGTTCTTCGACTACCTCCAGAAGATCCCGCTGCCCGAGCACCTGCAGGACTGGAAGGCGCGCACCGACCGCATCTCGACCGAGCTGGCCGAGCTGAGCCTCGAGCTGAACTGCCCGGTGGTGGCCATCTCGCCCCTCGACAAGGAGGGGTGCCGGCTCGACGAGCGGCCCGGCGAGGAGGGCGACGTCTTCAACCCGTTCAGCCGCCCCACGATGCACCACGCCATGGGCAGCGGTGACCTCGAGTACGACCTCGACGTGGCCATGGTGCTGGCCAAGGACTGGAAGGCCACCCACGACCTCTACCAGCTCATCGAGGCCCGGGCCAAGGCCGAAGGGTTCGACCCCGCCCTGATGCCCCGGGTCGACATCGTGAACCTGTTCGTCGACAAGAACCGCGACGCGCCCGAGGCCGAGTCCACCACGGTGCAGTACGCGTTCTTCGTGACGCTGAACAAGTTCGTCGAGCTGGGCTACAAGCACGAGGACGAGTACCGGCCCGACTACCACGGCTTCGCCAAGTTGCAGGATATCTACGCGTACCTGCGCGACCTCGGCTACGGTCCGCCGCGCCCGCCCGCCGGCACGCCGCCGGCGCCGG
>CAZGNA010000335.1:0-1843 GCA_964526945.1 uncultured bacterium
CGCCGGGGCCGGCGCCGCGGCGGGCTGCCCCGTCAGCGCCGCGCAGCGTGCGCCGGCGGACCGGCCCGCAGGTAGCGCGCGGGCAGCGGCCGGCCGAGCACCCCCTCGATGTAGCGTGACGCCGCCCGCACCCCCTCGAGATCCACGCCGGTTGCGATCCCCAGGCCGTGCAGCATGTAGAGCAGATCCTCGGTGGCGACGTTGCCCAGGGCGCCGGGCGCGAAGGGACACCCGCCCAGGCCGCCCGCCGACGCGTCCACGGTGGCGACGCCGGCGTCCAGCGCCGCCAGCACGTTGGCCAGGGCGGTCCCGCGGGTGTCGTGGAAGTGCACGGCCAGCCGTTCGGCGGGCAGATCGCGCAGCACGGCGTCCAGCAGCCGCGCCACCTCGCCGGGCGTGGCCGCGCCGATGGTGTCGCCGAGCCCCACGTCAGTGCAGCCCATCTCGGCCAGGGCCAGCGCAACGCGCCGGGCCGCCTCCGGGGCGACGGGCCCCGCGTAGGGACACCACCACGCCGTCGACACGTACCCGCGGACGGGCATGCCTGCAGCCGTGGCCTCGCGGACCACGTCCCGGAAGACCTGCAGGGACGCTTCGATCGTCATGCCGATGTTGGCCTGCGCGAACGCCTCGGAGGCGGCGGTGAAGACGGCGATGGCGCGTGCTCCGGCCGCCACCGCACGTTCCAGGCCCCGGCGGTTGGGCACCAGGACCACGTACGTGACCCCGGGCCGGGCGGGCAGCCGGCGCAGCACCGCGTCGGTGTCGGCCATCTGGGGCACGCGGTCGGGGCGCACGAACGCGCCAACCTCGATCACCGAGAGCCCCGCCTCGACCAGGAGCTCGATGAACCGCACCTTGGCCTCGAGGGGCACGACGCCGGCCTCGTTCTGCAGGCCGTCGCGCGGACCGACCTCGACCACGCGGACGCGGGCGGGATACCGCAGGCTCACCCTAGCCCCTCCAGCTCCACGAGCACGGCGCCGCCCTCCACCTGGCTCCCCGGCGTGACGGTTATGCGCGCGACCCGTCCGGCGACCGGCGAGGTCACCACGGTCTCCATCTTCATGGCTTCCAGCACGCACAGTGGCTGTCCCGCCTCCACCGTCTCCCCTGGGGCCACCAGCACGCGGGTGACGACGCCCGGCATCGGCGCGCATGCCTGCCACGGTCCCACGGCGAGGCCCGGCACCGGTGGAACGGCCCCGGCGTGCGGCGGCCCCGATAACGGCGGCGCGCCCGTCCGAGCCTCCAGGCGACCGGACGTCGCCTCGGGCGCGGCCGTCGGCGCACCGACCGCCGGGGGCCCGGGCGCGATGGGCCGGACGACCGTGTGCCCGCCGACAGGCACGCCCGTCCCGGTCGGTCCAGGCGGAGATACCCGCGGGCGCACGCGGCAAAAGACGAAGTCGGTGCCCGAGGCGTGCAGGTGATGCGTGTCCCCGTCTGCGGCGTGGTGCACCACGAACGTCTGCCCCCCGACCGTGACCACGTAGCGGCCCGGCGCCTGCGGGCGCAGCGTCACGCGCATCGGCGCGCCCTGGCGGTCCACCACCACCTCGGCCTGCACGATCCCGCCGGCGGCATCCTGCGGCCCCAGGCCGGATCCCGGGGCAACGCCCCACGGGCCCGCGGCGGTGATCTGGCCCCGGACGTCGGCCGTGACCGTTCGCTCCCCCACCTGCAGCACCACGCGTGCGCTCAGCATCCTCCGTCACCTGTCACCCGTGCTCACCCAAGCCGCCACCCGGTCAACCGCGTCCACGGATCGGCGAAGGGCGTGCTCGCGTCCGGGCGCGCGGGGGGCGGCGCCGCCTCGTGCAGCGCCGCCAGCACGGCGGCG
>CAZGNA010000336.1:0-1841 GCA_964526945.1 uncultured bacterium
CCGACGGCTACGTGCACGGTGGCGGCCCGCCGCGCGCCTTCGCCCGGGCCGCCGACCGCGCCCGCGCCGCCTGGATCGACGCCGGCCGTCCGGGCGAGCCGCTGCTGTGGGGCCAGGGGTACTTCGCGCTGGGCGACGACGCCACCATCGACGCGGGGATCCGCTACCTGAAGGACTACTACGCCTTCACCGGGCCCTTCGCCGAGCGGATCGCGGCGGCGCTGCTGACCACCCCGCAGGCGATCGTGCAGTTCATACGGGGATACGCCGACGCCGGGTGCCACGAGCTCGTGCTGTTCCCCGCCGTGGCCGACCTGCGTCAGCTCGAGCGCCTCGCCGAGGTGGTCGCATGAGGTGCCGGCCCCCGTGAAGATCGTGGTCATCGGCGGCGGCCCCGCGGGGCTGTACGCCGCCCTGCTGCTCAAGAAGGCCGATCCCCGTCGCCAGGTGACCGTGTTCGAGCGCAACCCGCCCGACGCCACCTACGGGTGGGGCGTCGTCTTCTCCGAGCGCACGCTGGCCGGCTTCCAGGAAGCCGACTTCAAGACCTACCGCGAGATCACCGACCGGTTCGTCCTGTGGGACGTGATCGACATCCACTACCGGGGGGACGTGCTGCGCTGCGGCGGCCAGCCCTTTGCGGGCATCCGGCGCACGACGCTCCTGGAGATCCTGCAGCGGCGGTGCGACGAGCTCGGCGTGGAGCTGCGCTTTCGGGCGGAGATCGCCGACCCCACACCCTACCTGGCCGCCGACGTGGTGATCGCCGCCGACGGGGTCAACAGCGGGGTGCGCCGGGCCTTCGCGCGGGCCTTCAAACCCACGCTGGACGTCGGCCGGGCGCGGTACATCTGGCTGGGCACCACGCGCTGGCTGGACGCGTTCACGTTCATCATCCGCGAGGGCCCCCACGGGTTGTTCCAGGTGCACGCCTACCCGTTCGACGGCACCACCAGCACGTTCATCGTGGAGTGCGCCGAGGATGTCTGGCGCGCCGCGGGGCTGGCCGACGCCGACGAGGCGGCGAGCCTGGCCTACTGCCAGCGCCTCTTCGACGACTTCCTGGGCGGCCGGCCGCTGCTGTCGAACAACTCGCGGTGGATCAACTTCGTGACGGTGCGGTGCGCCACGTGGTGGCACCGCAACGTCGTGCTGCTGGGGGACGCCGCCCACACCGCGCACTTCTCCATCGGCTCGGGCACCAAGCTCGCCATGGAGGACGCGGTGGCGCTGGCGCGCGCCTTCGACGTGCACCGCGACCGCGAGGCGGCCTTCAACGAGTACGAGGCGACGCGCCGGCCCGCCGTGGAGGCGCTGCAGCAGGCCGCGACGGAGAGCCAGGCCTACTTCGAGCACCTGCGGCGCTACCTGCACCTGGCCCCGCCGCAGTTCGCCTTCCACCTGATGACGCGCAGCGGGCGGGTCTCGTACGACGGGCTGCGGGTGCGCGACCCGCAGTTCGTGGGGGCGGTCGACCGGTGGTTCGCCGCGCAGGCCCCACAGACGGGCGGGCAGATCCCGCCGGGGGACGCCCAGGCGCCCCCGGAAGCCGCACAGGCCTCGCACGCTGTCACGCGGGTGCGACCGGAAGTCGTGCAGGCCCCGCAGGCGGGTGCGCAGGCCTCCCTGGCGGTCGTACAGCCGCCGCCGACGGCTGTCCGCGCCTCGGAGGGCGGGCGCGCTCATGGATCTTCCCGTGAGGACACGGCGGCACCGATCGCGCCCGCAGCCCCGCTCGTGGCACCGCCACCGCTGCTCGTGCCGCTGCGGCTGCGCGGCGTGCACCTGCGCAACCGCGTCGTGCTCGCCTGCCGCCCCACCGACGCAGCCCTGGGCGGGCT
>CAZGNA010000337.1:0-1828 GCA_964526945.1 uncultured bacterium
AGGAACTGGCCGAGGCAGCCGATGCGCTCGGCCGGTACCATCAGGCCCGCAACGAGCAGGAGCGCGCCACCCACTACTTCGAGATCGCGCTGGGCGCATCGCGCACCGGCCGCCTGCAGGCCGGACGGGCGCTGCTCTCGATCGCCTGAACGCGCCCGCCAGCGGCGCGCTGGCGACGCGGTGGGGCGCAGGCGCCCCGACGTGGCGCGCCCCCGCGGGGATCCCCCGCGGGCGCGCGCGTACGTCAGGTCACGAACTCCGGGCGGTCCTGCATGGCGGGCGCCCGCACGGGCAGGAGCGCGCCCGTGAGGATCGACTCGACGGGCGAGGCGTCGTCGAACCACGACCGCGGCGGCGCGTGGCCCCAGAACGTCGCGCGCCGGGGGTCGTTCAGGCTCCAGCGCAGCGGCGGGCGGTCCGGGTCGGTGGTGAGGTAGTCGCCCGTGTAGAGCTCGATCCGGTTGCCGTCCGGATCGCGCAGGTACAGGAAGAAGGCGTTGGAGATCCCGTGCCGGCCAGGTCCGCGCTCGATGGCCCCCACCCGCCCGGCTGCCGCCAGCAGGTCGCACGCGCGAATCACGTCCAGGGTCTCGGCCATCCAGAAGCCGGCATGGTGGACCCGCGGGCCGATCCCGGTCATGAGCGCGATGTCGTGGACGTTGGGCTTGCGGTGCAGCCAGACGGCCCACAGCCGCGGCGGCTGCTCGTCGGTCTCGGTGTACTCCGAGCAGCGGAAGCCCAGGGTGTCCGTGTACCAGCGCGACACCATCGCCACGTCGGGGACCTGGCAGTTGAAGTGGTCCAGGCGCATCACGCGCGCGCCGCGGTAGAGGTCGAAGCGTTGCAGCAGGCGCTCGGTGCGGGCCATCGACGCGTAGAACTCCAGGGGCAGGCCGCCGGGATCCTGCACCCGCAGCGCCCGTCCCTGCCCGGGTTCCTCCCCCTCCGCCACCCACCGGTGGGGCAGGCCCGCGTCGCGGCAGATGGCCGCGAGGCGATCGAGGTCGTCGGGGGAGGCCACCTTGAAGGCCAGGTGCGCGGCGCCCGGCGTCGGCGCGCGCTGCAGCACCAGGCTGTGGTGCTCGGTCTCCTCGTAGCCGCGCAGGTAGAGCGCGTCGCGCTCCCGCGCCGTCTCCACGAACCCCAGCAGGTCCACGTAGAAGGCGCGCGCACGCCCCAGGTCGGTCGTGCGGAAGACCGCATGGCCCGCGCGGAGGATCCCCGGCGCGCTCACAGCCCCGGCTCCGGGTCGGACGACGGTGCGGGCGGGGGCGTGCCCCACTCCTCGTAGTAGATCGACACGCCGTCCGGGCCCCACTGCTCGGGCGGTTCCGCCGGTGCCGCCAGCGGTGCCAGCCGCCGGTAGCGTCCGGCGAAGAAGATCAACGGGTGGAAGGGGTCGCGCCCCTCGTACAGACCGGTCACCCGGCAGAGCACGATGGTGTGGTCGCCACCGTCGTACAGGCGCGCCACCTCGCCGCGAACCGCCGCCAGGGCGCCCACGAGCCGCGGGGCGCCGTCCCACGCCTCGAAGCGGTACTCCGGCGCCGGGCGATCCCGCCAGCCACCGGCGAAGTACCGCGACAGCACCTCCTGGTCGTCGCGCAGGATGCTGATGGCGACGGGGCGACCTTCGACCAGGTGGGGGTGCACGCGCGCGCGGTGGTCGACGCAGAAGAGCACCAGGAGCGGGTCGAGCGAGACGGCCGTGACGCTGTTGGCGGTCATGCCCAGCGGGCCCGCACCGGTGTCCACCGCCACGACGGTGACCCCCGTGGCGAACAGCCCCATGGTGCGGCGGAACGCGCGGGCCTCCAGCGGCAGCTCG
>CAZGNA010000338.1:0-1822 GCA_964526945.1 uncultured bacterium
GGCGGTGCTGGCCGAGGCCGCGGCTGCCGCGGCGGCGCTCAACGTGCGCGTCAACCTGGCAGGGGGCGGTGGCGCTGACGACGGGCTGTGGGACGAGGTCGCGGCCCGGCTGGACGCGCTGACGGCCACGCGCGCCCAGGTCGTGCAGGAGGCATACGCGCGGATCGGATGAGCACTGCCGAGATCATCGACGGCGTCGCTGTCGCCGCGGACCTCAAGGCCGAGCTCCGGGATCGGGTGGCTGCGTTGCGGGCGCGCGGCGTGGTGCCCGGGCTCGTCACGGTGCTGGTGGGCGACGACGCCGGCGCACGGGTCTACCGTCGCCAGGTCGAGCGGGTCGCCGCGGAGGTCGGCGTCGCCCATCGCGACGTCACCCTGCCCGCCGAGGTGTCCCTGGACGACGTCCGCGCCTGGCTGCGGGCGCTGGCGGCCGACCCGACGGTGCACGGCGTCCTGCCCCTGCGGCCCATGCCGCCGGCGCTGCCCGAAGCCGAGGTGTTCCTGGCGCTGGATCCCGCCAAGGACGTCGACGGCCTGCACCCGCTCAACGCCGGACGGCTGGCCCTGGGGCAGCCGGCGGTCGTGCCCGCCACCCCGCTGGCGTGCTTCGTGCTGCTGGACCGGTACTTCGCCCGGCGCGGGCTCGACCCCCGCACGGCCTTTGCCGGCAAGGACCTGGTCATCGTGGGGCGCAGCCCGAGCGTGGGCCGTCCGGCCTACTTCCTGGCGCTGGAACGGCACGCGACGCCGACCACCGTCCATTCCTTCACGTCCCGCGCGGGCCGTCTGGAAGAGCACACGCGGCGCGCCGAGATCCTGATCGTCGCCGCGGGGCGGGCCGAGTTCATCCGGGGGCCCATGGTGCGACCGGGCGCCGTGGTCGTCGACGTGGGCATCAACGTGCGGCCGGTGACCGATGCCGACGGTCGGCCGGTGCTGGACGAGCGCGGCCGACCGCGGCGTGAGACGGTCGGCGACGTGGCGTTCGCCGAGGTCAGCCGCGTGGCTGCGGCCATCACCCCGGTGCCCGGCGGCGTGGGCGCCGTGACCAACGTCGTGCTCATGCGCAACGTGGTGGACGCGGCAGCGCGGCTGGCCGGCGCGTGAGACGGGGCCCCGCGTGAGGGCGGTCGTCGCCTCCCTCAGCATCCCGCGGTTCCTCGCCGTCCGCGCCGTGGGCCGCTGGCTGCCACCCGCCGCCCTCGTCCGCCTGAGCCCGGTGCGCCTGGTCGACATCCCCGCGCCCGTGCTCCCCGGGCCCGAGTGGGTGGCGGTGCGCGTGCGCCTGGCGGGCATCTGCGGCTCCGATCTGCACCTCGTCCACCAGGACGCCAGCCCCTCGGCCTCCGTCTACGCGTCGTTTCCCTGCGTGGTCGGGCACGAGAACGTCGGCGAGGTGGCGACCGCGGGGCCGGCGGCCGGCGTGGCCCCGGGGCAGCGCGTCGTGGTCGAGCCGCTGTTGCCGTGCCTGCCGCGGGGCTTCGACCCGCCGTGCCCGGCGTGCCGTCGTGGCGACTACAACCGCTGCACACGGTTCGCCGAGGGGCGGCTGCCGCCGGGGTTCGGCCAGGGATTCTGCCGGGACGTGGGCGGCGCGTGGGGCGAGCTGATGGTGGCCCACCGCTCGCAGCTCGTGCCGGTGCCCGACGCGCTGCCCGACGAGCAGGCGGTGTTCGCCGAGCCGCTGGCGTGCGCCGTCCACGCCGTGCTCCGCCACGTGCCCGAGCAGGCCGGGACGGTGCTGGTGATCGGCGCGGGCGCCATGGGGCTGGCGACCGTGGGCGCGCTGCGGGCGCTGCGGCCCGCGGCGCGGATCGTCGCC
>CAZGNA010000339.1:0-1815 GCA_964526945.1 uncultured bacterium
GTGCCGGACGGGCATCGTGCAACCCCTCGGCCTCGAAGCGTGCCACGAGCGCCCAGGCCGCCTCGGCCAGCGCGGGCGCAGCCGCGGCGAGCCGCGCGACGAGGTCCGGGATCGCCAGACGCGCCAGCTGCTCCGCCGGCGCCGGCAGCGGCCCGACGGTCTCCCACAGGGCCAGCAGAGCCCGGCGGAGCCCGGCGAAGTCGATGCGGGAGTCCACCAGGGTGTTGTCGAGGTCGAAGATGACGAGCACGGTGCGGGCCATCGCGCCAGGAGAGGCGGACCGGGTGCACACGCTGCCCACGGTACAGGCCTCCTCGGGCTGGTGGGGGCGCGGGGCTGTCTGGGCCGCGCGACGTTTCGCGGGTGAGACGCCGGTCCCGGGGGGCAATCCGTGGTGACCCGGGCGCCCGCCGTCGTCGTGGAGGCGCTGCCCCACCACCTGGACCGCGAGGTGGCGGTCCGCGGGTGGCTGGCCAACCGGCGCAGCAGCGGCAAGATCCACTTCCTCCTGGTCCGCGATGGGACGGGTATCGTCCAGGCCGTGATGAGCAAGCAGGACGTCCCCGACGCGGTGTTCGCCGTGGCCGACCGGCTGCCGCTGGAGAGCAGTCTCGTCGTCACCGGGCGCGTGCGCGCCGACCGCCGCGCGCCGGGCGGCGTGGAGCTGGCCGCCACCGACCTGCACGTGGTGCACGAAGCCGAGGACTACCCGATCACGCCCAAGGCGCACGGCATCGAGTTCCTGATGGACCACCGGCACCTCTGGCTGCGCAGCCGCCGCCAGCACGCCATCCAGCGGGTGCGCGCCACGGTGATCCGGGCCATGACCGACTACCTGGACGACCACGGGTTTCTCCGGGTGGACGCCCCGATCCTCACGCCCGCGGCGGTCGAGGGCACCACCACCCTGTTTGCCACGCAGTACTTCGACCTGGGCACAGCGTACCTCACGCAGTCGGGCCAACTCTACAACGAGGCGGCGGCCATGGCGTTCGGCCGGGTCTACTGCTTCGGCCCGACGTTCCGGGCCGAGAAGAGTAAGACCCGCCGCCATCTGGTCGAGTTCTGGATGCTGGAGCCGGAAGCGGCGTTCATGGAGTTCGACGAGTACCTGGCGCTGGCCGAGGAGTTCGTGGCGTTCGTCGTCGCGCGGGTGCTCGAGCGGTGCCGCCGCGAGCTGGAGGTGCTGGAGCGCGATCCGGCACCGCTGGAGCGCGTGGTGCCGCCGTTCCCGCGGATCTCCTACGATGAGGCCCTGGCCCTGCTGGCGGCCCACGGCAAGCCGGTGGCCTGGGGCGACGACCTCGGGGGCGACGAGGAGACCGTCATCAGCTTGGCCTTCGACCGCCCGGTGTTCGTGCATCGCTTCCCCGTGCAGTGCAAGGCGTTCTACATGCAGCCCGACCCCGCGCGGCCCGAGGTGGTGCTGGGCGCCGATCTGCTGGCGCCGGAGGGCTACGGGGAGATCATCGGGGGCGGGCAGCGCATTCACGACCTGGCGCTCCTGCGGCAGCGGCTGGCCGAGCACGGGCTGCCCGAGGAGACGTACCGGTGGTACCTTGACCTGCGCCGCTACGGCTCCGTCCCGCACTCGGGCTTCGGCATCGGCATCGAGCGGACGGTCGCCTGGCTGTGCCGGCTGGACCACGTGCGCGAGGCCGTGCCGTTCCCCCGACTACTCAACCGGCTGTACCCGTAGCCGGCACGTCGGCCCCGCGGCCGGTCCCGCCCGGGTGGCACCCCGGGCGCGCGGCACGGGTGGCGGGCTCGGGGTGGGCGGGGGCCTGGGCAAACCGCGCATTGTAGCGGGGGAGA
>CAZGNA010000340.1:0-1802 GCA_964526945.1 uncultured bacterium
AAGTCGGTCTGGCGGAAGGGCTTGAGCTCCTGGATCTTCTGGAAGGCGACGTCCATGTTGGTGTCGGAACCGGTGTAGATCCGCGAGATGAGCATGAGGAACATGGGCGTCGCCGAGTTGGCGATGCTGTAGATGACCAGCTTGCCCTTGTACTCGGGCTTCCAGAGGTCCTTCCAGCTCTTGGGCGGGGTCTGGATCACGTCGGTGCGGTACGCGATGCCCAAGGGCCCGACCAGGGTGATGACGCCCACGTCGTCCTTGTAGCGGAGGTCGGGCCAGACGTCGGCGAGGTTGGGCACCTTCTGCACGGTGAGCTTCTCGAAGAACCCCTCCCGCCGCACGGCCGAGACCCAGGTGGTGTTGGCGATCACCACGTCGTAGGGCGGGTTCCCACGGCCGGCCGCGCGCAGCTTCGCCACCCAGTCGCGCGAGAGGCCCACGGCCAGCTCGACCTTGGCCCCGGTCTCGGCCTCGAAGCCGGGCACGATCTCCTTGCGCATGAACTGCTCCCAGGTGCCGCCGTAGCTGGTCACGATCAGGGTCTGGCCGGCGAAGCGCGGCTGGGCGGGCGCGGGCAGCGGACCGCCCACCAGGGTCAGGACGACGAGCAGGGCCGCGACGACGAGCGGCCCACGACGGAGTGCAGATCGCATCGTCAACGCCACCTCCTCAGCGGTGATACGTGCCGTGCGTCCGTTGCGACTGCCGGCAGCACACCGGGTCACGCTCCCGCGGGATCGCGGGGCCGCCAGCCCGGGCGCATGCGGGCGAGGTCTGCGGCCAGGGCCATCCCCACGTTCCGTGACCGCTCGCCGTCCAGGGTGCGGGCGATCTCCGCCGCCGCCTGCTGGAGGGCGGCCACGATGGGGCCCACGCGCTCTTCGCGCAGCCGCGAGGCCGGCCCGGCCACGGACAGCCCGCCGACCAGGAGGCCGTGGGCGAGAATCGGCACGGCCACGCCCGCCACATCGGGCGTCAGCTCTCCGACACTGTAGGCGTACCCGCGCTGGCGGGTCATGTCCAACTCGGCCGCGAGCGTCCCCGGATCCGTGATCGTCTGCGGGGTGACCTGCTCCAGCGGCCGCGCCAGATAGGCCTGGATCTGGTCGGAGGGCAGGTAGGCCAGCAGGACGCGGTTCGACGCGCCGGCGTGCAGCGGCCAGGGCTTGCCGATGGGCAACGTGAGCTTGAGCGGGTGCCCGCTCTCTTCCACGTCGATCACGATGGCCGAGGTGTTTTGGACCACCAGAAGGAACGCCGACTCGCCCGTGTCGCGCACCAGCCGTTCCAGGTAACCGCGCGCCACCGCCCGGAGGTCGATGCTGCGCCGGGCGATGTCGCCCAGCCGCGCCACGCGCAGGCTGAGACGGTACTCGCGGGCGCGACGGTCGTACACCAGCAGGCCGCCTTCCTCCAGGGACGCCAGCAAGCGGTGGGCAGTGCTGCGCGGCAGCTGCAGGAGGGCCGCCACCTCGGGCAGTCCCACCGACCGGCGTCCGTCGTCGAACAACTCCAGCAGCGACAGGGCACGCTCCACGGTCTTGAGACGGCTGGCCTCGGATCCGCGGCGTGGTCTGGGCACTGAATATCCCTTTTCTCGGGATGTCGATTTCACTATGTGGATTTTGTATTCGCCGGTCTAGGGGGAACTCCTGCAGGAGGCAGCCTGTGAACCTCAGCCTGCGGCCTCGGGTGGGTGGTGGAGTGCCGGCTGGGGCTTGGTACAGCCGGCCCCAGCCGGCGGTCTGCCTAGCGTCCTGGGGGCGCGTACTTGACGTTCCTGGCCTTGCCGGCCGCGCTGT
>CAZGNA010000341.1:0-1796 GCA_964526945.1 uncultured bacterium
GGGCGCGGCCTCCAGGAGGTGGGCGGCGATCTGCACCGCCTTCTCTTTCACCCGCGCCGCCGCGCGCAGCAGCGCGCCGCCACCGGCGACGACCGCCCGGCTCGCGAACGTCCCGCTGCCCGATGGGACCACGTCGGTGTCGAGCGGCGCGACGGTCACCGCAGCCGGGTCGACGCCCAGCGCGTCGGCCACCAGCTGCGCGTACATCGTCTCGTGACCCTGGCCCTGGGAGGGACACGAGACCGCCACGTGCACACCGCCCCCCGCATCGACGGTCACCACGGCCCCGTCGTGTCCTGGCACGTCGCGCATGCCCCGCCGTGCGAAGGTGCGGGCGCCCATGCCCGTGTACTCGACGAACGCCGCCAGGCCGATGCCCACGCTGCGCCCGGCCGCGCGCTGGTGCGCCTGGGCGCGACGCGCCTCGTCGTAGCCGAAGGCCGCCAGCGCGGTCTCCAGCGTCTGTGCCAGCCGGCCGCTGTCGTAGACCAGCCCGGTCGGCGCCGTGTAGGGAAACCGGTCCGCCGCCACGAAGTTGCGCCGCCGCACCTCGGCCGGGTCCAGTCCGACCGCCGCGGCCAGCTTGTCCATCAGCCGCTCCATGACGAAGACGCCTACGGTCATGCCCACGCCGCGATAGGCGCCCACCGGCGCCTTGTTGGTGGCGATGGCCTCGGTGGTGTAGGCGTACGCCGGCACGTGGTAGGGGCCGGGGAGGATCTGCGCCGTGCCCATGGGCTCGAGCACGGCGGTCAGCGGGAAGACGGAGTACGCCCCGCTGTCGCAGGTGATGCGCGCGCGCACGGCCAGCAGGCGGCCGTCGCGGTCTGCGGCCGCCTCCGCCGTGACGACCTGTTCCCGCGCCTGGGTCGTCGCCAGCAGGTGCTCGCGCCGGTCCTCGATCCAGCGCGCCGGCCGGCCCAGGCGGCGCGCCACCGCGCACGTCACCACGTCCTCGGGGTAGACGTGCATCTTGGGCCCAAAGCCCCCGCCCACGTCGGGGACCAGAACGCGGATCGCGCCTTCCGGCAGCCCCAGGCTGCGGGCCAGCGCCGCGCGCAGCAGGTGGGGGGCCTGGGTCGACGCCCAGACCACCAGGCGGCTGCGGGCGTCCCACCGGGCTGCGATGCCCCGGGTCTCCATCGGCGCGCCGGTCACGCGCTGGTGGGAGAACGCCCCGCCCACGACCACCGGCGCCTGCGCGAACGCCGCCTCCACGTCGCCGTGACGGTGCTCCCGTCGAAAGTAGCAGTTCCCCGGCACCTCGTCGTGCACCAGCGGAGCGCCGGCGGCCGTGGCCGCCGCCACCGAGGCCACGGCGGGGAGCACGTCGTAGTCCACCTGCACCAGCTCCGCGGCGTCCTCGGCCACGTACCGGTCGACGGCTGCCACGACCGCCACCGGATCGCCGACGAAGCGCACCCGGGCCGCGGCCAACGGCGGCCAGCCCGCGCCGCGATACCCCTCGCCGGCGAACGCCGGCTCGATGGGCGCCAGGGAGAAGTCCGCGGCCGTAAAGACCCCGACCACGCCGGGCAGGGCCCGCGCGCGGGCCACATCCACGCGCCGCACGCGTGCATGGGCGTGCGGCGAGCGCACGAACGCCAGGTGCACCATGCCCGGGAGCACGAGGTCGGCGATGTAGTGCCCGCGGCCGGTCAACAGCCGCGGGTCCTCGCGCCGCGCGAGCCGCCGGCCGGTCCACCGCCGCGCGGCCGTGGTCATGGCGTCCGGGCCTTCCGGGCGCGGGCGATCGCGGCGCGATCCACGCCACGCTTGTTGCCCCACTGGCGCGT
>CAZGNA010000342.1:0-1760 GCA_964526945.1 uncultured bacterium
GGTATGGTGGAGACGGATGGTACGCACCCCTCAAGGAGGCGCTCGATGACGTACATCATTGCCGAGCCGTGCATTGGCGTGAAGGACCGAGCCTGCGTGGAGGTCTGTCCGGTCGACTGCATCTACGAGTACGTGGAGGAGGTCGGCGGGTTCGTGGTGCCCGACCCCTCCACCGGATCGGGACCGGACAAGCAGGTCGTCCCCCGGGGCGACGTCACCCACATCCCGCCCGCCCACATCCCCAAGGACGTCCTGACCGCGCAGCTCTACATCCACCCCGATGAGTGCATCGACTGCGGGGCCTGCGAGTCGGTCTGCCCGGTGACAGCCATCTTCGCCGAGGCCGACGTGCCCGATCAGTGGAAAGCGAAGTACATCCCTCTGCAGTACGAGGTCTTCGGACTCGAGAAGAAGTAACCGCAGGCCGGGAGGGGACGGACACACCCTCCCCTCCCGGTCGTGAGGTACCCGGTGTCTGACCCCGGGTGTTCGGCAGCGCCGGGTCGCCCCACCCCACCAACAGGGCTGCGTCGTCGGACCGGCCCGGCTGGTCGCCGGCGCCGTGCTGGGCACGCCCGGGGATACGCCGGCGACGTCCAGGCGTCGCCGCAGAGCGACCTAGCTGATCGCCGGCGCCTCCGGCTGGCGCGGGACCGGCTGCACCGGGGGGACGGGCGGGGTCACCAGCGGCCCGGGGACGGCCACCGGCCCCGACGACGCTGCCGCTTCCTCGCGGCTGGGGAGCAGCGCCTCGGCCAGCACCTCGTCCATGTGCGCGACCAGCACCAGCCGCAGGTCCCGCCGCACGTTGGCCGGGATCTCCTGGAGATCCTTCTCGTTCTCCTTGGGCAGGATCACCGTCTTGATGCCGGCCCGGTGCGCGGCGAGGATCTTCTCCTTGAGCCCGCCGACCGGCAACACGCGGCCGCGCAGGGTGATCTCACCGGTCATGGCCACGTCGCGGCGCACCGGGCGTCCGGTGACCGCCGACGCGAGCGCGGTGGCCATGGTGATGCCCGCCGACGGGCCGTCCTTGGGCACGGCTCCTGCGGGCACGTGGATGTGCACGTCGGTCTGCTGGTAGAACGCCTCGTCGACGCCGAACCGGCGCGCGCGCGAGCGCACGTAGGACAGGGCGGCCTGCGCCGACTCCTTCATCACGTCACCCAGCTGCCCGGTGAGGACCAGCTTCCCCTCCCCGCGCATCAGCGTGGCCTCCACCGACACCACGTCACCGCCCATCTCGGTGTAGACCAGGCCGGTGGCCACACCGACCTCGTCCTGCTTCTCGGCGGTGCCGAACCGGAACTTGGGCGGCCCCAGGTACTTGTGGACGTTGGCGCGGGTGACGCGCGCGCGGGTGACGGTGCCGCGGGCGACGCCCGTGGCCACTTTGCGGCAGATGGCGCCGATCTCGCGCTCGAGGTTCCGGACGCCCGCTTCCCGCGTATACTCGCGGGCGATGAGCCGCAGCGCGTCGTCGGTGAAGGCGAGCTGCTGCGGTGTCAGGCCGTTGGCCTTCAACTGCTTGGGCACCAGGAACTGCTCGGCGATCTTGACCTTCTCCTCCTCGATGTAGCCCGGGAAGCGGATGACCTCCATGCGGTCCCGCAGCGCCGGCGGGATCGTCTCCAGGATGTTGGCCGTGGTGATGAACATCACCTCGGAGAGGTCCAGGGCCAGCTCCAGGTAGTGGTCGCTGAACGCGTGGTTCTGCTCGGGGTCCAGCGCCTCCAGCAGCGCCGCCGACGGGTCGCCGC
>CAZGNA010000343.1:0-1735 GCA_964526945.1 uncultured bacterium
GCTGCCGACCTCACGCAGCGTCCACAGGTGCTCGGCCGGGAAGTACCCGCAGGCGGCGAGCACCACGTAGAGCGCCGGGCACGCGTGGCCCTTGCTCAACACGAACCGATCCCGGTCGGGCCAGGCCGGATTGCGCGGGTCGTGACGCATCGTGTGATAGTACAGCACGGTGATGAGGTCGATCGCCGACAGCGAGCCCCCGGGGTGCCCGGAGCCCGCCCTGGTGATCATCTGCAAGATGGTCTTCCGAAACTCGCGCGCGCGCGCCTCCAGCGCACGCAGGTCCACACCGTCGGTCATGGTTCGCTCTCCCGGCGCGCAACAGTCCTTGGGGTGGGCTGTGCGTCCACCGACATCGCCGTACCCGACGAGGCTTCGCGCACGGTCACGCCCGCCCCTGCCGTGCACACACCGCGCCGCCGGCACCGCACCGCGGAGCTTGCGGTCGCACCCTGGCAGGGAGGCCGCATCCCGCGGTGGTATAGGTGTGAGCGGTCACGGTGCCGTGCGAAGGGGCGATGCGCGGGCGGCACGCCGCGCGCGCCAGCACGTGCCATCCTGTCGTGCGAGGGAGGGCGATGAAGGCGATACGCGTGCACACCACCGGCGGGCCGGACGTCCTGCGCTACGAGGACGTCCCCGATCCTCAGCCGGGCCCGGGCCAGGTGCTGGTACGCCTGGACGCCGCGGGCGTCAACTACCTCGACATCTACCTGCGCACCGGTCTGTACCCTGCGCCGCTGCCGTTCATCCCCGGCAGTGAGGGAGCCGGTGTCGTGGTCGCCGTGGGGCCTGAGGTCGTCGGCGTGGCCCCCGGCGATCGTGTGGGGTTCCTCGCCGGGCCGTGCGCCTACGCCGAGCTGGCTGCGGTCCCGGCCGCGCGCGTGGTGCGCCTGCCCGATGGCATCGACACGGCCACCGCCGCTGCCGTCCTGCTGCAGGGCATCACGGCCCACTACCTGGTGCATGCCACCTACCCGCTCCGCCCGGGAGAGTGGGCGCTCGTCCATGCGGCCGCCGGCGGTGTGGGCCTGCTGCTGGTGCAGATGGCGAAGCGAGCGGGCGCCACGGTGATCGGCACCGTCGGGACCCAGGCCAAGGCCGCGCTGGCGCGCGAGGCCGGTGCCGACCACGTGATCGTCTACACCGAGGAGGACTTCGAGGAGGCCACCCGGCGCCTGACCGGCGGACGCGGCGTGGACGTGGTGTACGACTCGGTGGGGCAGACGACCTTCGAGAAGGGGCTGAACGTCCTGCGGCCGCGCGGCTACATGGTGCTGTTCGGCCAGGCCAGCGGGCCCGTGCCGCCCGTGGACCCACAGGTCCTCAACGCCAAGGGCTCGCTGTTCCTGACGCGGCCGACGCTGGCCCACTACACGGCCAGCCGCCAGGAGCTCGACGAGCGCGCCGCCGCCGTCTTCGAGATGATCCAGCGCGGCATGTTGCGGGTGCGCATCGAGCGCCGCGTCCCGCTGGCCGCGGCCGCCGAGGCGCACCGCGCGCTGGAGAGCCGACAGACCGCGGGCAAGCTGCTGCTGGTGCCCGACGGCGGGGCGCGGTAGCCTCAACGGCGTTGGCGTGGCGACAGGGACGGTCCGGCGGTCGTGTGGCGCCATGGCGACGCGGCAGGGATGTCGCCGCGGAGGCGTGCGGGATGCGTGCGGCGCGTGCAGCGCACGCCGGTAGTGTCAAGAGTTTTGTGTACTTTTCCGGCATAGGGGGCGCTCCTGCCACT
>CAZGNA010000344.1:0-1727 GCA_964526945.1 uncultured bacterium
CGTGCAGTGGCTCGTCGGCCGACATGTAGCGGCAGAACGGCGTGAGCTCGTGGGCGATGAACACGGTCTCGCGGGCGCGGCCGACGCCGGCCTGGCGCGGGCAGCCGCCAACCTGCGCGGGGTGCGGGTGGTGGCCGCCCGGCGCCTGACGATCCGCGCGCTGCTGCTCCCGAAGCCGATCCTGATCACCCAGGCGGCGCTGGCGGAGCTGCAGGAGGTGCTGGCATCGTGAATCCCTGGGAGATCGTGCGGCGTCCGATCATGACCGAGAAGAGCCTTCGGGGCACCGAGGCCGGCAAGTACACCTTCGAGGTGGCGCCGGGCGCCACGAAGATCGCCGTCCGCCAGGCCGTGGAGGCGCTGTTTGCGGTCAAGGTGCGCAAGGTCAACATCATGAACCTCCGGGGGCGCACGCGGCGGCGGGGACGCCACGTCTACACCACCCCCGGCATGCGGAAGGCGATCGTCACGCTCGCCCCCGGCGCCAAGATCGATCTCGAGAGCCTGACGTAGGGCCCGGGAGGACGGCCATGGGTATCAAGACGTTCACCCCCACGACACCAGGCCGACGCTTCATGACGGTGGCCACGTTCGACGAGATCACCAAGCAGACCCCCGAGCGGTCGCTGGTGCAGCCGTTGAAGAAGTCCGCGGGGCGGAACAACCAGGGCCGGGTGACGGTCCGCCACCGGGGCGGTGGCCACAAGCGGCGGTACCGCGTGGTGGACTTCAAGCGCGACAAGGACGGCGTGGTCGGCCGCGTGGCGGCCATCGAGTACGACCCGAACCGCTCGGCGCGGCTGGCGCTGGTGCACTACGCCGACGGCGAGAAGCGGTACATCCTGGCGCCGGTGGGCCTCAAGGTGGGCGACGTGGTCACGTCGGGGCCCGACGCCGACATCCGGCCGGGCAACGCCCTGCCCCTGCGGGCCATTCCCGTGGGCACCGTGGTGCACAACGTGGAGCTGCAGCCCAAGCGGGGCGGGCAGATCGTGCGCGCTGCGGGTGCGGGGGCGCAGATCATGGCCAAGGAGGGCGAGTACGCGCACCTGCGGCTGCCCTCGGGGGAAGTGCGGCTCGTGCACCTCGACTGCCGCGCGACGGTGGGACAGGTCGGCAACGTCGAGCACGAGGCCATCAAGCTCGGCAAGGCCGGGCGCAAGCGGTGGCTGGGCTGGCGGCCCACGGTGCGCGGTGTCGCCATGGACCCGGCCAGCCACCCGCACGGCGGCGGCGAGGGGCGGTCCCCGATCGGCATGCCCGGTCCGGTGAGCCCGTGGGGGAAGCCGACGCTGGGCGCCAAGACCCGCAAGCGCAAGCGCAGCGACGCGCTGATCGTGAAGCGGCGTCGCTAGGCGAGGAGCGCAAGGGGGCGCGGAACACGTCATGGGACGCTCACGGAAGAAAGGGCCGTTCGTGGACGAGCACCTGCTGGAGAAGGTGCGGGCGCTGAATCGCGCGCGTGAGCGGCGCGTGATCAAGACATGGTCCCGGCGGTCGACGATCCTGCCGGAGTTCGTGGGGCACACCATCGCCGTGTACGACGGACGCAAGCACGTGCCGATCTACGTCACCGAGCAGATGGTCGGCCACAAGCTGGGTGAGTTCGCGCCGACGCGCACGTTCCGCGGGCACGTGAGCAAGTCCGAGCGCACGGCGCGGCTGCGGAGGTAGGAGAGGATGCGGGTCCGCGCCGTGGCCCGAAACCTGCCCCTGTCGCCCCGAAA
>CAZGNA010000345.1:0-1721 GCA_964526945.1 uncultured bacterium
GGAGGTGGCCCGCGACCTGCCGGCGTTCGCGCGCCGGCTGCGCGACCTGACGGCGTGGCTGCGCGCGGCGCCGCCCGACGTGCTCGTCCCCATCGACTTCCCCGGGTTCAACCTGGCGTTGCTGGCCCGCGTGCGGGGCCTGTGCCCGGTCGTGTACTACCTCCCGCCCATGGTGGCGATCCGTCGCGGCCGCCGCGCCGCACGCGTCGCGCGGCTGGGCGCGCGGTTGCTGGCCGCCTTCCCGTTCGAGGCCGAGGCCTACCGCCGCGCAGGCGCCGACGTGGTCTTCGTCGGTCATCCGGCGGTCGACCAGCTGGGGGACGACGAGCCCGCCGACGCCGTGCGGCGCCGCCTGGGCCTGCCGCCCGGGGTGCCCGTCCTGGGGCTGTTGCCGGGGAGTCGCCAGCAGGAACTCGCCCGGCTGCTGCGCCCCATGGTCGAGGCCGCGGTCCGCCTGCGCACCGAGCATCCCGACCTGGCGGTGGTGGTGGCCTGCGCCGCACCGCTGTTTTCGGGCGAGATCGACGCCGCGCTGCGCGGGGCCGGGCTCCCGGCCGTGGTGACGGACGGCGCCCGCGACGTGTTTGCCGTAAGCGGCGTCGTGCTCACGGCGTCGGGCACGGCCACGGTGGAGGCGATGCTCCGGGGCGTGCCCATGGTGGTGGCGTACCGGGCGTCGTGGTCGACCCGGTGGCTCGCCCCGCTCGTCTGGAACGTCCGCTGGCTGGCCATGCCCAACATCCTGGCAGGTGCTGAGGTCGTGCCGGAGCTGTTGCAGCGCGCGGTCACGCCGAAGCGCCTGGCTGCCATCGCCCAGACGCTGCTGGCCGACCCGGCGGCGCGGGAGCGCATGCGGCGCCGGCTGCTCGACCTGGCCGGCACGCTGGGGCCACCCGGGGCTGTCGGCCGGGCAGCGGACGAGGTCCTGGCCGCCGCCCGCCGTGGGACGGTGCGGTGAACCTTGCGGGGGGATTCGTCCGTCCAGTACCATGAGGCGGGCGTCGAAGGAGCGTGCATGGGAACGCGAAGGCTGGCGCGGCGGCTGGTCGCGCCCGCGATGGTGGCGGCGGTCGTAGCGGCACTGCTCCACGGACCGGGTGGTCCTGCGCGCGGGCCGGTCAGCGCATTCGCGGCGCAGGACGCGCCCGGGGCCCGACCGGCGCAGCACGCCGTCCCCCCGCTGGAGGTCCGGCAGACCGCCATCACCTCGGTGGACGCCCAGGGCCGCCGCCAGTGGGAGCTGCAGGCGCAGACCGTGGTGGTGGACAACGCGGCCGGGGTGGCGGTGCTGACCGCAGTGCGCGGCACCTACTACAAGACGGGCGAGCCCGCCATCTCGTTCTCCGCCCCGCAGGGGCGCTTCGACCTCGCCTCCCGCGACGTGGTCCTCTCGGGCGGCGTGCGCGCGCAGTCCACCACCGGGCGGCGCGTCTTCGCCGAGACGGTGCGGTGGTTTCCCCGGACCCACGAGCTGGAGGCCGTCGGCCGAGTCGTCCTCGAGCAGGGGGCGTGGAGGATTCGCGCCGACTACCTGCGGGCCGATGTGACGTTGCAGCGGACCACGCTGCGCGGCAACATCCGGGCCACGGTCACGGAGGAGCCCCGATGAGGGCCCAGGCGACGAAGCCGCGGCCGTTGGCCCGCAGGGCCCCGGGGCGCGCGGTGGTGCTGGGTGCGCTGGTCCTGGTCCTCGCCCCGACCGCGGCGGCGGCCCCGGCAGC
>CAZGNA010000346.1:0-1625 GCA_964526945.1 uncultured bacterium
CCGGACGGCGCCACCCACTGGGCCACCGTGACGCCCGTGGCGTTCGACCGCCATCCCAAGGCGAGGGAGCGCGCGGAGTATCAGCGAGAAGTTTCCGGGATGATCGAGGACGCGTGTGTGGCGGTCGGTCTGCCCCGCCCGCGGGAGGTGATCGTCACCTCGGTTTCGGCGCATTTGGGCGTGCCGCCGGCGTTCCAGTTCCCGAGGCTTCGGCGCAAGGATGGGAGCGAGCGGCGGCACGCGCATGCGATTCTGGTCTTCGACGAGCCGGTGGTGGGGCCGGTGTTGATCGGGGCGGGGCGGTATCGGGGCTACGGGGTGTGTCGGCCTATGGACGCCGGCGGCTACCCGTGACCGTTTAGAGGTTCCAATTATGATCGCGTCGACAACTTCCGATCCCGAGAGTTTGCTCCACAAGGCGCTGGGACTCGGCGCAGACGAGACCCTGTTCCCATGGCAGAAAACGCTCCTTGAGCGGATGCTCAAGGGCGACGTCCCTGAACTTATCGACATCCCGACCGGGCTCGGCAAGACGTCCGTGATCGCGATCTGGCTTGTCGCCCGTGCGTGCGGCGCCAACGTCACGCGGCGACTCGTGTACTGCCTGCCCATAAGGGTGCTCGTCGAACAGACCAGGGCCCGCGCGGTGCGGTGGGCTCAGAACCTTGACGTGCTGGCCGGCGAAGCCCAGTTCGACGGCGATCAGCTCAAGTACTACAGGATCGATTGGGCGGATCCTGAGAAGGTCGCGATCGTGATGCTAATGGGCGGTGAAGCAAGAGGTGACTGGCGGGAGTACCCCGAACATCCGGTAATCATCATTGGCACGCAGGACATGTTGCTGTCTCGTGCCCTCAACCGCGGCTTTGCGATGGCACCTCAACTCTGGCCGGTGGATTTCGGATTCCTCAATCTCGACACGTTTTGGTGATGGACGAAGTCCAGCTCATGGGTCCCGGCCGGACGACGACCGTTCAGCTGCAACACTTCTGGGACGAGAGACCACCTGCCTGGAGCTCGCGCCGAAGTGTGTGGATGAGCGCAACGCTCGGCAGTAAACCCGGCTCGCTGGAGCTACCTGTCTGGATGCAGACTCCAGAGCGCAAGGAGCAGAAGCTGCGGACCCCGGTTCACAGCTGTTCTGTAGAGGACCTCCAGCACCGAGGGTTCAGGGCACGGTGGACCGCCCCTAAGCGCCTTGAGTTACACCTCGAACCAGTCTTCAGGGGGCCTGCGGAGCAGGGGAAAAGGGGGAAGATCCGCGGGGCGACAGTTGCGTCCGCGGCGGTGGGCTCCGCTTGGACAATACAAAGTCGAGAGCTGCTCGACCGCATCCGCAAGGAGACGGAGGGCGGTCGGCAGGTGTTGGTGATCGTCAACCAGGTGAGGAGAGCATGCGAGCTGTACGAGCGTCTGAAGGATGGCTCCGGCGCTGGCCCTGATGTGGTGCTTCTCCATGCCCGGATGCGCCCCAGAGACCGGAAGGCGACTTACGACGGGCTCGAAGCGCCGGTGCCAGCTACAGGCCGCATTGTCGTCGCCACGCAGGTGCTTGAAGCGGGCGTGGACATCGACGCCGATGCGCTCTTCACCGAGCTCTGCCCGTGGCCATCCCTGGTGCAGCG
>CAZGNA010000347.1:0-1624 GCA_964526945.1 uncultured bacterium
CGCGACGGCTGGAGTGGCCCGCGGGTCTTGCGCAGCAGCACCTCGGTGACGCCGGCCACCACGTAGTCGACCAGCGCGCCCGCCCGGACGTAGCCCAGCCGCCGGTAGAACACCCGCGCGCGCCGGTTGAAGGCCGAGACCGTGAGGAAGACGTTGGGCCCGTGGCGGAAGATGCGCTCCTCGGCATGGCGCAGCAGCGCCCTCCCCACACCCCGCCCGCGGGCTGCAGGCGCCACGGCCAGCCAGCGCACGTAGCCGCTGTGGTGGAACGTGCCCTCGCGCCGGAACCAGACGAACCCCACCGGGGTCCCGCCGAGGGTGGCCACGGCCACGTCGCCCGCTGCCAGGGCGGCGGCGCCCCCGCGGCGGCGCGCGGTCAGCACCCGGCGGAGGGCGCGGCGCGCGCCGCGCAGCGTCAGGCCGTAGTGCTGCCACAGCGGGTCGCCGGCGACGATGCGCGCGCACGTCTCCACGTCACCGGCGCGCAGGGGCCGGATGCGGACGGACGGCTGCCGAGCAGACGCAGGCTCGTTGGGCACGATGCGGCGACTCCTGGCGGACAGTATAGCGCCGGCGAGGCGTCATGCCCATACGATGCGCGCCCGGGAGCGTCCGGAGCGCGGAGGCGTCTGGCGTCACGCTCCGCCGACAGGACCCGGCAGACCGCGACGCGAACCTCCGCATGGTCGCCACGTGGGCGGCCTGCGATGGACCGGGTGCAGTTCCGCTTCATCCCCGAGGGCAGCGTGCGCCTGGCCGAGCTGGAGGCGGGCGGGGTCGACCTGATCGCCGGCGTCCCCGCGCCCGACCTCCGGCGCCTGCGGGTGAGCCTGCTGGTCGACCTGCACGAGGTGATCGGCACCAACTACCGGCTGATCGCCTTCAACACGTCGGTCAAGCCCTACGACGACGTGCGCGTCCGGCAGGCCATCGCCATGGCCATCGACAAGAAGAAGCTCGTCGACGTCGTCTGGCAGGAGCGCGCGGTCCTGGCCGAAGGGCCGCTCCCGCCGACGTCGTGGGCCTACGACGAGCGCTTCCGCGGCCACCCGTACAACCCGACCCGCGCCCGGCAGCTCCTGGCCGAGGCGGGCCTGGCCGGTGGCTTCGAGATGAACTACCTGATCTCCGAGAGCGAGGAGCTGCGCCGGGAGGCGCCGCTGCTGATCGACATGTTGCGACCGCTCAACATCACCGTGAAGGTCACCGTGGTCGACTTCCCGACGCTGCTCCAGCGCCTGCTGCGCGCCGAGTACGACACGCTGCGCGTGGGCTGGACCACCAACCCCGAGCCCGACTCGCTGCTCTACAGCCCCTTCCACACGTCGGCGATCGGCGGCTTCAACTTCACCAAGTACCGCAACCCGCGGGTCGATGAGCTGCTGGACCGGGGCCGCACGATCACCAACCAGGCCGAGCGGGTGCGCATCTACCGCGAGGCGCAGCGGCTCATCGTCCAGGACGCGCCCATGGTCTTCCTCTTCCACGAGAAGCGCACCTACGCCACCCGGAAGGCGGTCGTGGGGTTCAAGCCACACGTGAGCGGCTGGATCGTGTTGAAGACGCCCTACGGGATCGACGTGAAGACGGCGCGGCCGTAGGATCCGTCTCCGGGCGGGGGGCG
>CAZGNA010000348.1:0-1619 GCA_964526945.1 uncultured bacterium
GCTGATGTTCGCGGTCATCGCCATGACGTTCACGGCCATCAACCCCAACATCGACTACTTCACGTTCTACTTCGCCCTGTTCGTCACGCCCATGTTCATGTTCAGCGGCGTCTTCTTCCCCCTGGACGCCCTGCCGGCCTGGGTGCAGGTGGCGGCCTGGCTGACCCCGCTCTCGCACGTCGTGCGCGTGGCGCGGGCGCTGGCGCTGGGGACGGCCGACGCGCGCGTCCTGGCCGACGTCGCCTGGATGCTGGCGGTGACCGTCGCGCTGTTCCCGGCCCCGCTGCGGCTGATGCGCCGCCGGCTGATCCGCTGACGAGGGCCGGACCAACGCGCGGTGCACGCTACGGGCTCTGGGCAGTGCGCTGCGCGATACGCCCTGCCGGTCCGTCGGGGTGCCGCCAGGAGGTGCTGCCGGGGCCAGGCGTTAGATCCCCACCGACATCCCCAGCGCCTTCGCCGTGCGCACCAGCTGGCCGTCGGGCGACACGCGCTTGGGGGTGGCGATGGCCTCGGCAAGCGGCACGTCGACGATCTCGGTGCCGCGCAGGGCGACCATGACGCCCAGGCGTCCGGCGGCGATGCACTCGACAGCGCGCACGCCGAAGCGCGTCGCCAGCAGGCGGTCGAAGGGGGTGGGGCTGCCGCCGCGCTGCAGGTGCCCCAGCACCAGCGAGCGCGTCTCGCGGCCGGTCGCCTCGGCCAGCTGGGCCGCCACCTGCTGCCCGATGCCGCCCAGCCGCGGCAGCCGGCCGGGACCGCCGGTGTCCTGGTACACCTGCGTCCCGCCCACGGGGTGCGCGCCCTCGGCGGCCACGACGATCGACCACGGCCGCCCGCGCCGCGCGCGGTCCTCGATGGCCGCGACCACGGCCTCCAGCCGGTAGGGGATCTCGGGGATCAGCACCACGTTGGCGCCGCCGGCGATCCCCGACTCGAGGGCGATCCAGCCGGCGTTGCGGCCCATGGTCTCCACCACCATGACGCGGTGGTGGCTCTCCGCCGTGGAGTGGAGCTTGTCGATCGCCTCGGTGGCGGTGAGCCGCGCCGTGTCGAAGCCGAAGGTCACGTCGGTGGCGGCGATGTCGTTGTCGATGGTCTTGGGGATGCCCACCACCGGCGCGCCCATCTCGTAGAGCTGCTGCGCGATGTGCAGGGTCCCGTCGCCGCCGATGACGACCAGGGCCTGGAGGTCCAGTGCGCGCAGGCGGTCCAGGACCATGGCGGACGCGTCGACGACCTCGACCTGCCCGTTGCGCACCACCGGCCAGGCGAACGGGTTGCCACGGTTGGAGGTGCCCAGGATCGTGCCGCCCTGGGCCAGGATACCGCGGACCTCCTCGATGCCCAGCGGGCGCGTGCGGTCGTGGAGCAGGCCGTCGAACCCGTCGAGGACGCCGACGACCTCCCACCCGAACCCGCGCACGGCGGACAGCACCACGGCTCGGATGACCGCGTTGAGCCCCGGGCAGTCCCCGCCGCCGGTCAGGACGCCGATGCGCCGGCGCACGCTCACGGCCGTCCCCGCCGCGTCCGGCGCGGCGCCCCGCCGCGCCCGCGCGCTCCGCAGGCCCCGGCCAACCCGCCCACCCGCACGGTGCCCACCGCCCCGAGCGCCG
>CAZGNA010000349.1:0-1615 GCA_964526945.1 uncultured bacterium
CGCAGGCGCCGCACGCCCAACGCGGCCAGGCCGGCGCTGGTCGCGGCCACGAGGACCAGCACCCCCAGCACCGCGAGCCAGGCGGGCAGCCACAGGGCCAGCACCAGGATCAGCACGACGACCGCCAGGACGGGCACGAGCACGGCCAGCAGCAGCGCGGCGCCCGCCAGCAGGCCCGCCACGGCGAGGTCGCGGCCGGTGGCACGCACCTGGACCCGGAGCAGGTCCCGATAGGCCCGCAGCAGCCGCGCGGCGTCCGCGACGAGGCGGCGGAGCACCTCGACGGTGGGCTCGTGGGGATCCCGCGCAGCGGCCATCGTGCTAGTCTTTCGGGTGCGCGGGGAGTTCTCCTCCGGCGCGTCGACGGCCCGGGGGGACGGCCGCGCGCCGCCCCCCCGGGCCCGCCGCGGCGCGTGCACGCCGCGCTACTGCACGACCTTCAGGTCGCCGACCATCTCGGTGTGGTAGGTGCACTGCATCTTGTACGTCCCCGGCTGGTCGATCTTGACCTTGAACCGGCTCTCCTGTCCGGCGTTGACGGCCACATCGGAGGTGATGTCGCCGCCGGGGACGCCCTGGATGACCAGGTTGTGCACCGTGGCGCCCTGGTTCGGGACGACGAACTCGTACTCGGCGCCAGCCTTGATCTCCACGGTCGCCGGCTCGTAGAGGTTGTCCTTCATCACGATGGTGATCGTCCCGCCCGCGGTGGGTGCAGCCGCCGTGGGCGCACCCGCGGTGGGTGCCGGCTGGGCCGGCTGCTGCGGCGCGCGACCGCCGCAGCCTGCCGCCACGACCGCGAGCACGAGTATCCCCATCCATGTCACTGCAGTGCGCATGCGTTCCGCTCCTTTCGGTGGAATGCCGACCGGCGCGGTGTGGTGTCCGTGCGGCCACGTGCTAGGGTACAGCGTTCCCCCCGACGGGGCAAGGGGTGAACCGCCCGGGCGCGGTCGTGGCCTGCGACGCGCCGCGAGTAGCCGATGGCGGACCGCCCCGGCGCCCTGCACATCGGGACCGCCGTGCGCGCCATCGCCCCGACTTACCAGTGGGGGCCGGATCGGCCGCGCGGCCCGGTGTGGTCACCCGGCGGGCTCCAGGAGCACCTTCACGGCGCGCTGCGCGCGCTTGTCGAGGGCGGTGGCCAGTGCCCGCCCCACGTGCCGCAGGGGGAACCGATGGGTCACGAGCGGTCGCAGGTCCACGCGCCCCGTGGCCAGGAGCTCCATGGCGAGCTCGATGGCCCGCACGGTGCGCCCGCCCACTTGTTCCTGGGCGTAGAACGACGTTCCAACGACGCGCACCTCGCGCAGGTACAGCGGCGTCCAGTCCACCCCCCGCGGGGTGAAGGCGATGCCCACGCACACGACCGTGCCGCCGGCGCGGGTCAGGCGCAGCGCGTCGTCGAGGGCGCGGCTCGTGCCCGCGCACTCCAGCGTGACGTCGGCACCGTCGGTGAGCAGCGGGCGTCCGAGCAGCGGCTGCAGCAGCCGCGCGCCCACGAGCCCGGCCACCTCGTCGTAGAGCGCGCGCCCCCGCGACGTCAGCACCCGGTGCGCGCCCAGCCGCACGGCCAGGGCGGCCTGGTGGGGGTAGCGGGCCACGGCGACGATCC
>CAZGNA010000350.1:0-1571 GCA_964526945.1 uncultured bacterium
ATCTCGACGGGGTCGCTGGGCATGGGCTTCTCCGCTGCCATCGGCATGGCGCTCGCCGGCAAGCGCGACGGCCGCCCCTACCGGGTCTACGCGCTGCTGGGCGACGGCGAGTGCCAGGAGGGCGCCGTCTGGGAGGGCGCGATGTTCGCGGCCCACTACGGGCTGGACAACCTCACCGCCATCGTCGACCGCAACGGCCTCCAGCAGACGGGCCCGACCGAGGACCGCATCCGCTTGGACCCGCTGGCCGACAAGTGGCGCGCGTGCACCTGGGACGTCCAGGAGATCGACGGGCACGATCTGGGCGCCATCGTCGCCGCGCTGGACCGGGCGCGGGCCACGCGGGGCCGCCCGCAGGTGATCGTGGCGCGGACGGTCAAGGGCAAGGGCGTCTCGTTCCTGGAGGGGGTGGTGGGCTTCCACGGCAAGGCGTTGACGCGCGACGAGCTCAGCCGGGCCCTGGCCGAGCTCGATGGCGCCGCGGCGGGGAGGTGAAGCCATGGCAGGGCCCGTGGTGCAGGCCGCCGGCGGGAAGGCGACGCGGGACGCCTACGGCGAGGCGCTGGTCGCCGTCGGCCGGCGCGACACGCGGGTGGTGGCGCTGACCGGTGACCTGCGCGACTCGACCCGACTCGAGGCGTTCGCGGCCGCGTTCCCCGACCGGTTCGTCGAATGCGGCATCGCCGAGCAGAACATGGTGGGCGTGGCCGCGGGGCTGGCCACGTGCGGGAAGATTCCCTTCGTGAGCTCCTTTGCCGTGTTCGTGCCGGGCCGGGCCTACGACCAGATCCGGGTGCTGGTGGCGCAGCCCGGCCTCAACGTGAAGCTGGTCAGCACCCACGGCGGGCTCACCGTGGGCGAGGACGGCATGAGCGCCCAGGCCATCGAGGAGCTGGCGATGATGCGGGCCCTGGCCAACATGACCGTCATCGTGCCCGCCGACGCCACGGAGACGCACCGGGTGATCGCGGCGCTGGTCGAGCACCACGGGCCGGCCTACGTGCGCCTGGGCCGCGCGCCGGTGCCCGTGCTCTTCGACGACACCTACACCTTCACCATCGGGCGTGCCGCGCAGCTCCGGCAGGGGGACGACGTCACCCTCATCGCCTGCGGCATCATGGTGGCCGAGGCCCTGGCCGCGGCCGAGACCCTGGCCGCCGAGGGCATCGAGGCGCGCGTGCTGAACATGGCCACGCTCAAGCCGCTGGACGAGGCCGCGGTCCTGGCGGCCGCCCGGGAGACCGGCGCCATCGTCACGGCCGAAGAGCACACCGTCTACGGCGGGTTGGGCGGCGCGGTGGCGGAGGTGACCAGCGCCCACGAACCGGTGCCCGTGGAGCGGGTGGGCATCCGCGACGTCTTCGGGGAGTCGGGCTCGCCGCGGGCCCTGATGGAGAAGTACGGGCTGACGGCCGCCGACATCGTGGCCGCTGCTCGACGGGCGCTGGCGCGCAAGCGTCGTTAGGACGGCTTCCCGCGCCGCCACCGCCGGGGCGCGGGGACGCGGCGGGAGAGCGGCGCGACCACTGCCGGGTCGTCGGCTGCGGCGATGGACGTCACGCCAGGCCGGG
>CAZGNA010000351.1:0-1565 GCA_964526945.1 uncultured bacterium
GCGTGGTTCTGCTCGGGGTCCAGCGCCTCCAGCAGCGCCGCCGACGGGTCGCCGCGGAAGTCCACCCCCAGCTTGTCGATCTCGTCCAGCATGAACACGGGGTTGCGGCTCCCGGCCTGCTTCAGGCCCTGGACGATCCGCCCGGGCAGCGCCCCCACGTAGGTGCGCCGGTGCCCGCGAATCTCCGCCTCGTCGCGCACGCCGCCCAACGACACCCGGACGAACTTGCGGCCCAGCGCGCGGGCGATGGACCGCCCCATGGAGGTCTTGCCCACGCCCGGGGGTCCCACGAAGCACAGGATCGGGCCGCGCGACTCGGGCGACAGCTTGCGGACCGCCAGGTACTCGATGACGCGCTCCTTGGCCTTCTCGAGCCCGTAGTGGTCCTCATCGAGGATCCGGCGCGCCTCGTCGATGTCCAGACGGTCCTCGGTGCGGGTGGTCCACGGGATCGCCAGGATCCAGTCGAGGTAGGTGCGCACCACGACCGCCTCGGCCACCATGGGCGGCATCTTCTCCAGCCGCCCGAGCTCCTCCAGCGCCTTCTGCTTGACGTGCTCGGGCAGGTTGGCGGCCTCGATCTTCTTCCGGTACTCGTTGACCTCGGCCTGCCGCTCGTCGCTCTCGCCCAGCTCCTGCTGGATGGCCTTCATCTGCTCCTTGAGGAAGTACTCGCGCTGGGACTTCTCCATCTGCTTGCGGACGCGGTTGTGGATCTTCCGCTCCAGCTCCATCACCGCCAGCTCGCGGGTTAGCACGGTGTTGAGCTGGTCCAGGCGCGTCTTGGGATCGGCCTCCAGCAGGCCCTGCCGCTCCTCCAGTTTGAGCGTGAGGTGCTGGGCCACCAGGTCTGCCAGGCGCCCGGGATCCTCCGCCTGGCTGGCGGCCACCAGCTGGTCGGGCGGCACCGTGCGCGCGAGCCGCGCGAACCGCTCGAACTGCGAGAGCACCGCGCGCATGAGCGCCTCGACTTCCGGCGTCTTCTCCACGGTGTCCGCCTGCAGGACGACGGCCACTTCGAAGTACGGCTCCTCCTGCGGGAACCCGGTGATGCTCACCCGCCGCAGGCCCTCGACGATGACCTGGAGCACGCCGTCGGGCTGCTTGCCGACCTGCAACACCCGGCAGACCGTGCCGACGGTGTAGATGTCCTTGGGCCGCGGGTCGTTGATGTCGTCGTCCCGCTGCGCCGCCAGGACGATGAGCCGGTCGCGCTCGAGCGCCGCCTCCAGCGCCCGCAGGGACTTGGGGCGCCCCACGCCCAGCCCCTGGACCTGGGTGGGGAATACGACCGTTCCTTTGAGCGGCAAGAGTGGCAGCCGCTCGGGGATCTGCGTGGGCACGTTGGTGCCTGCCACCGATGTCCTCCTCTGGCCCCCGCACGGGCCGGTCACGATCTCGCCCGCTGGCGCCTGAGCCCTCCGGCGTTCGGGCTGCGGCCAGCGACGATGTGGACCGGTCGGGCATGCCCCGCCGGTCCTCGTACTATGTGAACGATACCCGGATCGTGCGTGTTCCCGACCACCGCGTCACCGCGGTGGGTGCTGACCCGCCAAATATAAACC
>CAZGNA010000352.1:0-1556 GCA_964526945.1 uncultured bacterium
GGCGATGCGCCCGGTGCGACGGCGGGCACCTCCGTGCCCGCGAGCGTCATCATGCCGGCGCGCCCGCCAGCACGTCGCGGGCGGCAGCCACCGCGCCCCGGACGGCCGGCCCGCCCACCTGCGGCAGCACCGTCTCGAGGGCCGCCAGCCCCGCCAGCACGGCCTCGTCGGGCACCCACCCCAGGTGCCCGAACCGCACGATCCTGCCCCGGAACTGCCCCTGGCCGCCGCCGAGCGTCACCCCGTGCTCGACCCGCAGGCGCTCCAGCAGCGCGCCGGCCGCGACCCCGTCGGGCAGCCAGACCGCCGTCACCGTCTCGCTGGCCACCGCCTCGTCGGGCACGATCCGCAGCCCCAGGGCCCGCAGGCCCGCACGCACGGCGCGCGCGGTGCGGCGGTGCCGCGCCCAGCGCGCTTCCAGCCCCTCGGCCTCGACCAGGCGCAGGCCCTCGCGCAGCGCGTAGAGGGTGCCGATCGCCGGCGTGAACGGCGTGTAGGCTTCTGCATCCCCGAGCTCGGCCAGCATGCGGTCGAACGCCCAGTAGAAGCGCGGCAGCCGTGCCGTCTGCATGGCGGCTCGCGCCCGCTCGGAGACGCTGACCAGCGCCAGGCCCGGCGGCGCCATCAGCGCCTTCTGCGATCCCGTGATGACGACGTCGAGCCCCCAGGCGTCGGTGCGCAGCTCCACGGCGCCCAGCGAGCTCACGGCGTCGGCGAGCAGCAACGCGTCGTGGCCGCGCGCCGCCTCGGCGATCGCCTGCAGGTCCTGCCGCACACCGGTCGACGTCTCGTTGTGGGTGACCAGCAGCGCTCTGGCCCGCGGCGTCGCCCGCAGGGCCGCGCGCACCGCCTCGGGATCGACCGCCTGCCCCCACGGCACCTCGATGCGCCGCACGCGCAGGCCGAAGGCCTCCGCGATGGCGGCGAACCGCTCGCCGAAGGCCCCGGCGCAGACCGCCACCACCTCGTCGCCGGGGGAGCACAGGTTCACCAGCGCCGCCTCGAGCCCGCCGGTGCCCGACGCCGCGAACGGGATGACGGGGTGACGGGTCATGAAGACCCGCCGCGCCGCCGCCAGGGTCTCGGCCAGCAACCGGCCGAACTCGGGGTCGCGGTGGTTGATCATCTGCCCTGCGCCGGCCCGCAGGACCTCCTCGGGCAACGGCGTGGGACCTGGGATCAACAGGTACTGCTGCACGGGTCACCTCCTACGAAGCCCTAAACAAAACACCCCGCCTCGCGCTCGAGACGGGGTACTACCCGCGGTGCCACTCGCGTTCCCGGGATCCGCGCGTCCGGTCTGCACACCACCACACGCTGCCGCGACCGGTGCCGCGCGGCCCACCGGGCCCTCGTACGCGCTGTCACGGGCGCAACCCTGCGACTTCGGCCGGCCTCCGGCACACCGGGGCCGGCATCGTCTGCCGCTCAGGAGGGGATTCGGTCGCGGGCCCGACCGGCTCGCACCGCCCGCCGGCTCTCTCGACCGCCGGCACCGCGCCTACTCGTCTCCGTCATCGCCGCTATGGAGATGGTATCGCGATCGATACTAGCAT
>CAZGNA010000353.1:0-1553 GCA_964526945.1 uncultured bacterium
CACCGGCGGCAGCGTGCCGTCGCGCACCAGGACGTCCTGCAGCCGCCGCAGGTGCACCACGGCCAGGGACTCGTCGAGGTCGACGTCGGCCGCCGTCAGGAGCGCATCGCGGGCCACCGGGCGCCGCACGCGCGCCCCGGTGGTCACCCCCACCGGCACGGCCGCGCGCGCCCGCGCCTCGCTCGCCGCCATGGTCACGCCGTAGACCGCAGCCCCGCCAATGCCGTCGAGCACGTCGCCCGGGTGGAGGTCGCGCTTGGCCGCGGCAACGCATTCGGCCACGGGGGCGCCGGATGCCGCCAGGGTCACCTCGCCGTCGAGCACGGCGCGCGCGATCGTCAGTGGCGCCTCCAGGCTCGCCAGGTGGTAGGGCCGGTAGAGCAGGTAGTAGGGCCCCGCACCCATCCGGAGGTAGGCCAGGTCGCGCCGCAACGCAGCGTCGTCCGTCCGGCCCACCACGAAGACCCCGGGCGCCACGTCGCCCACGGCGAAGTCGACCACACCGCTGTGCTGCAGGAGGCCACCGTCGGCGACGGGCACGAACACGCGCAGCAGGTCGGCCAGGTCCGCCCGCGGGCCGTGGAGGCCAGGACGGTCGGGCACGAGCCCGGTGGCGTTGGCCAGGACGGCGAGCTCCGCCATGGTCTTGGTGCCGTCCACGAAGGCGGCCAGCATGCGCGGGCTCATGCCCCGTTGCGCCGCCTCCAGCGCCACCGACGCCGCGGTGGCGGTGCGGTCCAGGCGGTTGTTCTTGCCCTTCCCCGCACAGACCACCTCGAGCCCCACCACCCGCGCGAATTCGACCAGCTCGGCCAGCACCGCGGGCTCGTCGCCGGCGGCCAGCGTGTAGACCAGACCGGCAGCGCGCGCCTGCCACGCCAGCAGGGGGCCCACCGTGGCCTCGGCCTCGACGTTGAGGGTGACCACGACGCGCCGTCGCGCCAGCGCCGCGAGCGCCACCCGCGCACCGGCGTCGGGGTCGCCCGTAGCGTCCACCACCACGTCGACCTCGGGCAGGTCGAGGAGCACATCGGCGCGGGTGGTGGCCACCGCGCGCCCCGCGTGCACGAGACGCGTGGCCTCGCCGTCGTCCCCGGCAGACCCGACGGGCACGCCGGCGTGCGCCAGCGCCGCCGCTGCGCGGTCCGGCACCACGTCGCAGGCACCCACCAGGACGAACCCGGGCAGCCGTCCCAGCCGCCGGCACAGGCTCGCGCCCATCTGGCCGGCGCCGACCACCACCACGCGGATCGGTCGGCCCTCGCGCGCGCGTGCCTGCAGGCGGCTCAGCAGTCCCATCGAGAATGTGAACAAATGTTCATGAATGCGCAAATGTGCATACGGAGAGTTCGGCAGCGCCACCCCGATCCCCTGCCCGAGACCGGCGAGAAGACGCGGGGCCCCGGCGCGCGTGTGCCCCGACGCGCGTGTGTCCCGGCGGCGCGCGGGCGCCCCGACGGCGCGCGGGCGCCCCGACGCGGGTACGCTCGGCGCGTGTACGCCCCGACGTGCCCCGGGCCGCCGTGGTAGCTGTCTCGACAGCGACTAGCTGT